>CBFGIY010000061.1:0-14312 GCA_965648935.1 Caldifarciminota bacterium
CCCGGTTAGAGCGACTCGGTCAGCAGCTTGAAGTCGGTCGGCTGCAGCAGGTAGTCGGTCTTGACGTCAATCGCCAGTTCGTAGCGCCGGGCGAACTCGCTCAGGCGCTCGTACCACTCGGTCGTCAGGAAATCGGTCATCGGCGGCGCGGCGAGGATGCGCAGGCGCCGGCCGCGCAGCTTCGCGAGCCGCGTGATTATCTGGCGCTCGATCTTCATCGCGACCTCGGCGCGGGAGCGCACGCGGCCCGTGCCCTTGCAGGTCGGGCAGGTCTCGTGCATCGCGTACATCATGCCCGGCCGGGTCCGCTCGCGGGTCATCTCCAGGAGCCCGAACCGGCTCATCTTCGAGTAATCGGCCTTGGCCCGGTCGTTGGAGAGGTGCAGCTTCAGCTCGGCGATGACCTGCTCGGTGTTCTTCACGTCTTCCATATCGATGAAGTCGATGATGAGCAGTCCGGCGAGATCGCGCAGCCGGATCTGGCGGGCGATTTCGGCCGCGGCCTCAAGGTTGGTCTGCAGTATCAGCCGCTCCGGGTCGTCCTCCCGGGCCGACCGGCCGGTGTTGACGTCGATCGCGACCATCGCCTCGGTCTGGTCGATGGTGATGAACCCGCCCGATTTCAGCCAGATGCGCTTCTGGAACACCCGTTCCAGCTCGGCCTCGACCCCGGTCTGCTCGAGCAGCGGCACATCGCCCTTGTACAGCTCGACGCGGCGCTTGATTGCCGGCGCGACGCGGCCGAGGTACTCGGTAATTTCGCGGTAGGCCTCCTCGTTGTCGACGATCATCCGGTCGACGTCGGCGCCGAACTGGTCGCGCACGAGCTTGACCCCGATCGACGGCTCCTCGTAGACCACGGCCGGGGCCTTGGCCGCCTCGGCCCGGGCCCGCGTTTCGTTCCAGATTGCCTCGAGACCCTCGTACTCGGCGCGCAGATCCTCGGGCCGCGCCTCTTCGGCGAGCGTGCGGATAATCAGGCCGGCGTGGGGCGACTTGTAGCGCCGCACCGCCTCGCGCAGGCGCGAGCGCACCCGCCGGTCGCGGATGCGGCGCGAAATGCCCACCCGCTGGCCGTTGGGGAAGTAGACCAGGTACCGGCCCGGTATCGATGCGTAGGAGGTCAGGCGGGCGCCCTTCTCCGCGAAGGGATCCTTCACCACCTGCACCAGAATGTCCTCGCCTTCGTCAATGGTGATGGTGCGCGGCTCGGACCTGGCCTTCGCGCCCTTGTCCTCGTCGTCGTCGTCGAGCGCGTCGAACTCGGGTATCTCGACCAGGGGCAGGAAACCGTTCTTGCGCAGCCCGATGTTGACGAACGCGCCGCGCAGGCCCTTGACCACGTTCTCGACCCGGCCCTTGTAGATGCGGCCGACGAGAATCTGGGTCTCCTCCCGCTCGATGTAGAACTCGACCAGCCGGTCGTTCTCGATGATCGCGACGCGTGTCTCCCACTCGTTCGCGCTCAGCACGATCTTCGTCTTGACCTTCATCAATCAATCCTCCAGCGGCGTGCGCAGCCTTCCGTCTGCCGCCGCAAAACACTCCATTCGCCGGACATGCAGGCAGCGCGCCTCGGCGTCGGACAGCCCGAAGAGCGCGGCCAGCGCGTCGAACAGCTTAACGCCCGGCTCGATGGCCAGGTCCAGGTGGACCAGCCCCGACTCGGCGAACCTCAATTCCCTGACCCCGCTCAACGCTCCTGCGCGCTCGGCCAGCTCGCCGGGGTCGGGCGAGCCGGGCGGCGGGGCGATCTCGTAACGCCCCAGGTTGATGATGCTGCCCAGCGACTTCGCCTCCCGGCTCACCGAGCGCGCCGCGACCACGCGCAGGCCCCGGGGCAGGAACGCTCCCAGGTCGCGCACGATGTTGCCGGTGTAGTGATAACCGGTGAACACGTCGACGTACTCGCCGTCCGAGGTCACGCCCACGGGCAGCGGCGGACCGAATGAGAGCATCGGCTTCGGCGCATAGCCCTTCGTGTAGGCCACGGGCAGCTCGCTGCGCCGCAGCGAACGGTAGAAGGCGCGGACCCGGTCCAGGTGCGCGGCGAAACGGTAGCTCTCCCCGACCGCGTACTTCAGCCGGAACCGCGTGCGCAGCTCGGGCAGGGCCGCGCTGCCGCGGCTGCGGCGCGCGTAAGCCCCGGCCACCGCGCTGTCCGGCCCGGCCTCGGGCCGCGGCGGCAGCACGCCGTCCGGGCAGGCCCCGCACCCGGTGCAGCCCGCGCTCGAGCAGTCCGGCGTCGGCGTGCCGGCGCGCGACCGCTCGTACTCGCGCTCGAGAAACTCGCGGCTCACGCCGACGTCGACCAGGTCCCAGGGCAGGGCCGCGCCGACCGGCTTCTCGGACACAAGCCCGGCCGCGTCAAGCCCGGCCGCGGCGCAGGCCTCCTGCCACAGCGCGAAACGGAAGTGCTCGCTCCACTCCTGAAAAATCCCGCCCTTCTGGTAGACGTACTCGACGACGCGCCCGACCCGCTCGTCGCCGCGCGCCAGCAGCGCCTGCACCCAGGAACACTCCGGATTCTCCCACTTGGCCCGGGCGTTGCGCCGCGTCACCCGCGCGCGCACCCGCTCGATCTTCGCGCGCGTCTCCCCGATATCGGCGAAAGCGGCCCACTGCAGCGGCGTGTGCGGCTTGGGCACGAACGGACTCAGGTTGTAGCGCACCGGCCGGCCCCGGCACAGCGTCGCCACCTCCTGAACGAACCGGCCGATCTCGTCGGTGTCGGCCTCGGTTTCGCCCGGCAGCCCGACCATGAAGTAGAGCTTGACCCCATTCCAGCCCGCGTCGAGCGCATTGCGCACCGATTCGAGGATGCGTGCCTCGGAGATGTGCTTGTTCACCACCGCGCGCAGCCGGTCCGAGGCCGTCTCCGGCGCGAAAGTCAGCCCGGCCTTCTTCACCTCCTGCAGGTCAAACGCCAGCTCGGGCGAGAAGTCCTCGCCCCGCGTCGAAGGCAGCGAAATCGCAACCCGCCGCTCCTTGAGCCGGCCGTTCAGCCGCTGCACCAGCTCGAGAATGTTCGGATAGTCGAGGGTCGAGAGCGACAACAGCGACACCTCGTCCCAGCCGGTCGCGCGGATGCCGCGCTCGGCGATGCGGACAATCTGGTCGATGTCGCGGAACCGGGTCGGCCGGTTCAGGAAACCGGCCTGGCAGAACCGGCACCCGCGCAGGCAGCCGCGCGCAATCTCGATCGTCAGCCGGTCGTGCGTCACCTCGCAGATCGGCACCAGCGGCGGGAACGGGAAATCGGCCTCGTTCAGCTCCGGCACCACTGCGCGCCGCACGCTGCCCGGGGTCTTGCCGTTGTAGCCGGGCACGAACACGCCCTCCAGCATCGCCAGCCGCTCCAGAATCTCGCCCCGCTCGCGGCCGTTCCACTCGCCGACCGCGGCGGTTATCTCGCGCACCAGCGCCTCGCCGTCGCCAACAGCGAAAACGTCCACGAAATCGACCCACGGCATCGGGTTCACGGTGACCGGCCCGCCGGCCACGACCAGCGGATGCCGCTCGTCGCGCTCGGCCCGGCGCAGCGGGATGTGCGCCAGGTCCAGCAGGTACAGCAGGTTCGTGCAGGAAAGCTCGCTCTGCAGCGACACGCCGAGAATGTCGAACTCGCTGACCGGCCGCTTCGATTCAAGCGCGTACAGCGGCAGGTGCCGCGCCTGCATTATGCCGCCGAGGTCGGGCCACGGCACGAACACCCGGTCGCAACTCGCGCCCTCGATGCGGTTGATGATGCTGTAGAGCACCCTCAGCCCGTAGTTCGACATCCCAATCTCGTACACCTCGGGCATCCCGAGGACCCAGCTCACGCGCGAGTTTTCGGGGTCGCAGGAGAGGGCGTTGTACTCACCGCCCGTGTAGCGTATCGGCTTGGTTACGAGGGGTAGAACCTCGTCGATTCTTTGATCCATCAAGGCTTTGCGCCTATACTAGCGGCGACCGCACGCCAGTCAAGCCGGCCGGCCACAGGACAAGGCACAAAGCAGGTCCGCTGCAAGACAGCGCCCCGGCCGGCCTCTGGACGACGATTTAGACAGCGGGCTCTCGGCCCGGCCATCACCTGCCCTGAACCTGCCGCTTGCCCGTGACCTGGAATCTGCGCTTGCCACCGCGTTCGCGGCTGGCTTTGACGTTCCCCTGGGCCGGCCAGTCGTTGGAGATTCAGACGCCAGAGTCAAAGTCAGACTCGCCCGTCGCTTCTGGCCCGCGCCGGCCGCGCGCCTCGGCCCGACGCTCAAGCGAGGCCCGACGGCTCGGACCACCGGGGGAGTGACCCCCTCCACAACCTGTAGTATCCTGACCTTGCTCGCACCACAACAGGTAGTGGCCTTGCCGGACAGCCAGCGATAGCGCGGCGGGCCCGGCAATGCCGAGCCCGCCGAAGGAACCTGCCGCCGCGGCTACTTCTTGTCGAACATCAGCCGCCAGATGAGCGCGGCGATGACGCCGCCGACCAGCGGCGCCACGATGAACAACCAGAGCTGGGACAGCGCCTGCCCGCCCACGAGCACCGCCGGCCCGAGGCTGCGCGCCGGGTTCACCGAGGTCCCGGTCACCGGGATGCCGACGATGTGGATGAGCACCAACGCGAGACCGATGGGTATGCCGGCGAACCCGGCCGGCGCTCCCTTGCTCGTCGCGCCGAAGATGACCAAAAGGAACAGCGCGGTGAACACGACCTCGAACACCAGCGCCGAGGCGAGCGGGTACCCGCCCGGCGAACCCGCGTCGAACCCGTTCTGGCCCAGGCCGCCTGAGTAACCGGGAAGGCCCGACGCAATCCAGTACAGCACGGCCGCGCCGGCAATCGCGCCGACGCACTGGGCGATGACGTACAGGATTGTGTCCTTGAACTTCATCTTGCCGGCCACCAGCATTGCCACGCTGATTGCCGGGTTGATGTGACAGCCCGAGATGTGGCCGATGGCGTAGACCATCGCCAGCACGGTCAGGCCGAACGCGAACGATATGCCGAGGAAGCCGACCTTGTCCCCGGCAATCACCGCGCTGCCGCACCCGACCAGCACCAGCGCGAACGTGCCGAGAAACTCCGCAACGAACTTGCGGCCACTGCCGTACTCCATCTGCTCCTCCTTTAGTGGTTACCGATTCACCCGGGCGAGATGTGCGCCCCGCCGCATATCATCTTGCGGCGGTATTCTGCCCCTGTCAACCTGCCAAGCCGCTCCCTCAAGTCCGGGAGCTTGGGTTTTGGGCTTTGGGGTTTTGGCGTCTGCCGCGGCCTAGATGGCCTCGATTGTCGACGGCGGCTTGGTTGTGATACTGTAGGTCACGCTCACCACGCCCGGCACCTCGGTCGTGATGCGCTCGGCCAGCTTCTCCAGCTTCTCCCAGGGCAGGCGCGTCACCGTCGCGGTGATGGCATCGGTGCTCTCGAAGCAGCGCAGTTCTATCTGCGCGCCGAAGTCGCGCTTGCCGCCCCGCATCCCGGTCACCTTGTCCTGATGCAGAATGGCGAGATACTGAAACGCCTTGCACCCGGCAAGCTCGGCCTCCAGAATCGCGGTCGCCTTGCGCACTATCGCCACGCGCTCGCGCGTTACCTCGCCGATGACCCGCGCCGCCAGCGCCGGGCCCGGGAACGGCGGCCGCGCGTAGATTTCCTCGGGCAGCCCCAGCGCCTTGCCGACAATGCGGATTGCGGTCTTGCGCAACTGCAGAACCGGCTCCAGCACCTTGTACCCGAACTCCTTCTGGGTATCAATGCCGAGCTGTTCGAGAATGTTGTGCTGGCGCTTCACGCCGGCGACCGTTTCCTCCACGTCGGTCCAGTTCGTGCCCTGCAGGAGGAACCGCGCGCCGCTTGCGCGCACGAGGTCCCCGAACACCTTCTTGTAGAACGTCTGGGTAATCGCCTCGCGCTTCTGTTCCGGGTCGGTCAGGCCCGATAGCGCCCCAAAGAACGCGTCCTCAGCATCGACCAGCTCGACCGGCACTCCGAGCTTTGCGAATACGCCGACGATGTATTCAGGTTCGCCCTCGCGCATAATGCCGTTGGACACGAAGTAGGTCTTTAGCCGCTTGCCCAGCGCCCGGTGCCCGAGCATCGTCACGACCGACGAGTCCACGCCGCCGGACAGCGCGTTCACGGCCAGCCCCTCGCCCACGACCTGGCGCAGCGACTCGACCTGCTCGTTGATGAACTGCTCGACGTTCAGTTGCTCGGGCGTTATCTCTTTGACGTTCATTGTGCCTCCGTTGCGGCCGGTTGAGGCCCAAGCCTAGACCGGCTCAGCCCCTCGTCAAGCGCGGACCCAGTAGCCACGCTTTCGTATGGCCCGCGTTCCCACGCGGGTCTCACACCGCGTCATGATGCACTTGAGGTGGTCGCCCGTTCCCTTCAGACTAGATGCGCCTCCTGCGACCCTTGCTCGGCCAAACAGCAGCGCCTGCCCACCTAGAAGTCGCACCGGCTTTCCGTGCCTGAAAGTCGAGTGCGGCAGACCATCGGTCCACTACGGGAGCCTACCAGCGATACGTCAGAAATCGTCCTTCCCCACTAATTCCTGCTCCATCTCGTCTGCTGCCTCAACCACGAAGTTGACCACAGAACGAAGTGTCTCGGCGTCGGAGTTGGCTGAGATCTTGACTGAAAAAACCGCATAGTACTTGTCCCCCATCTTGGCTGCCTCCCACGCACCCAGCTTCATAGCCCGGTTCTTCCTAAGGAGCTTGAACGAGACATCGGCCGGGAATTCGACCGTGGACTCGTAGGCGATGGACCAGACTTCGCGAACCTCCATGCCCCTATAGCTTGAAGTGTTTGAGTTCACCCACACCAACTGACTACGGCCCTTGTCGAGCCCGAAGCCAAGCTTGAAGTCGCCGTCACCGTCAATCTTGTACTTCAGCCCAAGCGCCACCAAGAGCTTCTCCACACGGTCATCCGGGTGTTTGGTATCACCTATCACTGCATCACTCCTTTCTACGACACGGCTACTTGTCGCACAACCATGCCTCAGCCTTGTGCATCGCCTCGCCTGCAGAGCCGGCCCTGCCAATGTGCGTCGTGCCAGCGTAGGCGACATACACATCCTTGCTCGAGGGGTCCCACTTCACTTCAACTTCCTTGTGGGTCTTGCCTGACTTCACCCTGCCGATCGTCATGCGTTTCTCCGTGCGTCGATCTGATATCGCAGGCTATGCACCGCCAAGGCCCTAAGGGACCAGGGGCACTTCTTGATTAACACGCTTCAGATTGATGTGCAGGGTCATGTCTCAGCCTTCAACACGCTGGTGGCGCGTTTCGGCCGCCTTGCGCGTGGCTGCGCGACGCTTGCGCGTCACTGCGGCCTTCTTGCCGGCCGCCCTGAGCTTGCGCGTGCGGGCGGCCTTCTGTCCGGCCGTGAGTGTCCTCTCCATATCTCGGAGTGTATGAAGCGGCGATGGGGAGTCAAGACTGAGCAAGGGGTCAGGGGTCAAGGGTTACGGGGAACGGGTGCGGAGAGAAGAACGCGACGCTAACTGCCGGGCTTGCGGTCGCGGGCAACCGGCGCGCTGTCGGACTTGGGTAGGCTCTCAAGAACCTTGTCGGCGCGGGACGAAACCCGCCTCAGCCACTCGACCTCACCGACCCCCTGCGCCTGCCGCTCGCTCTCCTGCTTCTCCCGCCGCCGGTGCAGCCAATCGAGGAAAGCGTTACCATCAGGTTTCATAGCGAAGCACCTCCATCGGCGTCCGAACGCTGATCAACGGGTACCCTTCGGCCATGTTAACCGCGTTCACCCTTCTTGCCGACCACTCATTGGCGATGTGCTTGAGGTTCATCGAAACCAGCACGTCCGCCCGCGCCAGGGTGGCGCACGCGACGTGCTGCGCGTCAACGATGTACTGGGCGGGAATGATGCCGTCCTTGACGTAGCGCGCCGCCAGGCGGGCCACCTCGACCTCATCGAGCGAGGGCACACGCACGAGCGCCAGCAACCGCAGCAATCCCTCACGCAATTCGGCCGGCGCATCACCAAGCTCATCTGCCGTTACGCGCGAAGTGATGCCATCGAGGATGCCCAGCTCAATCTGCTGGAAGAGCGCCCGGACCGCCTCGCTATGGACGAGGTTGCGCGGTTCCTCGTCGGCGAAGAAGCCGAAGACCGATGTCTCCAAGTAAAGAACAGGCGCTCGCAGCATCAATGAAAGATAGCACCGGCGGCTCTGGATGTCAAAGGCCCTGCGTGGCCACGGTCAATCGTCAATCGTTATTGGCTCGGTTCTTGCCTGCCGGCCGCGGCGTGCTAGACTGCCCTCAGAAGATATGCCGCCCAAGCACGGACCAATCCTCTCCCGCCAGCTCGCGCACGCCGCCGCCGCGCTCGCGTGCGGCATCGTCGCGTACCTCCTGCCCCTGCCCGGCATCCCCGAGCCGGCCCGCCGCTGCCTCGGCATCATCGCCGCCGCCGCGTACCTGTGGGTGACCGAGGCGATACCGCTGTATTCGACATCGTTCCTCGTCGTTCTGCTTGAGGTCGTCCTGCTCGCCGGGCCGCTCAAGCTCGAGCCGGCCGTGTTCATCGCGCCGTTCTTCGACAACGTGATAATGCTCTTCCTCGGCGGGTTCGTGCTGTCCGAGACGCTGGGCAAGTTCGGACTGGACACGCTGCTCGCCGGGGCCATCCTCGAACGCACGGGGACAAGGCCCAGCCGGGTTCTGCTCGGAATGATGTTTGTCGCCGCGTTCCTGTCGATGTGGATGTCCAACACCGCGGCCACCGCCCTGCTCATCGGTATGGGACTGACCGTCATCCGCGGCCTGCCCGACGACGACCCGTTCCGCACCGCGCTCATCCTCGGCATCCCGTTCGCCGCCAATGTCGGCGGCATCGCCACTCCCATCGGTTCGCCGCCCAACGCCATCGCCATCGGCATCCTCGCCAAGCAGGGTATCCGGCTGTCGTTCAGCAAGTGGATGCTGTTCGGCCTGCCCGTAACGATCGTGCTGTTCTTCTTCATCTGGTGGCTGCTCTTGCGGATGTTCCCGGCGCGCGCCACCGAGGTCAGCCTGCCGCACCGCGCCAAGGAGAAGCTCGGCGGCCGCCAGAAGGCCATCATCGCGGTCTTCGCGCTAACGGTCCTGCTCTGGCTCACCGCCGAACTGCACCGCATCCCCGCCTCGGTGATTGCCGTTATCCCCGCGCTGGTCTTCACCGGGTTCGGTTTTCTCGACTCCAAGGACTTCGGCCGCATCGGCTGGGACATCCTCATCCTGATGGGCGGCGGGCTCTCGCTCGGCGTGGCCATCCGCTCGTCCGGCCTGGCCGACTGGCTGCTGCAGTCCCTGCGCTTGGGCAGTATGAGCCCGCTTCTGCTCACCGCGGTCGCGATGCTGGCCGCGATGATAGTCACGACCTTCATCTCCAACACCTCGGCCGCGGCGATGCTGCTGCCCCTGGTCGCCGGCCTCTCGGCTCATCCGGCCCCGCTCGTGCTGGCGGTCGGCATCGCGGTGTCGCTGTCGATGATACTGCCCATCTCGACCCCGCCCAATGCCATCGCCTACGGCTCGGGCCTGGTCAAGGTGAAGACGATGGCCGCGGTCGGGGCCCTGGTCTGCGCCGGCGGCCTGGTCGCGGTTCTGGCCGGGGTGTTTGCCGTGTCGAAGCTGCTCGGTTATCTCTAGGAGGCGGAATGGAAAGCGCCAAGGCGGAGTGCTGTCCCAAGTGCAACGGCACCCGCGTCACCAACCTTGTCTACGTCCGCACCGGCGAGGACACCCGCGTCTACGTCAAGTGCGCCGACTGCAACAGCTACGTCGCCCGCTACATTCTCTCGCGCTACACCTCGGACCGCAGCTACGAGTCCCTGCTCCAAAACCTGCGCGGGTTTGCCCATCGATCGGGCAAGCGCTGCCTTGAGGAAATCGAGGAATTCGGCACGATGGTCGAAGCCGAGTTCGAACACGTCCAGAAGATTGCCGAGGCCAACCCGCAGGCCCGGCGCGTCGAGGAGATGATTCGCGACGCGGCCCAGGACGGCGCCCAGGACGGCGGCTAAACCTCGCTCGCGCAGCTTGACATCGGGCCGGGGGGTGCTATCATTACTCAGTCGCCGGTCTAGAACGGCGATCAGACTGACAAACGAGCCGCAGGGCGGCTCGATTTGTTTCTGGCCGATTTCGGACTGCTGACCGCCCGCTCTGCCCGGGCTTTCCGCCTAGTATTCTCCCTGGTTGAAGCTCGCTATCGCGGCCGCGGTCGCCAGCGCCGCGAAGACCGCAATGCAGCCCAGGTCCAGCCACACCGGGTAGAACCCGAACCCCAGCGCCAGCCGGCGCAGGAGGTCCACCCCGTAGGTCAGCGGGTTGGCCCGCACCAGTATCCCCAGCCACGCCGGCAGGCCACTGGCCGGGAACAGCGCGCCGGAAAGGAACCACATCGGCATTATGATGAAGTTCATTATCGTGCCGAAGCCCTGGAAACTGCTCATCCGGGCCGCGATGACGATGCCGACATTGGTCAGCGCGTAGGAAAGCAGCGCCATCACCAGCACCAGCAGCGGAATGTTGTACCACGGCGGCGCGACCTTGACCAGCGGTGCGAGCGCGAGGATGATGCCGCCCTGTATCAGCGAGAGCGTCATCCCTGAAAACGCCTTGCCCACGGCAATGGATGAGCGCGGCACCGGCGTCACGAGTATCGCCTTCAGGAAACCGAACTCGCGGTCCCAGATGATGGAGATGGCCGACTGGATAGACGTGAATATCGTGGTCATCGCCAGGATTCCGGGAAACAGGAACTGGGTGTAATTCGCGCCCTGCACCCCGGGGCTCGACCCGCGCAGGCCCATCCCCAGAACGAACAGCCACAGTATCGGCCGCGAGATGGACGAGTAGAACTGGCTCTTTTCGCGGAAGTAGCGGATGATGTCGCGCTGCCAGATGGTGAAGACCGCGGTGAAGTCCATCTGTCCCTAGCGCCAGGCCCGGCCCACGCGCCGCAGGCGCGACCGGTTCTTGTCCCCGTCGCTCGCCCCGGTGTCGCGTATCTGCCGGCCGGTCAGCTTGAGAAACACATCGTCCAAGGTCGGCTTGCGCAGGTCCACGCGCCGCACCGGCACGGACAACTCCTTGAGCAGGCGGGGCAGGAAGCTCGCGCCCTCCCCGACCTCGATGCTGAGCCCTGACTCCACCGGCTTCGCCTCCACTGCCCAGCGCGCCTCGATCTCCTCTGCGGCGGCCGCGTCGTTCTCGGTCGCCAGCTCCACCAGGTCGCCGCGCACCGCTGCCTTGAGCCGCGCCGGCGTGTCGATGGCGATGATGCGGCCATGGTCGATGATGGCGATGCGGTCGCAGTACTCGGCCTCGTCCATGTAGTGCGTGGTCATGAACAGCGTGATGCCGCGTTCGCGCTTCAGTCGTTCCAGGTGCTCCCAGATGCGGCCGCGCGTCTGCGGGTCGAGTCCGAGCGTCGGCTCGTCCAGGAACAGCACGTCGGGCGAGTGTATCAGGCCGCGCGCGATCTCAAGGCGCCGCTTCATCCCGCCCGAGAACTCGCGCACGAGGCTGTTGGCGCGGTCCGATAGCTCCATCCACTCCAGAGCGCCGTCGATGCGCGGCCCGAGCTCGGGCCCGGGAATGCGGTAGAGCCGAGCTGCGAAGCGCAGGTTCTCGCGTGCGGTGAGCCGGTCATCCAGCGACGGGTCCTGGAAGATGATGCCGATGTGCGATCGCACCTCGCGCCTCTGGCGCACCACGTCCAACCCGGCCACGCTCGCCTGCCCGCCGCTCGGCATCGCCAGAGTGCACAGCATCCGCACGGTCGTGGTCTTGCCCGCGCCGTTCGGCCCGAGGAATCCGAACACCGTGCCCGGCTCGACCTCGAACGACACGCGGTCGACCGCGACGAAATCGCGGAACCGCCGGGTCAGCTCGCGGGTGACGATTGCCGGGTTCATCGACTATCCGGCGGGCCCGAGCGCCGGCTTCTGCCGGTCGGTCGCCGCAAGGTAGATTGCCGCCAGTATCACCAGCCCGCCGAGCAGCTCGAACACCCGCGGCGTTTCGCCGAGAAAGGCCCACGCCAGCAGGGTCGTGCCCACCGGCTCGCCGAGGATGGCCATCGCCACGATCGGCGTGGCCAGCCAGCGCAGGGCCCAGTTGAACGCGGTGTGGCCAAGCAGTTGCGGCCCGACCGCGAGCAGCGCGATGAACAGCCACGCCCGCGGGGGCAGGCCGGTGACCTGCGCCCCTGATGCGAGGGCGACCGGAACCAGGGCCAGCGCCGCTATGCCGTAGACGATGAAGATGTACGTGAGCAGCGATACCCGCGGCCGCACGCTCCGGCCCACGAGCAGGTACCCGGCCGCGCACGCCGAGCCGCCGACCGCGAGCAGGTTGCCCGAGGTCAGCGACGCAGACCCGAGATTGGGCCCGGCGACAATCGCTGCCCCGGCCACGCCCAGAAGCACCGCCAGCCACACCCGCGCCGAGGCGCGCTCCCGCACGAACAGAGGCGACAGCAGCGAAACGAATATCGGATCCATCGTGACCAGCACGACCGAGCTGACCACCGATGTCCGGTTGAGCGACTCGATCCACAGCGCGAAATGCGCTCCGAGCAGGAGACCAGACACGATCAGCGGCCACGGACTCACCCCGCGCAGCTCGGCCCGCGCCGCGGGCAGACGCGCGAGAAACAGCGGCGTGAGTATCAGCGTGGAGATTGCCATCCGGCCGGCCGCGATGACGATGCTCGCGGCCGGTGTCAGGCGAATCAGCACCGACGCGAACGACAGCACTATGACTCCAAGCCCGAGACCGAGCAGCACGCGTGCGCGCGTCGTGTTCACCGGCTAATTCTCACCGAACAGGCGCGAAGTCAAGCCGCGCCGGGCCGGGGCGAGGCGGCCGTCCGGCCCGCACCAGAACACCAGCCCGCCTGACCTGCGCGTGTTGTGCAGCTCGATGCCGGCCGAGTCGAGCCGCGCCTCCAGCCCTGCCGGCGTCGGGTGGCGTCCCATCACGATGACCTTCTGAGGCCGCACCAGCGCGAGCACGGTGTCGCGGTTGCCCGCTACGCTGCCGTGGTGGGGCGACTTGAGGACCTCGGCGGCGAGGTCTGCGCTGACCGCGTCAAGGCGCTCCATGTCTCCGGTCAGCAACATGCGCGTCGAATCGCACGTCACCCGCGCGACGAGCGAGACCGAGTTGGTCGCGGCCCGGCCGATTTCGTACTGCCGTCGCGCCCGCGCATCGGGCCACAGGAACTCGACCCCAAACCCGTCGCCCGACAGGCGCGTGCCCCGGCCCGCCACGGTGACCTCTGCCCCGCGCCGCCGCAACCGCTCCAGCAGTCCGGCGTAGGCGGTGTCGCCCTGAAGCGTCGCCACGATGACCCGCCTCACGCGCACGCCCGAACCGAGGTCCAGCAGGCCGCCGTAGTGGTCGCGGTCCGGGTGTGTGATGACGACCGCGTCGAGCCGGCGGATGCCGCGGAAGCGCAGCCAGTCGCGCACCACGCCCGGGCCGTCTATCCCGGCGTCAAACAGCAGCCGCGCACCGGACCGGTCCTGCAGCAGCACGGCATCGCCCTTGCCCGGGTCAAGGAAAGCGACCGTACTGCGCGGCCGTTCGAGTGCGGCCCGCCACACGGCCACGCTCGCGCCGGCGAGCAGCACTGCCAGGCCCAGCGCGCGCAGGCCGCGCCTGCGGTTCAGCACGAGAAGCGACAGGTACAGCCACGCGACCCCGAGCCACGACAGCCGCCCCGGCTCGATCATCGCCCAGCCGAGACTGCCCAGCGCGGTGCCGATGCGCAGCAGCAGGGCCAGCACCAGACGCAGCGACTCGGCGAATGCCCCGCCGACGAAAGGCACCGGGTCGAAAACAGCGACGAGCAGACCGAGCGGCATCGCCGCGCCGACCAGCGGCACCGTAACAATGCCGGAAAGGAAGCTCAGCGGCTGGAATCGCGCAAAGTGACGCAACAGCAGGGGCGCGGTCGCCCCGGTCGCAGCGAGCGCCACGAGCAACGCCGGCAGAAGGTTGTAGGACAGCCAGCGCGGCAGGAACCGATGCCCGGCCGCGTGCACGAACTCGCGCCGGCGCATGTACAGACTGCCGAGCTTGTCGGACGGGTCAGCCGGCTTCCCGGTCATTCCCAGCCGCTCAAGCAGCAGCACGATGCCCAGTGCCGCGGCGAACGAGAGCTGGGCGCCGACCTCGAACAGCGCCTGCGGGTTCACCAGCAGCAGAACGATTCCGGCACAGGACAGGCTTGCGACCGCGTTGACTTTGCGCTGCAGCGGGTCGGCGACAAGTGCCGAGATCGCCATCAAGCCGGCCC
>CBFGIY010000062.1:0-14286 GCA_965648935.1 Caldifarciminota bacterium
CAGACCTACGCCGCTCTTCAGGCGTACAACTCGCTACCGTTCCACCGCTCGGAGCAACACACTTGGTTCGCCTTCACCGGACGGTACATGCCGGACTTCACGCAGAGAGAGCCACCGCTGAACAACAATGTGCCGACCGGCTACGCTTGGTGGGGTATCACCGACACCACCGTTCAGTTTGGTATGCGACCATCGGCATACGCTTTCCAGCAGCTCGCGTCCGCGACACGCGACGGCGAGTTCAATGATTGGACGATGCCCCCGGAGACACCGGGTGACCACCTTTCGCGAGCCACGGAGTACAGTGACAGCTCCCACCAGAGATTTTGGGTCGCATGGGTGTCCGAGAACAGCCCAGCATTCCTGGATACTCTTCGGGTGCCGGCTCGAACGGATAGCGTGGATGTCATTAGAGCTGCGTACGACAACTCGCCGCCGCATGTGACCGTGTCAGTGCAGACTGACGGATGGCTCCCCATAGAGTTTGGTCGTCGGCCAGCCATCATTCGTGAACGGGGAACTCCAAGACGTCCCGACCTGATGGTCGACAGCGTCTGGACCGTGCCCGCTGTCGTGCAGAAGGACCGGCCGGTGCAGGTCTGGGCGCGGGTGAAGAACGTCGGCAACGACTCGACGCACACGCACATTCCAGAGGGCGGCTATCCCGCGACGTTCGTCCGATTCGCGGTCAACGGTGAGTCGGTCGATTGCCGGCAGTACTGCCAGGGCATCAAACCAGAGAGCAGTGCAGTCATCGGCCCCGCCACGTGGACCCCCGCAGGAGCCGGACCGGCTCTGCTTGAGGCCAAGGTGAACTCGCAGCAGTCATACGTCGAACTTGGGTTCGACGACAACGCGGGCTACCTGAGCAAGGTCGTCCGCCGGCCGCCATCCGGTGACATCAATCCGGTCACGGTCGACGGCCGGATCTGCGTCCCGCGAGTGATTCTCAACTTGTCGAGCACGAGCTGGGAGGCGGACACAGCGGGCCAGACCGACGCGGATTCGATGCAGCTACTCGAAGCGGTCTTCTTGACCAGCGACACCTTGCCGGACACCATCATCGCCAGCGGGTGGTTTGGGGCCAAGGCCTGCACGACGTGGCAGTTCCTGGCGGGCGAGTCGAGGTACAAGCTGGGCCTGCGTGCCTCGGACGACTGCATCAACATCAGCGATACCGCGTGGTCTGACTTCGTCGTGTTCGACTCGACCCCGCTGGCGGTGAGTGTCTTGCTCAACTCCGGCGATGCGTTCACCACTGGCCAGACTGCGCTGGCAAGCTGGGCCGGGACCGACAGTCTGTCGCCGGCCTGCTCGGTCCGGCTGGGCAACGTGCCGATTGAGAACGTCGTACCCGGTGCCGGCTTCGGGGCCCCCGACACGCTCTGGCGGTATTCCTCGGGCCAGACTGACGGCGCGTCAGGAATGGCCCGGCTGACGCTGGGCGCAGGCGAAGCCTGGGCCTGGACCGTTGTCCCGGGTTCCTCGGTCAGCCCGTTTCTGGGCAAGACCGTCCGGCTCTCAGCCGACCTGTTGCAGGTCACGACCGACACCCTGGGCGGCAGTGCGGGCCGGCTGGAGTTTGGCTACCTCTACGAATGCACGCTGCCGGACTCGGTCGACACGATGCAGATGATGGTGGACCAGGTCGAGATACCGCTGGGCACGGCCGCGCTCATCGGGCCGGACCGGCTTGAGAAGCGCTTCACCTGCCCGACCCCGCAGACGGTAGCCAACTACGAGTGGATAGCCGGCTACGTGCGCTGCCAAGTCGACGGGCTGAGCGGAGTCGGCACGCTCTGGCTGGACAACTTCCGGCTTGAACGCATCGGGCCGGACGAGGACTGCTCGGGGTGGCTGACGCCCGACTCGGTCCAACCGTGGACCCTCTCATCCGGCGACGGCCGCAAGGCGGTCTGGCTGGCGGTGCAGGACGTGACCGGCAACGAGACGCGGGTCGAGACCTGCGACACCATCAACTTTGACCAGACTCCACCCATCGCGCTGGTGTCTGAGCCAACCGAGGGAAGCAAGGTCAACGGCGAGTTCAAGCTGCTCGGGGCGGCCTATGACCCGCTCACGGGACAGGGCCAGGACTGGTTTGAGTCCTACCGGCTGGAGTTCCGGCACGTCGAGGCAGAGGAATGGACCGCGGTCGAGCCGCAATCGGAGTTCTTCGAGCCGGCCGTGCCCTACTGGGACTCGACCATCATCCCGGTCTGGTATCCTGCTGACCTCGGCTACTGGAACACCGAGGGTCTTGTAGACGGCGAGTACTACGTCCGGCTGACCGTCACCGACTCGGCCGGCAACCAGTCGCAGGACGTGACCTGGTACGGTGTTGCCAACGGGGACGGCGGGGACTTTGAGTACGATGCCTCCGGCCCGGACGGCGGCGGGTCAGCATCCGGCTCTACGACGCGGCGGGCCGGCAGTGCGCCAACCTGGCTGACTGCCGGCAGAAGGCGGGCTGGTATCACCTGACCTGGGACGGCACAGGCAACGGCCGCGCGCTCCCGGCCGGGGTGTACTTCATCCAACTGACTACCGACAGCGGCAGAGTGCAGAAGAAACTGGTGAGGACAGAGTAGGCCGAGGCAGTCGGCGCGGCCGAGGCCGAGGCAAGAGCCGGGCCCGAATCGAACCGGCGACTGCTCTTGGCACTGAACGTTGTTCTTAACGGATTACTGAGAACTGAGTTGAAGCTGCGATTGGGCCGCGCGCTGGCCGCGACGCTGAGGAGCGGGCTCAAGTTCGCGTTTGATGGACACTTGACGGCGTGACTCGAACGGGAGCTTAAGTTGAAGCTGTAACCGGCGTTCAAACGGCAGCTTGCCCTTGTGCTGGCCGATTCGGTCGCCAGCGCGTTTGCCGTCACATTGTCCGCCTGAGCCACCGGGGGAGTCACTCCCCCCACAACCGGTAGTATGACGTGCCGCCCGCCGCTACCACTAATAGTAGCGGCCGGCATCGCGAAAGCCGTGCGTGTGGTGTCCATCGGTAGAGTGGAGCAGGCAGATTCAGCCCCGGTTTGACGGGTGCGCGGCTGCGACCTATCATTATTTTCCATGAAGCCCAGAGCAGTGCTGGCAATCGGCGGCAATTCGCTGATTCGCACCAAGGACAAGAGCTCGTTCGCGGACCAGTTCGCCACGGTCGCGGAAACGAGCCGCCACATCGCCGACCTCGTGGAGTCGGGCAGTGAGGTCGTGGTGACGCACGGCAACGGGCCTCAGGTCGGGTTCCTGCTCCTGCGCTCTCACCTTTCGCGCAACCGCCTGCCCGAAATCCCGCTCGACGCCTGCAACGCGTTGACCCAGGCTGAGGTCGGCTACATGATTCAGCAGGCGCTGGGCAACGAGTTTGCCCGGCGCGGAGTCCGAAAGAGCGTGGTCACCGTCGTGACCCAGGTCGTAGTTGACGCTTCCGATCCGGCATTCCAGTCGCCGTCCAAGCCGGTCGGGCCGTTCTACACCAAGGCCGAGGCGAACCGGCTGACCCGCGAACTGGGCTGGGCCGTGCGCGAGGATGCGGGCCGGGGCTTTCGCCGGATGGTCGCATCGCCGCGGCCGGTCGAGGTGGTCGAGCAAGCCGACATCGAGCGGCTGGTAGAAGCCGGGGCGGTGGTCGTCGCGTGCGGCGGCGGCGGCATACCGGTCGTCCGCGAGAACGGCGCGCTGAACGGCGTGCCCGCGGTCATCGACAAGGACCTCGCCTCAAGCCTGCTCGCCGGCGCGATCCAGGCCGAACGGCTGGTCATCACGACCGCGGTCGATGCGGTCTACCTCAACTGGGGTCAGAGAGACCAGCAAGCGCTGGGCCGGGTGAGCGCGGCCGAGATGCGGCGCCACGCGGCCGCGGGCCAGTTTCCCGGCGGCAGCATGGGGCCGAAGGTCGAAGCCGCGCTGGACTTCATCGAGCGCGGCGGCAGGGAAGTGCTGATAACCGACCCAGAGCACCTGAGCGCGGCGCTGTCAGGCACGGCCGGGACGGTCATCACGAAGTGATCTCAGAAGCCAGACCTGAGGGCGGCACGCTGAGCGCGAAGCGCAGAATCGCGCTGGCGATGCTGGTCCTGGCCGGGATCGTGTTCGGGCAGGACATGATCCTCATCCCGATGGACCTGACCCAGTCAGACCACCTCAAATCCTATGGCGTGGCCCACCGCCTGCTCCAGCGCGGCGGCCAGGTCGAATGGCTGCTCAACTACCGCGGCGGCTCGTTCCTGTTCCGGGGCGACGCGGCGACCGTGACCGACTGCCGGCTCAGCGGCGTGAGCTACCAGCCGCTCTCGCCCGGCGACGTCGTGGCAATCCGCGCGACCATCGAGGCGAACAATATGGAGTCGGTCGTCCTTGAACGGGCGACCCGGCTCGCGGTGTACGCGCCGCCGACCTCTGACCCGTGGGACGACGCGGTGCGGCTGGTCCTGGACTACGCCGGAATCAAGTACGATATCATCTGGGACGACGAGGTCCTGGCCGGCAGGCTCAAGGGGTACGACTGGGTCCACCTGCACCACGAGGACTTCACCGGCCAGTTCGGCAAGTTCTACGCCGGTTACCGGCAGGAAAAGTGGTACCAGGAGGAAGTCGCGATCAGCCTGGCCTCGGCGGCAAGGCACGGGTTCGCCAAGGTCAGCCGGCTGAAGCTGGCGATTGTCGAGCTCATCCGGCGCTACGTCGCGGAAGGCGGGATGCTCTTCGCGATGTGCTCGGCGACCGACACGCCCGACATCGCCTGGGCCGCGCGCAACACCGATATCTGCGCCGCGGTGTTCGACGGCGATCCGGTTGACCCGAACTACGCGGCCAAGCTGGACTACGAAGGCTGCCTCGCGTTCGAGAACTTCACGGTCGTCACCGACCCGCTGGTCTACGAGCATTCCGACATCGACACCTACCTCGAGGCGACCGCGCGCGGCCCCGAGGTGTACAACTCGCTCTTCGACTTCTCGGCCAAGTACGACCCGGTGCCGACGATGCTGGTACAGAACCACGTCGCGCTTTTCAAGGAATTCCTCGGCCAGAACTGCGGGTTCCGGCGGACGCGGCTGAAAAAGGACGTGCTGGTGCTGGCCGAGCTGGTCAATACCGAGCAGGTGAAGTACATCCACGGCAGGCACGGCACCGGCACTTTCACGTTCCTCGGCGGCCACGACCCCGAGGACTACGCCCACCGCATCGGCGACAAGCCGACCGAACCGGCACTGCACAAGAACTCGCCCGGGTACCGTCTGATACTCAACAACGTGCTCTTCCCCGCGGCCGAGAAGAAGAAGCTCAAGACTTGACCAGGCGCAAACCAGAGTGAGAAACGCGGGGAGCGAAGCGCAGGACGGGCCGGCGTGAAGTCGCACCCTGACTGCTTCGACTGCGCGGTCAGGCAGTGCCGCAAGATAGCCGCGCTCGCCGGCGGCGACTCGGCGGTCGCGGACCGCGTGGCCGCCTATGTTTCGGTCGGCGCGCGCAGCCTGAGCCTTGACGAACCGCCCTCCACGTATACGTCGCATTTCCTGCTCGCCGCGATGGGTCTGTTGGACGAGCCGGACCCGTTCGCCGCGCTCAAGGCGGACCAGAACCGGGCCGCGGCTGACACGGCCGGGCGGCTTGACCGCGAACTGGACAGGACGTCCGAGCCCCTGAAGGCGGCGCTGGAACTCGCCGCGGCCGGCAACGTGCTCGACTCGGGCCCGCGACAGGAGTTCAGCCTCGATGAGGCGCTGGCTGAATCGGCGTTCGCGCGCGACGACTCGGCGCGCCTGGTCGCAACGCTGGCGCACGCGCGGAGTGTGATGTATATCCTCGACAACGCCGGCGAGGTGATGTTTGACCGGCTGGTGCTCAAACGACTGCCCCGCGCCGTGCTCACCATCGTCGCGCGCAGCTCGCCGATACTCAACGACGTGACGGTGGACGAGGCGCGGAGTCTCGGGCTGGAGGAGTTCGGCCGGCTCATCGGCACCGGCTCGCCCTGCCTCGGCATCGACTTCCGAACCGTGTCGGACGAGTTCAGGGCGGCCTACGCCGAAGCCGATGTGGTCATCGCCAAGGGCCACGCCAACTTCGAGTCGCTGGTCGACGACGGCCGCGACGGCTGGTACATTCTCAAGGCCAAGTGCGTGCACGTGGCCGGCAGGTTGGGCGTCGGACTCGGGCAGTCGGTGTGCGTGTACTCCGCGGGCAAGGGACCAGAATGCAGGGAACAAGGCTGAGGAGAGAAAGGACCAGCTGACATGTGCCTGGCAATACCGACGCGGATAGTGTCCATCAAGGGCGACATGGCCGTGGGCGAGGTCGGCGGGGTCGAGCGCGACATCTCCATAATGATGACCCCCGACGTGAAGGTCGGTGACTACGTCATCGTCCACGCCGGGTTCGCCATCCAGACCATCGACAAGACCGAGGCGCAAGAGAACCTCGGCATCCTGCGCCGGATGGCTGAAGCGGTCGAAGAGAAGAAGGCCGAAGTCCGGCGCCGCCGCGGCTAGGCGCGCCGCTTCCCGAAACTCACAACCAGCTCGATAACGCGGTCGACCTCGGAATCGGCCAGGCTCGCGCGTATCGGCAGGTTGATTACCTCGCGGCAGGCCTGCTCGGTGATGGGCAGGGCGCCCGGGGCTCGGCCGCAGGCCGGCTCGAGGTGGCACGGGCAGTCGTAGTAGGTCGCGGTCTCGACGCCGCCTGCCGACAGGTGTGCGCGTAAGGCGTCGCGTTCGGGGGTGAACAGGGCGTACTGGTGGCGGTTGGAGACGACCTCGGGTGGCAGAACGAGTGTGCGGAAGCGGCCCGCGAACGCCGCGTCGTAGCGGGCGGCGATGGCGCGGCGACGCTCGTTCTCGGCTTCGAGTTGGCCGAGCCGGGCGCGCAGGAACGCGGCCTGCAAATCACCGAGGCGGGAGCTGTAGCCGAGCGTCGCGTAGCGGCCGGATGAGTCGATGCCGTGGCGGCGCAGGGCGTCGATGCGCGGGGCCAGTTCAGGCCGGTTGGCGACGACCGCGCCGGCGTCGCCGAGCGCGGCGAGGTTCTTGGTCGGGTAGAAGCTGAACGCTGCGGCGTCGCCGATCGAGCCGAGCCGCCGGCCGCGCCACTTCGAGCCAATGGCCTGGCAGGAATCTTCGACCAGCGCGATGCCGCGGTCGCGGCAGAGCGTGGCGATGTCGTCCAGCCCGGAGCAGTGGCCGTAGAGCTCGACCAGCAGGACGGCGCGGGTACGCGGCGTGAGCAGGGGTTCGATGGTCCGGGCGGTGATGCAGAGCGTGGCCGGGTCGACGTCGGCGAACACCGGCCGGGCGCCGACGCGCAGTATCGACTCGGCAGTGGCGAAGAAGGTGAACCCGGTGGTGATGACCTCGTCGCCGGGGCCGATGCCCAGCGCGAGCAGGGCCATCACCAGCGCGTCGGTGCCGGTGTTGACGCCGAAGACCGGGCCGGAACCGAGAAACCAGGCCAGCTCGCGCTCGAAAGCGGCCGCCTCGGGCCCGAACACGAACCGGCCAGAGTCGAGCACGCGGCCGAACGCAGCCTCGAGCGCTGCGCGGTCGCGGGCGGTGTCGCCGGCGACGTCGTAGAACCGGATGAGGTCAGGCACGGTTCAGGATAGGCGCGCGGCGAAGGGAGTCAAAGGGAGAAGTCAGAATGCAGAAGGCAGAATGGCGAATGCAGAACTGCGGGCACGCGAGGTCAGAAGCCGGATGCCAGTGCCGCCGGGTTCGGACGCGAGCAGCTCAAGACCGAGAGTCGCAGTTCGTCGGCGTGCAGGTTGACCGTCACGCCCGGCGGCGGGCCGTGGCCCGCCGCCGTATGTTACTTCATCCTGCCGCCGGTGCCCCGGCAGTCGTGCTACTTGAGGTACAGCATCTTGCGCTCGATTGACTCCTCCGCCGCCCGCAGCTCGTAGAAGTAGACCCCGGCCGGCACCCGGCGGCCCGCGTTGTCCTGCGCATCCCACGTAATGGTGTAGAAGCCTGGGCGGCGGTCGTCGTTGACCAGCTCCCGCACGACCCGGCCGCTCTGGTCGTACACCTGCACGTTCACCCGACCCGCAGTCGGCACCGCGAAGCGTATCGCAGTCCGCTGGTCGAACGGGTTGGGTATGTTCTGGTGCAGCTCGTACCGGCGCGGGATGACCGCGGTCCCGCCCGGCCGGCGCGGCAGGTCCACTTTGAGCCGGCGGATACCTGAGCGCGGCCCGGCGGCCGTCGTGCCGCCGTCGGGCAACTGCTCGGTGTAGACGATCTCGGTGCCGTCCTCAGACCAGGTCGGGTCCTGTTTCTCTGACCCGTCGTCAGTCAGGGACGTGTCCGCGCCGGTCGCGAGCTCGACCGCCTCAATCATGCTGCAGGAGTAGTACTGCGACACCTCGTCGGTCGGCCAGGTCGTGTAGGCGACCCAGCAGCCGTCGGGCGATATGGCCGGGGCTGACACCAGCCCGGTGTCGACCGTGTCGACCGTCGCTCCGGCCGTATCCTTGGGCAGAAGGTACAGGCCTTCCGGGTCGACTGCGGCCAGCTTCTGCCCGTCCGGGGACCAGCTCGGTTCTTCCCACCTCAGGCTCATCCCCGATGAGAGGCAGACCCCGGTCGACTCGCCGCTGCCCAAAAGGAACAGCCCGATTTCCTCGGTCAGCGTGTCGGCGAGCAGGTAGACGATCGCCCCGGTGCTGTCGGGCGCGACCGCCGGGAAAGCGGCGCCTTCGACCCCGATGAGCCCGCCGCCACCGCCCTGCGGAGGCGGGGGCGGAGCCGGCGGCTCGGGCGGCTGGACCGTGTCACCGGTCGAGTAGCGCCAGAACACGTCGTGGGTGTAGTCCTTGCCCATGATGCCGAACACCGAGTAGTCCGAGTAGGCCAGCCCGGCCCCGGCTTTCACCGCCTTAGGCGCGTTCTGCACCCGGGACCAGGAATCGCCGGCGAGGTCGTACTTGAGGAAGTACCGGGCGCAGTCGCCCAGCGTCGCGTAGATAACATCGTGGGTGTAGTCCCAGGTCAGGTCCGCGCCGTCGTACGCGCCTGGCAGGGACGCAGGCGTCGAGGCGCGGGTCTGCCACGTGTTGGTCGATATCTGGTAGCGCCAGAAGTCGCGGGTGTGGTTGCCGCGCAGGACGTAGATGTAATCGCCACCGGTCCAGCACATCGCCCCGCCGTAGCGCACGGTCTGGGGCAGGTCGGCAAGCTGGGTCCACGAGTTGCCCGATATCGAGTAGCGGTAGAAGTCGTCACGGCTGTAGCCCCGCACCGCGTAGATGTAGTTGCCCCCGGCCCAGGCCAACCCGCCGCCCGAGCCCATGTTGGCGGGCACACTCGCCAACCTCGACCAAGTGTTGGAGCTGATGCGGTAGCGGAAGAAGTTCTGGGAGCCGTCGCAGACGTAGATGTAGTCACCGCCGGGGTAGGCGAGGTCCGAGCCGGTCTGGAAGCCCGACGGTACGGCCGCGCGGCGCTTCCACAGATCGGTACCGACCACGTAGAGCAGGAAGTCTCTCGACGGCATCGTCGCGCCCCGCAGCAGGTAGAGCGAGTCGTCGGAGACCCGGCGCAGCGCGGCGCCTCGCGCGATGTCGTTGCCGAGGCCGTAGCGCTGGACCCAGGTGTCGGCGACGACCCGCACGGTCATTACGACGGTGTCGTTGCCGCGGAACAGGTCGGACCCGAGCGACGAGTAGGCCACAACAGAGTGCGTGCCGGGAGTCGCGGTCCACGGCTCGCTGAAGAACAGCGACGTGTCGCGGTAAGGGAACAGTCGTACCAGCCCGGTCTGTTCGTAGAGGTTGTTGCCGATCTTAAGCGTCACGTTGAACGTGTCCGGCCGGCCCCCGTAGTTCATCACGTGGATGCCGGGCTGCACCTGCTGACCGTGGCTCAGTGCCCCGGGGCCTGACTTCGGGGATGCAGACGTCGTGCAGCTTCGATGGCCCGGCCGAGACGCAGATGTTGTCGAGCACCCAGTACTTGTCGAGCTGGACCGGCCCGGAGTAGACCCAGGCGAGCCGCACTCTCTGCTGATCGTCGGCCCATGGCAGCTCTGCTTCGTCAGTCAGGTCGTTGCCTACAGTGTACGGCCAAGTCGCGCCGTCGTCGGTCGAGCCAAGCACGTGTTTGACGCCGCTGACGAGAGTGGACATGTTCCTATAGGTCAGTCGCGCGCCGGTCCGGCCGCGCAGGTCGACGCGCGGGGAGACCAGGGTGTCCCACGTCATCATCGCGCGGCGGTCCCAGGCCAGACAGATGTAGGCCGTCCGGTTGGTCGTCCAAGGTGCAGTCGTACCCAGCCGCTCGTGCCAGCAGCAGACCTCGCGGTGCGTCAGCCACCCCCAGCTTGATGGTCCGCACCAGTGCTCACTGAACGTGCTGTCGGTTGGCACGTAGTACACCGGCGCGCGGCATCCGTTTATCTGTCCGTCACCATCGGGGTCGGGACGCAGTATCTCCAGCTTGACGATCCTAGGGTCCCTTCTCGCCGTGCTAAAGAGCAGCTCGGACCACTCTCCCTTGTTCCTTGCTCCATACAGCAGGTCACCGCTGAGTGAGTCCCAGCCGATGATTACGCCGCCGTGCATGGCGCCATCGTTGTAGTACCAGAAGAACAGGTCCCCCGGATGGATCAGGTCACGCTGCCACTGGTACGGCTTCTCTGGGATCGACCCGCTGTAGGTAGAACCTCCCATCTTCAGGTTCGGTATCAGATGGTTGTACACGTAGTCGTTGGTCATCTTGGGCGAGCCGTCTTTGTACGCGTGCTCGTCGGCACTTCGGCAGGTCAGCTCGCCTTCTTCTGACTTGACCTGCAGCCACTTCTTCCAGTCAGCCGGCACCAGCGCGTGCCCGCCTGTAGCGGCCATAAGGGCCTTGCCCTGAGCCTGTCCGCAATCTCCGGGCACGAACTTGCCGTTGACCCAGTCCCCGTGCTGCATGCCCCTGCCATAGACGGCATTGGGGTGCTTGTCGAAGTTGTCGTGCATCCACTGCACGCCGTCTTGACCAGCATAAGGTATCGCCTGCAACCGTCCGGCAACCGACAGCACAGCCAGTAGCGCGAGGGTAGTTCTACGCATCATGACTCGCCACCACTACTCGCCTTCCGGGGCGAGTTTCCAGAGTGTTAGGCGCTGCCCATCCGTTGCTGAGTCTGGTGTCGTGCCGGCGACTACGAATCCCCCGTCGTGAGCGAGGCAGATGCTCTGGGCAGTGCTGTACTTGGGAGTAACCAGCGGCACCGCCCAGCGGTGGTTGCCCAGCGAGTCGCTCCGGAGCACCGTGCCGCGTTCCCAATCCTCGAACGGCCGGAAGTCCGCCGCAACCACGAAGCCCTTGTCTGCGGTCTGCCTCACCGACCTGCCGATGTCTGCTCCGCTCCCGCCCCACTTCGAGCACCACTGTAGTTGGCCCAAACTGTTCACCTTCATCAAGTAGACCTGAGAGCTACACCGGGGATTGGGCGCGGGGAAGCCGGGCCCGGTCGCTACATACCCGCCGTCCGCCGTGGGTTGTGCTGAAGTCGCCTGTCCAACCCCCGGATGCTCGACGGACCAGATGGCCTCGCCTGTAGCGTTCAGGCTGACTAGACTCGAGTAGCCAACTATGAAACCGCTATCGGGCGTTTGTTCAATAGACCTAGTTTCATCCCAGTAGCCTGTACCCGGGTAGGAGCGTCGCCACACAACGCCCCCAGCGGAGTCCAGCCTGAACACCGCCATGCCGGAGTCGTAGCCCGGGTTTGATGCGAGCAGCGCGTATCCGCCGTCGCGTGTCTCCGTAATGCAGTACCCGTACTCAAGCGTATCGTAGAAGTACACGCGCTGCCACTGAAGCAGTCCACTCGCGTCCGTCTTGACGACATAGGGTTGCGTCACCTCGTTGCCCGAGCCCGGGAAACAGCGGCTGCCCTCGCCAGCAATTATGTACCCTCCGTCTCGCGTCTGACGAACACACTGCGCGCCGTCCCTCCCGAAGGTGCGCTCCCACTCCAGTCCGCCCTGTGAGTCGACCTTGACGAGGTAGAACACGCTAGCCTCGCCGTTTGTCGCCGTTGCGCCAGCCGCCACAAAGCCGCCGTCAGCGGTCGGCTCCACCCAATAGCCCTTAGCGTAGTCTAGCGCGCTGAATGTCCGCACCCACTGAATCGCCGGCGGGTTGTCGGCCTTGCCGCAGGACACCAGCGCCAGGAGCGCTGCCACTGCTACGACCGGTCTTCTCAAGCATACCTCCTTCAAGCTCGCGGTCTTGTCCTCCATCATCCCTGCCCCGTCCTTCCTCCCCGCCCCCGCCCGCATTGTAGCGTTCTCGCCCGACGCCGGTCAACATCGGTATGTGGGCAGACCACTATTCGCCAGGTTGCCTGTCCCGATCCCGCCGCGGCGGCTTGACCGGGCGGGCGCGGGTCTTAGAATGGGCCGTGGACGATTCCCCCAAGGACTTCAAGCTCGTCGCGCCCTACGAACCGACCGGTGACCAGCCCGCGGCCATCGAGCGGTTGGTCGAGTTCCTGCAGTCCGGGGCCAAGTTCTCGACCCTGCTCGGAGTCACCGGCTCGGGCAAGACGTTCACGATGGCCAACGTCATCGCGCGGCTGAACCGGCCGACGGTCATCATCTCGCACAACAAGACGCTCGCGGCCCAGCTCTACGGCGAGTTCAAGGGGTTCTTCCCGGAGAACGCGGTCGAGTACTTCGTGTCCTACTACGACTACTACCAGCCCGAGGCGTACGTGCCCGAGCACGACCTCTACGTCGAGAAGGACGCGAGCATCAACGAGGAGATCGAGCGGCTGCGCCTGCGCGCGACCTCGAGCCTGATCGAGCGGCGCGACGTGGTCGTGGTCGCGTCGGTGTCCTGCATCTACAACCTGGGCGAGCCGTGGGATTTCCGCGACTCGCTGTTCCCGGTCGAGTTGGGCAAGGACCTCGACCGCGACAGCCTGCTGGAACAGCTCGTGAAGCTGCAGTACACGCGCAACGACTTCGAGCTGAAGCGGGCGACGTTCCGCGTGCGCGGGGACGTTGTCGAACTGCACCCGTCGCACCGCGACTACGGCGTGCGGGTCGAGTTCGACGGGGACCAGGTCGGGCGGCTGAGCGTGTTCGACGTGCTGACCGGCGACACCATCGAGCGGATGCCGCGCATCACCGTCTACCCGGCCAAGCAGTTCGTGACGACCGAGGACCAGATCAAGGCGGCGAGCGTGACCATCGAGGAAGAGCTGGCCCAGCGCGTGGCCGAACTCGAAGGCCAGAAGAAGCTGCTCGAGGCCCAGCGTCTGCGGACGCGAACCAAGTTCGACCTCGAGATGATGCAGGAGTTCGGCTACTGCCCGGGCATCGAGAACTACTCGCGCCACCTGCTGGGCAAGTCGCCGGGCGAGCGGCCCTACACGCTGCTCGACTACTTCCCGTCCGACTACCTGATGATAATCGACGAGTCGCACGCGACCGTGCCGCAGGTGCAGGGAATGTTCAACGGCGACCAGGCCCGCAAGCGCACGCTCGTCGAGTACGGGTTCCGCCTGCCGTCGTGCCTAGACAACCGGCCCCTGCGTTTCGAGGAGTTCGAAACGCTAATCAACCAGGCCGTCTTCACCTCGGCGACGCCCGGCCCTTACGAGGCCGCGCGGTCCCAGGGCCGGGTGGCCGAACTCATCGTGCGGCCGACCGGGCTGGTCGACCCGAAGATGAGCGTGCGGCCGACCATGGGCCAGGTCGACGACCTCATCGCGGAGATACGCGGCCGCATCGAGCGGCACGAGCGGACCCTGGTGACGACGCTGACCAAGCGAATGGCCGAGGACCTCGCCGAGTACCTCACCGAGATGGGCATCCGGGTCCGCTACCTGCACTCGGAAATCGACGCCATCGAGCGGGTCGAGATACTGCGCGGCCTGCGCCTGGGCGAGTTCGACGTGCTGGTCGGCATCAACCTGCTGCGCGAGGGTCTGGACCTGCCCGAGGTGTCGCTGGTGGCGATTCTCGACGCGGACAAGGAAGGGTTCCTGCGCGACGAGCGTTCCATCATTCAGACCTCGGGCCGGGCCGCGCGCAATGTCCGGGGCGAGGTCATCCTCTACGCCGACACGCTGACCCGGTCAATGCAGGGCGCGCTCAAGGAATGCGAGCGCCGGCGCCAGAAGCAGATTGCCTACAACGAAGCGCACGGCATCGAGCCGCGCTCCATCAGCAAATCCATCGACCAGGTGCGGCTCACGACCTCGGTTGCCGACGCGCGCGCGGTCGAGTTTGCGGACGAGGTCGAGGGTGACGGGGGCGAGGACAGACTGGCGCTGCTGACGCGGCTCC
>CBFGIY010000063.1:0-14016 GCA_965648935.1 Caldifarciminota bacterium
GCCAACTGATTGATGAGCTCGCACACTCTCCCCGCCACGTACTTGGTGCCACTGACTGCCTGAGCGAGGGCATCAACCTCCAGGAGCACTTCGATGCGGTCATCCACTACGACCTGCCCTGGAACCCGAACCGCCTCGACCAACGTGAAGGCCGGGTAGACAGATTTGGTCAGCAACGGTCCACGGTAAAGACGGTGCTGCTCTACGGCAAGGACAATCCAATTGACCTCGCCGTCCTCGACGTGCTGGTACGCAAGGCTCGCAAGATTTACGCTCGGCTGGGCATATCCGTGCCAGTCCCGGTGAACAGCGTCAAAGTGATGGAGGCGCTTGCCGATTACCTGTTCCAGAAGGGACGCGACCCCCGTCAAACCGTGCTTTTCGATGACCTGCCCACCGTCAAGCAGATGGACGTTGAATGGAATCGCATCGCCGACCGCGAGAAAGAGAGCCGTACCCGATTCGCCCAGCGCAGCATCCACCCGGACGAGGTGGCTAGGGAAATCGAAGAATCCAACCAGGTCCTGGGCGACGAGTCGGCTGTCGAGGAGTTTGTGCGGGCTGCCTTGGAGCGAGTTGGTGCTCCGATGTCCAAGGCCGATGGCGTCTGGCGATTCCACTCCGAGCCGCTCCGTAGCCGGCATCCCGTGCTCTACGGCAAACTCAAGGAACACGACGGCCAGGATTTCACGTTCACTCTGCCGGTTCCCGAAGGCGCCTGCTATATCGGACGCAACCACCCAATCACCGCTTCTCTCGCCGACTACCTGCTCGACCTTGCTCTCGACCCTACCGTCAAAGAACCGCCGGCGACGCGTTGCGGCGCCATACGTACCGACGCCGTGTCGAATCGCACGGTGCTGCTCCTTCTTCGACTTCGCTATCGCCTCAGCGAGGCGGATGCGCCGGAATCCCTCGCCGAGGAACTGCTGGTTAGCGGGTTCACGCCCAACGGGCAGGCACCAACTCTACTCGACCCGGATAACGCTCTCAAGTTGATGGGGAGCGTTCCACTCGGCTTCATATCAACCGACGAACGTCGCCGGTCCGCCCAGGAAGCCATTACTCTCCTTCCGTCGCTGACAAAGCCGTTGGAGCAACTCGCCCGAGACCGCGCGGAACGTTTGCGTGATGCCCACCGTCGGGTCAGGCGAATCACCCGCGAGGGAAGGCTCGAAGTGAAGCCACACTTGCCCGTAGATGTTCTCGGGGTGTACGTCCTCGTGCCGGAACCAAAAGGCAAGAAGGCGGCCGCCGAGTAGAGCACCATGCCATTCTCAACCGTCAGGGTCGAAGGTGCGCTGATTCCCGGCGACATCCTTGACCAAATTGCCAAGGGCGAGGCTGTTGGTCAGCGTCCCCAGGACTTCGGCCTGGAGAAGAACCGTCGTCTGACCGACGAGGTATCTACAGCCTGGCAGGACGCGGTCACCTACTGGAAGGCGCTCAGCCGGTCCCTCAGTCGCCTGGACGCCGAAGACCCGGTCACCACCCAGACCCGTGAGCAGTGGGTGCTTCCGCTGCTTCAGAGCCTTGGCTATGAGAAGGTCCCCTTTGTGGCCAAGGCGGCTGAGGTGGGCGGGCAATCGTTCGCTCTGTCCCATCGCGCCGGAGAACACGAGGACAGCCCACCGATTCACATCGTTGGCCTCCGTGCCGACCTGAACGCCCGGCCTCCGTCCGGTCGTCCGCGGCTCAGCCCACACGCTCTGGTACAGGAGTACCTGAACCGCACCGAGCATCTCTGGGGAATCGTCACCAACGGCAGGTTGCTCCGTCTACTCCGCGATTCATCGCGGATGAGCCGTCCGTCCTACGTCGAGTTCGACCTCGAACAGATGATGAACGCGGAGGCATTCTCCGACTTCTACCTGCTCTACCGGCTGCTTCATCGGACTCGTCTGCCGTCTACCGATGCCGATGCGCCCAAGTGCCTGCTTGAGACCTACCACCAGCAGGGCATCGAGCAGGGCAGCCGCGTCCGGGAGAAGCTGCGCGACGGCGTGGAAAAGGTGCTCAGACTCGTTGGCCAGGGTCTGCTTGAGCATCCGGCCAACTCCAGGCTGGTCGAAGAACTACGGTCTGGCCGACTCACGCCCGAAGAGTACTACCGCCAGTTGCTGCGCGACGGCGTGGAGGTGGTGCTCAAGCTCGTAGGCCAGGGCCTGCTCGAACACCCCGCGAACTCCCGACTGGTCGGAGAACTGCGGTCAGGCCGACTCACTCCAGAGGAGTACTATCGCCAGTTGCTGCGCATGGTGTATCGCCTGCTCTTCCTGATGGTCACCGAGGAGCGAGACCTGATAGAGGTGAGTGGGTCGAACAACGCCTATGAGCGTTTCTACAGCGTGACGCGGTTGAGGGAAGTCTGCGCCAAGCCGTACGCAGTCACATGGCGCCACGACGACCTCTGGCAGGGCCTGCTCACGACATTCGCGCTCTTCGCCGACGAGAGCACCGGCACGAAGCTTGGACTCTCGCCGCTCAACGGCAGTCTGTTCGGGCCGAATGCGATGCCGGCGCTGGAGGATTCGCGTCTCGTCAACGGAGTGATGCTCGAAGCACTGCGCAACCTGTCGCTCTTCCAGGACCAGAAGGTTACGAGGCGGGTCAACTACGCCGCGCTCGACGTAGAGGAATTGGGCAGCGTCTACGAGAGTCTGCTCGACTACCACCCGATTGTGCGCGATGCCAACGGTCGTCTGCAATTCGAGCTTGCCTTCGGCACGGAGCGCAAGACGACCGGCTCCTACTACACGCGACCGGAGCTAGTGGCTGAACTCATCAAGAGCGCCTTGGTGCCAGTAATCGAGGCGAAGCTTTCCTCTGCCAAGAGCACCGAAGACAAGGCCAAGGCTCTGCTGAGCATCAAGATCTGCGACCCTGCCTGCGGCTCCGGCCACTTCCTGCTTGCCGCGGCCCGCCGAATCGGCCGGGAGCTTGCCCGCCTTCGGACCGGCGAGGACGAACCGACCCCAGAGCAATTCCGCTTGGCCGTGCGTGAGGTCATACAGCACTGCATATACGGTGTGGACCTGAACCCGCTCGCGGTTGACCTCTGCAAGCTGGCGCTCTGGCTCGAAGGTCACTCCACCGGCAAGCCGCTGAGCTTCCTCGACCACCGCATCAAGTGCGGCAACAGCCTTGTCGGTGTCTTCTCGCTCGACGTGTTCAAGGAGGGAATACCGGACGACGCCTACAAGCCGGTGATCGGTGATGACAAAACAGTCGCATCGGCAATCCGCAAACAGAACCGGCAGGAGCGTGCGGCCGGGCGATTGCTCAGCCTGGACTTCGGACAGCGCGTTGACCCGAGCGCCGACCTGCCGCTGTTTGCCGAGGCCGCCAGCCGGCTTGAGGCCATCGCCGACGACTCGCCGGCCGAAGTGAAGCGCAAATCCGATGTCTACGAGCAGGCGCGGAAGAACGAAACCTGGTGGCGCGACAAGACCGCCTGTGACGTCTGGACCGCGGCGTTCTTTTCGCCTCTCACCCGCGCCGACGACCCGGCAATCCCGACCTCGGACCGGCTTTGGAGATATATTGAGCGGCCCAAAACCGCCCACGGGCTGTTACTCGGCAGGGCCGGAGAGCTGTCGGCCAGCAACCGTTTCTTCCATTGGCCGCTTGAGTTCCCCGATGTCTTCGCTCAGGGCGGCTTCGACTGCGTCCTCGGCAATCCGCCGTGGGAACGCATCAAGCTGCAAGAGCAGGAGTTCTTCGCCACCAGGGATACGGCCATAGCCCGGGCACCGAACAAAGCCGCCCGCCAGCGTCTGATAGATGACCTGCGACGGACCAACCCGGCTCTTGCTGACGAGTTTGAGCGTGCCAAGCACGAACACGAAGCCCAAAGCAAGTTCGTCCGGGCCGGCGGCCGCTTCCCGCTTACGGCGGTTGGCGACGTAAACACCTACGCCCTGTTTGCCGAACTGGTCCGCGTCCTGCTTGGCCCGACCGGCCGCGCCGGCATTATCGTCCCCACCGGCATTGCCACCGATGCATCCACGAGCCGCTTCTTTGGCGACCTGAACGCCGGCAGGGCATTGGTCAGTCTCTATGACTTCGAGAATCGGAAGGCAATCTTCCCCGCTGTGGACTCGCGTCAGAAGTTCTGTCTTCTCAGCATCAGCCGCGAAAAGACTGCGTCGGCCGACTTCGCCTTCTTCCTGCTCGGCACCGAGGACATGCTCGACCGGCGCCGGCGTTACACTCTGTCGCCCGACGACCTTGCCCTGTTCAATCCCAACACCCGTACCTGTCCGACGTTCCGCACCAAGGTTGACGCCGAGCTCACCCGCGTCATCTATCAGCGCGTGCCGGTGCTGGTCAACGAACAGACCGGCGCAAACCCGTGGGGCGTGAGGTTCATGGCCATGTTCCATATGTCCAACGACTCCGGTCTGTTCCGCACGCGCGCAGAGCTCGAAGCGCAGGGCTTCCGGCTTCAGGGCAACATCTTTGTCAAAGGCAATGAACGCTACCTGCCGCTGTATGAGGCCAAGATGATCTGGCACTACGACCACCGGTTTGGCAGTTACGAGAGAGCTGGCTCGCGCGACAGCACATCATTGCCCGCGACTCGGCCGGACCAGTACGCCGACCCGGGCTATGTTCCTTTGCCCTGCTACTGGGAGCACGAGAGCGAGGTAAGCGCGCGGCTGGCCGGCCAAGACTCAAAATGGTTGCTCGGATTCCGGGACGTGACCAACGCTACCAACGAGCGCACGGCCATATTCGCCGCGATACCGCGGACAGCGGTGGGGCACACAATGCCGCTGATGTTATGGGCAGGCAGAGTGGCGAAGTGCGTCTGCGGGCTGGCCGGTAACCTCGACTCGGTCGTGTTCGATTGGGTAACAAGGCAGAAGCTCGCCGCCACTCACATGACTTACTTCATCCTCGAACAACTTCCCGTCCTTCCGCCTGACCGCTACTCCCAGCCCGACCTCGACTTCATTGTGCCGCGGGTGCTGGAGCTTACCTATACGGCCTGGGACATGAAGCCGTTTGCCGAGGACATGGGCTATGATGGGCCGCCATTCAAGTGGGACGAAGACCGGCGGGCGCTACTGCGGGCCGAGCTGGACGCCTATTACGCGAAGCTCTACGGGCTGACGCGCAAGCAGTTGCGCTACATTCTCGACCCGCGCAGTCTGACCGACCACGAGCTTGAGAACATCCTCGACCCAGCCGAAGACCCGCCCGACGCCCCGCGCACGAAGGATTTCCCCGGCGAGACCTTCCGTGTCCTCAAAGAGAAGGAAATCAAGAAGTACGGCGAATACCGCACCCAGCGCCTCGTCCTCGAAGCCTGGGACCGGCTGTCAGCGGGGTCACCCTAGATGGCGCGGACGACGACCGTAGTCACACAACTCAAGAATCGACTTCGAGAGGGAGCGCTAGAGCACGCGCGGCTGCACGGGCATCCTTACTACGAGAGTCTGAACAAGAACCCCGACGAGCGTGTGGTAATGTTCTACTCCCACTCTGGAGGAACGAGGCACGGCAACTTCATCGACGTGAGCTTTCAGGCAATAGTGGCCGACAGGAATTGGCGGGAGCGCCTCAACAAGCCTCACACAGTGCGGCGGAGGAGCTTGCCAGAGCCTTGGAGCACAACTGCGAAAGAGACGGATTCCTCCCACAGCTCGGACGCGCTTCTGATGAACGTGTTCTGCTACCCCGGCATCCTGGCGACAGAGAGCATTGCCAGGCTGCTGGAACTAAACGCCCCTAAGACCCCGGTTTTCGGCTACTCGCCCGGTGTGCCGAAGGTCAGTGGTCCCGACAGCACTGAGGTCGACATGAAGCTAGACGACTTGCTGGTAGAGGCCAAGCTAACTGAGGCAAACAGGCCCGAGCCACACGACATTGACAAGTACGTCACCTACCGGGACGTCTTCGCTTCGAACGCGCTGGACGACCTGCCGAACACGTACATCGGATTCCAACTCATCAGGAATGTGCTGGCGGCGCGCGCCACGGGGTGCCGGTTTGTCGTGCTTCACGACGCAAGTCGAACTGACTTGGACGCTGTGTGGCGTGTCGTGCATGCCGCGATGAGACCCCAGGACTTGGCTTCACGTTGTTCCTCCCTCACGTGGCAGCAGGTTGCTGCCTCCGCGCCAGAAGAAGTCCGGAAGTTCTTGGCCGCCAAGTACGGGATTGCATAGAAGCCCGCACAGTCGCGATGACGACAGCATGAGCCGAAACTCATCCAAAGCCCGGCGCCAACACGATGATTGCGGGAGCTGCATACACTCTCGGTCCCGCGCCCCAGCAACACCGAGGTGCCGACCACGGGTGGTCGAGGTCCGTTTTGATGGCGAGTTCCTCAAACGTGGTTTCTGGCTCTACGTATGGGAGGTTGCCACGCCAGACCGTGGTGACTTCTACTACGTAGGGCGTACGGGGGACAGCTCATCCTGCAACGCGCAGTCTCCGTTCACTAGGATGGGACAGCATCTCGGGAGCACGATGAGCAGCAACATGCTGCGAACCCGGCTGGAGGAGCTGGGTGTGAACCGTGAGGACTGCTCCTACAGGCTCATCGCCTACGGCCCCGTCCTATCCGAGGCACCACGTAGATGGGCCACGCACTGTGCGCGACGGAATCGCGTTGCGGCAATAGAGGACGCTCTGATATGGATGGTCCCGATTGGGCGAAGACTGAACAGGACGGCCGGCAGGCCGGGGAAGCGCGGTGACGCCGTGCTCACTTCCCTTCTAACCGCACTGCGGAGTCACGGCGTCAAACTGAACTACTATCGCTGGTCACCCGGACTGACCACAGCCAAAGGCAAGAAGGGTATGACGCCACGGGTCACAGTGCCGGATGGCAGGAGACATTGAGCAGGGAGGTATAGCGTGGAAATCAGGTCGATGAAACCGCAGTCTACTGACGGGAACGCCGAGCAGGTGCTGAACAAAGTGGGACTGCAACTGACAAGCGAATCTGAGCGTTCCCTATGGGAGAGCATCAGAAGCGAATTGCGCACAGGCGGTACGCTGCGAGCGGAGTCCCACATTAAGGCCCTAATCAAAGCTCGCGCCCAGCGCGTGAAGGATGCTCTTGAGCAGGTGAGTAAGCTGAGGTCCATATGAGCTACCGAATTCACTCTGTCTTGCTGGAGGGGTTCAAGGGGTTCGGCCCCGAGTACGAAATCGTGCTTGATGGTAAGAGCCTCTTCGTGTTTGGTCCAAACGGCTACGGCAAGACGAGCCTGCTGGAGGGGATACGATGGTGTCTGTACGGGTCATCCGGGTCGTGGCAGAACGAGGTAGTCCGTAACCGGCACTATGCCAGCGGGGAATGCAGCGTTGAACTTCGACTGAGCGGTCCGGATGGGCTGTCTCGCATCGTCAGGCGTCAGCCGATTGGCTCAACTCGTTCGGATGTCACGGCGTACGCATCGGATGGGCGTGAACTCAACATCACCGAGCTACTTCCGCCATTGAGTTCGCACGGCTCGATGCCCGGTACGTACGTCATCTACGGGGGTCCCTCACAGCAACCTCCGCCTTGGCGCGCATTGGAGAGCACGGATATTGCCGACTTCGGTCCGGCGATTTATGGCCACTGGGGGCTAACGGAAATCCCGCGGCTTGTGAGTGTACTCGGCGAGACAATGAAGGACCATCATGTGGAGGAGGATGAACTCGCGCCACAGGTAGAGACGCTCAAGTCCGAGATACAGCAGGACGTAGAGCGGCTGGAAGAGGACGTTGACAAGATACTCACCCTGCGTCCTTGGCCGGAACAGGACCCCCCCACGCGCGAGGCATCTGAGGCGCGGTTGACCAAGATGGCCAGAGAAATAGCAGGTCGGTACGGAGTGGCCGCGGCGGAGCAGGTGGGTGCCAAAGACTCGCTGGTCAGGTTGCGTGACCTGCTGTATCAGCACCAACCCACCGAGGACGCCCTACAGCATCGTTTGGACGAGTGCAGCGCGACACGCGAGAAGCTACTGGAGATTCACAAGAAGCTCGCTCAGGTAGAACATAAGATTCCCGAGCTTGAGGAGCAGCTTGGCACCCTCCGCAAGAGAGCCGAGCAACTCGGCCCAGCCGAGGCCATTCGCGCCGAGCTTGAGGCTGCAAAGAGAGAGCTGGAGCAGAAGGACCGACGTGGCAGACTCGCGTCCGCAGCGGCGGCCTTCTTGGAGCACGAACGACCGACGCAATGTCCCGTCTGTAGCGGCGACCTCGACCTAGCCAGTGCGCTGGATTCGCTGCGTGGTGAAGCGAGCACCGCGAGGATTTCCGAGCAGACAGATGCCGGTCTATTGCATGCTCTTGAGGAGAGTCTTGCCGAGAGAGAGCGACTTGACGTAAGCTTGGGTCGCGTGGGCGAGGAAATTGCCGGCGAACGACAGAAGAGGGCGGTCATCGCGGCGGAGGCCGGGGCCATTCCAGAAGTCGCTGTTTTACCCGGTGTCTTCGGCCCGAAGGTTCTGGATGAGGCCATAGAAGCCGTTGAGAGCAGAATCCGTGAACTTCGCGCAAGCCTGGGCGACCTCAGCAAGGCCGTTCAGCTAGACCGTGAGCGGACCGACCATGGACTTGACGAACTGAGATACCATGACCTGCGTGACCAACTCGATACGCTGCGAGTTCTGCAAAGAGAAGACCTCGCGCGACTTGAGGAGCAGTTGGTCTCGTTCAGCGAGCTTGGGCCGGCTCTGGATGGGGTGAGGGTCGCGCTGAGCAACGTTTTGCGTACAGCCATGCGGGAACCGGATAGACTCCCTGCGTTGTGCAAGCGCCTCACTGAGGTCTACCAGCATCTCACGCATCAGAAGGCGTTTGACCAAATCCTGGTAGACGTTCCCGATGGGGCCAACATCGAGGAACCAAAGCTCCCCGTAAAGGTGATGTCCAGCCGCAAGCCTGACCTACCGGCCGAGGAAGCACGCAAGGTGCTGAATGCGCAGGCAGTCAACGCCCTCCGTCTAGTGCCGTACTTCGTGTTCTCAGAGTATCAGGCGGGTGCCGTTCTGGACTTTCTGCTGCTGGACGACCCAACACAGAGCTTTGACGGAACCAGAGTGGAGGACCTCCTGAGAGAACTGGCCAACGTCGCCAATCACGCCCAGATTGTACTGGTTACTCATGAGGAGGACAGGTTCAGGCCAGGGATAGCAGGGTTCTTCCCGGAGGGCAGCTACCGTTGTGCCCGTGTCAAGGATTTCGAGCCAGGGAGTGGGCCGAAGTTTGAGTTTGACTGACCAGCGCGCTGTCAGCCGCGTGCTTATGCGCCTGCGGGACGAGGTCGGCGACATTGACTTCGGCTTCCGCGCGCAAGGTATGCTGGCACGCGCTATGTCTTCCTGCGGCGTTAGGGTGTCAGCCGTCAACCATCAAGGTCATCCGGACATCGTAGGCAACGACCAGGACGGCACCGTGAGGGTCGAAGTTGAAGCTTGTATCAGTCGAGCAAGAACGCGGACCGTCGCGTCGGTTGACATGCAGGCCATAGCTCCAAGGCAGACAGGAGACAGCGGGTACTTCATAGTGCTCGACGTAGCCCCAATCGCGCAATGGATTGCCGTCGAGCATACCTATCTTCGCGACCGTATCGGTGACACGCTGCCGCTTGCGGTGCTATCAGCCCGCCGAGACCGCGATTTCTCGGACTGCCTCACACGGAACCTCGTTCAGCAGACGCTGGCATACGGCACCGACCTGACGTTGTACCCGCTGTCGCGCCTGACCCGCATGATTCTGCGCGGGAATACTCTGGCAACGGACTAGCTTCGTGCTGCTGGGATAGGAGACAATCACAATGAGACGTTTCAACACACAGGATGAGGCCCTCAGCCTGCTTGAAAACACACTGTCTGAGTTGAGCGCACTTCCTTCTCACTACATATCAAGGGTCCCTCTAATGCCCTGGGTGCGACGCGACGAGCTGTCCGTCGAGGAGTTGGACCTCTATGCAACAAGCGTGATACCTCTCAGAATGAAGCACTGGGCGACCGTTGTGCAGTACAAGACCGTAAACTTCATCAGAGGCTATCTTGGCGGAATCACCCAGGAGAATCCGTACGTTTTGTTCTCAATGACACGGTGCCAAATAGAGCTGCTCGCTGCTGCCTATCGACCTATCGGGGTAATCTACTCAGTGAAATCCAAATTCCCCGAAGAAGATGCCGACGAGAAGACCATCACTGAAGCACTCAGGAATGCCGTTTGGGATATCGACCAGGCTTTCGTGCAATTCCTCTACGGCAGCAAACCGTCCAAGGATACCATCAGTCAGTTTCAGGAACTGAGGCTTCGCGCCGATGTTATGGCAGCGGCGCCCAAGACGGCCGACAAGGACTGGGAGTCGAGGAACATCGTGACCTTGATTAACAGTGCATCGGAGGTTCAGGACTACATGAGGCTGAGGGACGACTATGACGTGCTCTGCGACTACCTGCATCCTAATTGGGCGAGCAGTCGATGTCTGACGGAATGGACACAAGACTCCGGGAACCTGACTATGCGTCTGCATCGTGAGGGAGAGACCGTCAGACTCGCTGCTGTCCATGCTTCGGTGCAGGCAATGGCCGAGTGGGCTGATGAGACCCGGCGGCTCGTTGATTCAGCCCCGCTACCCTTCGGTCTTCCCGAGAACCTCCCGCCAGACGACGATACTCCTCCCGAGAGTGACGGGCCGGCTGGTGGAGCGTGATATGAGAGTTTTGTTGCAGCCGGGCAGCGGTGACCAGCGAGTCGCCCTGCGTCGTATCTACGAGAAGGCTGTCACGGAGGCCACCGAACTCGTTGTCCTCTCAGCCTACCTTACCGAATGGCCGATAGCCAGACGGCTGAGCCCTCACTGCAACGAGGTGACCTTCCTGGTTGGCACGGACTTCGGGCTGACGCGCAAGGACGCCTGTAGGTCAGTCCTGGCATGGCTTCCGAAAGTTCACAAGCACGGCTTTCTTGCCGCAGATGAGGTCTCGGGTTTCCACCCGAAGCTGCTCATGTGGAGTGACCGGCAGGGACACCATCACCTCGTCGTGGGTTCCTCAAACCTGACGGACGCCGCTTTCTCGGACAATCACGAGGCCAATGTCTACCTGCGAATCGCCAAGGCGCAGTACGACCAGATAAGGCGATGGGTGATGGCCCTCAGAGAGAAGGGCTCGCCCATATCTGAGGACTGGTTGGCCAGGTACAGAGAGATGCCTCTTTCCGGCAGGGGCCGGGGACACGCCGGGAAGGTTGTTCGGCCGGCGCCAGTCGTGCCTGTTAGGCTGCCGAAGGGTCAATACCTGGACGAGGCCATTCGCGGACGGCGGCTTAACCAAGCGAAGGTAGCTCGGCCCCTCAAACGCATGGCCAGACTCATTCGACAGTGTGCCAGCGGGAAGATTGACAAGGCTGCCTTCTACAAGGCTGCACTCGACTGGTGGAGCGACAACAGTGTCCAAGGAGGGGGCTGGTCTCGTACCTGCAAGTACGCGCTTTGGGACCAGACCTGCCGCGGTCTAGCCCCGTTGCTCAGCAAGTCGGCGGATGGTTCAAAGTCCGACTTGGACAACTCAGTCCGACTCCTGATTGATGACTTGGCCATGTCCGGCAACCCCACGCGCAAGGCATGGCTCACTGAACTACTATGTCGGTACTTCCCGGACCGCTACCCCATACTCAACAGCCCCGTCGTCGCTTGGCTCCGCCACATTCAATACCGCGGTCCGCGCGGTGCCAGCGAGGGGTCCAAGTACATCGACCTTTCTCTCAAGCTCCGACAGGCGGTGAAACACAATGAGTACAACTCGGCGAACAACCTGATGGAATTGGACGGGGCGATTTGGCAGTGGTACGCGAGGAACTTCTGACCCCGCATCGTGAGACACGCTGACGTGCCACCTCAGCCCATCAGGGTCAAGCCCGCCCTGGGTGGTTACAGAAAGAAACGTGGGTCTCTGGTGCCACCGATGCTCTATCACTTCGATATGCAGAACGTCGATTGGCGTTACGAGATACTGCCGGAGATTGTATGGCTGGGGCTCTTGGTGAAGCGTCTTGGCTACAAAACTGCAATCCAGGTTTCAGCCAGTCTAGCCGCTTCTACCGCCGCCACGTGTCGATGGCAGAAGAGCCGGATGCTGGCATTCTGTAGTGCCTACGGCGGCGTATCGGCGACTGAGCGCAGGATGGTACTGAAGCAGCTCAGAGACAAGCGCGTGCTTCAGAAGCTACGCATTGCCCTTGAGCCACTCGTCTTGCTCTATCCAACGTGCCCTCTCAAGTTCGTCTTTCCGGTTCGCAGCCGGCCGCAGCTTACATCTGAGGCACGCCTGGCGGCGCTGCGCGCGGTGCTTTCGGAGTGTCTATTCCGGCGTGAGCGTCTACCGACTCTCGCGCAAGGGGCAGCGGTGGCTTGCCTGCTCGCGTCTGGTCAACTTCGCACGACGGACGGAGTCTCGCACTTCCACCCCGAGGTTCTCCGCGATTACCCAAAATCTGAGGAGGCGAAAGCGGAGGCGGCCGGGGTGCGTGCGGCTCTGAGCGGCATTTCACACGAGATGGCGGACTCAGCTTGGTGCGAGGAATTCTGGACCCGCGGCCTGAAGCTAGCACCGTGCACCACCGCGAAGCCTACTGGGCTCCACTACTGGCAGTTATCTCAGGCAGCCGAGATGGATTGGGTACTCAGTTGCCAGCAGTACTTCATGGACCTGCAACGACTGGTCGCACACGAGTTTGAACGCCGGAGAGTCACTGCGTACAAGCCTCTCCGGGAGCAAGTAGTGAGCGGTCTCGTTGCCCGTGCTACACGAGCTGCGATACAACTGTTCGGCTATCCTCTCAACTGGACGCTGGACACCTCGGAGATGATGCTGCGCGTCGTGGCCGACCTGTATGTGACAGCAAGATGGTTGATGGAACGAGCATCTGCAAGCGACTTCCTCAACTTCGAGTCGTATGCAGCCGGCAACGATGTCCTTTACGCGGAGCACCTACGCGTCGCGCTTGAGAGACGCGGTGCGGGACCTGACACGGTCAAGCGAACCGTGGACGCTGTCATGAAGACGGGGGTCGGCCGGCACCCAGATTTGACTGCCGTGAACTACGGTCACTGGGCAAAGAAGGACGCACGGCTGATGTGCAGGGAACTGGACTGCGAGGACCTGTACCATCACGTCCTCGCGCCGGCAAGTTGGAGTATGCACGGGATGTACTCATCTCTGCTCCACCACAATCTAGCTCTGTGCAGGGAGCCACTCCACGGTCTGCATCGCCTGCCGATATTCGGCCACAAGCCACCGCTGAGTGACTGGAACGCTAGGCAGGCCGTCATGCTGATAGACGACCTCCTGCCGCGTTGGATAAAGTGGCGTGGTGGAGTCCCTCCCAGTCCCGGCCGGCTCCCTGGCTACCGACTCATCCGCTTCGCGAACACGCTCGCACGGCAGCGGCGCAAGTCTGCGAGCACAGCCGGACCGGGAGCAACTGAAGAGAGCAGCGCGCCGGCCGCCTTGCCCGACGTAGCGGCCTACCAAGTTAAGGCGTTCGTAGCTGGGCAGCTTGAAGCCGGCAGGAAGAACGTGCGAATCCCGAAGCTGCTAGTCTCTTTTGCGGGCGAAGAGGTCTTGCTGGACCTACGCAAAGCCTGCGCAGACAGGGGCGCCAAGCTATCCGTTTCCTAGACGACGGTAGCAGAAATCTCGCAAACTCTTGTCTGGTAGTTTCGATTCTGGCTGTGCCGTCTTTGTGCCGCCTCTAACGGGTTGAACGTCGAGGCGGCACATTTGACTCGAAGTGGTAACTGCTGTACCTTGTAGGCGTTATAGACGCGGGCCCGTAGCTCAGTTGGTCAGAGCAGCTGACTCATAATCAGCCGGTCGTCCGTTCGACCCGGACCGGGCCCATTCCATCAGCCGCCGCTCATTGTGGAGCGTGCGGACACGACACCCAAACCGGGTTTCACAGTCCCTTGAGAATCAGCGGCGGGCGTCATGCAGGCGGCTGCGGCCGGCTCCACGCACTGGAAAAGGGTCGAGATGGTCTTCGGAC
>CBFGIY010000064.1:0-13943 GCA_965648935.1 Caldifarciminota bacterium
GCACCAACTATCTCGTCGCCTACGAAAACCACTCGGCGGGTTCGGACATATACTGCGCCCGGGTCACCCAATCGGGCCAGGTCCTTGACCCGCTCGGCATACCGGTGGCGACCGCGCCCGGGTACCAGCTTTTCCCGCGCCTCGCTTTTGACGGCGCCAGCTATCTCATCGCCTGGGAGGACTGGCGCGGCGGCCGCTACGCCGACATCTACGCGGCGCGGGTGACGCCGGAATGCGCCGTGCTCGACTACAACGGCTTCCCGGTTTCGACCGGGCCGAACGACCAGTGGCATCCTTCAGTCGAGTTCGACGGCGCCAACTGGCTCATCGTCTGGGAGGATTTCCGCGACGGCGAGCAGTTCGACATATGGGGCGCGCGGGTGGACGCGCAGGGCAGCGTGCTCGCGCCGGGCGAGTTTCTCGTTTCGCCGTCGGGTTTCCCGGAAACCGGGCCGGTGCTGGCGCGCTCGGGCGATACCTGCCTTGTCTGCTGGACTCTCTGGCCGCAGATCCTGGCCGAGGGCGGCATCTACGGCCGCCGCGTCGACCGCAACGGCAACATCCTTGACTCCGAGCCGATACTGGTCATCGACCGCGACAGCCTTGAGTACGCCCCGGCGATGGCGGGCGGGCCGGGCGGCTGGCTGGTGACCTGGATTGATACGCGCGCGGGCAATGACGATGTGTACGGCGCGCGGGTGCGCTCCGACGGCGCGGTGCTCGACCCGGTCGGCATCGCTGTCTCGACCGCAGCCCTGGCCCAGCGGCCGTGGTCAGTGGCCTTCGACGGGTCCAACTACGTCGCGGCCTGGGAGGACCGGCGTAACGCCAATGTCGCCGATGTCTACTGCGCGCGGGTGCGCTCCGACGGCGCGGTGCTCGACCCGGCCGGCATCGCGGTCTGCACGATGCCCGACAACCAGACCGGGCCGGTCCTGGCCGCGGGCGCGGCCGGGACACTGGTCGTGTGGGACGACGACCGCGACGCCGAGTTCACGAGAATCTACGCGGCGCGGCTTTCGGCCGGCGGCACGATGCTCGACCCGGACGGGTTCGCCGTGCTGCTCGCGGTCAACGAGCAGAAAGAGCCGGCCGCGGCATTCGACGGCACCAACTGGCTGGTGGTCTGGTCAGACCGGCGCGGCAGCGAATCCGACATCCGCGGCATCAGGGTCGGCGCTGCCGGGGATCCGGTCGATGCGGCGAGCTTCGCCATCTGCGCGGCGGCCGGGAACCAGGTGGCTCCGGATGTCGCTTTCGACGGCACGAACTTCCTCGTGACCTGGCAGGACAGTCGCAGCCCGGGTCCGCCCCGGGTCTACGCGGCGCGGGTGACGCGGTCGGGCGGCGTGCTCGAGCCGGACGGGTTTGCGCTCAGCACCGCGGCCTTCGAGCAGAAGGCGCCGTCGGTTGCCTATGGCAACGGGATGTACGTCGTCGTCTGGCAGGACGACCGGCTGGGCAACGACTGGGACAACATCTACGCGGCGCGCGTGACGCCGCAGGGCGCGGTGCTTGACACCATCGGCTACCCGGTCGACACCGCACCGCACTGGCAGGTCCGGCCGCGCGTCGAGTTCGGCAACACCGGGTTCCTCGTCGTGTGGCAGGACCACCGCACCGGCCTGATTGGCGACATCTACGCCTGCCGGCTGGGGCCGGACGGCGGCGCGCTCGACCCGGTGCTCGAGGGTTTCCCGGTGGTAACCGGTCCTCTCACCCAGTCCCGACCGGACCTGACATTCGACGGCGCCAACTACTTCGTGGTGTGGGAAACACAGGGCGGCGACGGCGCGACCGACATCAAGCTGGGCCGGGTCTCGCGCGACGGCGGCGTCCTTGACCCGGGCGGCCGGTTCGTGGTCTCGGCGCCGGACAGCCAGTCCGCGCCGCGCATCGAGTATGACGGCGGCAACTGCGTCGTGCTCTGGCTCGACCACCAGCGGCGCGAGGCGCCCCGGCTGGCCGGGGCCCGGGTCAACAGCACGGGCGGGCTGTCCGGGATGCTGATGCCGGCGATACTGACCCCGGCCGAGGGATCACCCGCGCTGTGCCGCGGCGGCGCGGGCGCGCTCGCGGCCTACCCGGCGTGGACCGGGGTTCTTGACGGACGCAGGTACAACGCGTGGCGCGCCTGGGCCGAGCTCGTGCCGGCGACCGCGCCGGTCGTCGAGCCGGGCTGGTCGCGCCGGGCCGACCTCGCCGGCAACACGAAGCGCGTCAAGCACGGCGGCTGCATCGTCGCGCTGGACGAGCGGGTCTACGCGCTGGTCGGCAACAACACCGCCGACTTCCTTGTCTACGACATTCTCGCCGACCGGTGGGCGCGGGCCGCGGACCTGCCGCCCTCGGCCACGGGCCCGGAGCGCAGGGTCAACCGCGGGGCCTGCGCGGCGACCGACGGCAACAGCGTCTATGTCATCAAGGGCAGCAACACCCGGGAATTCTGGCGCTACGAGCCGTTCTCGGGCCGCTGGCAGGAACTGCCCCAGCCCGGCTTCACCGGCCGCATCAAGGCCGGGTCCCTGGCATGGGACGGCGCGGGGTCGCTATACCTGCTGCCCGGCAACAGCGGCAACGAGTGGCGCGAGTTCGACCTGCGCTACGGGGTCTGGCGCACGCCCGCGCCCGAGACCCTGCCCGGAATGAAGTGGAAAAAGGGCAGCGTTCTGGTCGCGGGCAACGGCTGGCTCTACGCTCTGCGCGGCGGCAGCAAGACCAACGAGCTTTACCGCCTGAGCCTTGAGTTCGGGCCGCAGTCGTGGCAGCGGCTGGCCGATATGCCGGTGTACGGCTGGTCGGGCCGGCGCAAGAAACTCAAGGACGGGGCGGCCGCGGTGTATGCCGGCGACCGCATCTATGCGCTCAAGGGCGGCAACACCCACGAGTTCTACTGCTACTTCATCGAGTCTGACTCGTGGGCCCAGCGCGAGGATGTCGGCCAGCCGTCAGGGATGCCGTTGAAGAAGGTCAAGTCGGGCGGGGCGCTGGCCTGGAGCGCGGCGGCGGGCGGCGTGTTTGCGACCATCGGCAACAACACCAACGATTTCTGGTTCTACACTCCGGGCCGCGACTACCTCGGCGACGGCGCGGCGTCCGTCTGGTCAGAGCGCAGACGCGACGAGGAGCTGGCTGTGTTTCCCAACCCGGCGCGCCGGACCGCGCTGGTGCGCGGGCCGGCCCCAAACAGGTCGCCGCTACGGGTGTTTGATGCCGGGGGGCGGTGCGTGGCCGCGATAGCCGCGAACGGCAGCGGCGGCTGGGAGGTCGACGTGACCGGGCTGGCCGCGGGCGTCTACATTGTGAGGGCCGAAGGCAGAGCAGCAGGCAGCAGGTTAGTAGTGACACATTAACACAGTAGGAGAAATGGAGGTGCAGACGGAGCGACAGAACACGCACGAAAGCAGAGGGCTTGAAAGAGAACAATCGACGGAGGGACTGTAATGATAGCTAAGACACTGAAGACCGGGGTTCTGGTCGCGGTGGTCTTCGGGCTCGCGCTTGTCGGATGCGACAGGCTCGGCGTGCCCGACCTGAACCAGACGCCCGACCCGGCCCCGATCAGGGCCAGCGAGTACCCGATTACCCGGGACATCATCGCCGGCCAGAACATCGATGTCGGTGACATCACCATCCACTTCACCTACGACAACATCTTCATCACCTACACCACCACGGGCAACTGGTACCTGACCGAGACGCACTGCCACATCGCGACTTCGCTCGAAGACATACCGCACAGTTCGGGCGGGATGATACCGGGCAACTTCGACTACAAGGCGCCGCACGACCCGATGGTCCAGTCCTACATGTACACCATCCCGATCAGGGATGCGTGGCGGACCGCGACCGAGCTGTATCTGGCCGCGCACTGCGCAGTGGTCAAGGTCGAGAACGGGCAGATAGTGCAGGAAGAGACAGGCTGGGGCGAGGGTGAAGACTACCCGGGCCGCAACTGGGGAATGTACATCCGCTTCCGCCTGCCGAAGCTGTGCAAGCTGCCGACGTTCCCGATCGAGGTCAAGCTCGGGCAGGTGTACAAGAACATCCCGAAGACGATGTGGCTGAGAGGCATCCCGACGGGTCAGGGCTACTACGTGCAGGATGGCGAGTGGCCCTCGTTCTGCCTGCAGACCGGCACCTACATCTACGGCGGCCGGTGGTACACCGCAGTGCTCATACCGAGCACCGCGCCGGCAGCGACCCTGCCCAACGTCATCCGCTACGGCATCGACAACAGCGAGACCCCCTACGACAAGATCAACTACCTGCTCAACACTTACCACGACGTCCACCACGTGAACATGACGGTGCTTGAGGACCTGCAGAACGTCTTCTGGCACTATCGCGGCTACAAGACCTACGACCAGCTGACGGCGCAGCAGAAGGCCTATGCCGACGCGGCGAACACGCTCGGCGTGGGTTACTACCCGCCGGCCGGCGGCTACATGGCCGTCTTCCTGTGGATAGGCGAGAGCGTCCAGCTCACCTTCATCGAAGTCGATCCGTGATCTAACGGGGAAGCACAGAAACGCGCCGGGGGGAGCAATGCGCTCCCCCCGGCACTCATTCTTCGGACTTCAGTGGGCGACGACCACCCGGCGCGCGGTTGCCGGCGCGCGGTTGTCGGCCGACTGCCGGATGAAGTAGACGCCGGGCGCGAGGCGGGAGATGTCGTTGGAGCCGGGCTTGAGCGCGATGACGCGGCGGCCCGTGGCGTCCATCAGGGCGAGGTCAGACCGCGCGCCGCAGAAGTCAGGAGTCAGATTCAGGATTGACCGGACAACGGAGGCGGTCGGCGCGGGGCGCGATGCGGTGGGTGCCGGGCGCTCGGCCAGCGCCACGGGCGCGGCGAGCCACGGGTCAAAGTCGACCCAGTCGCTGACCGTGTCGCCCCGGCCATCGGGGTTGAGCGACGGGTGCCAGGGGCCGGACGCGTCGCCCCACCAGTTGCGCTCGGCGGTCGCGTCCTGGCCGCCGCTGCCGGCATAGCCGACCGCTTCGCCGCTGTTGCCGAAGATGTCGCAGTGGCGGATGACGGTGTTCCTGCCGTCGGAGAAGCAGATGCCGCCGTTGCTGTTGCGTGTGACGAGACAGCTCTCGACAAGGGCGTTGCAGCCGTTGCCGAGGTCGAGCCCGCCCGGCGGGTATAGCGTCGAGCCGTTCTCCTCGATGACGCACTGTCTGACGGTCAGGCTGCCGTACTCGCAGTGCAGCGCGCCGCCCGTGCGCCCGCTGTTGCCGACAAGGCGGCAGTCCCGCAGGTAGAGCGACGCCTGGATGACGTCGATGCCGCCGCTGAATGGTCCCTGGCAGTTGGTGATGGTGAAGCCGCGGATGAGCGTGCCGGAGCCCGGCACGTTGAACAGGTCAAAGCCCTGGCGCAGGCCGCCGCCATCGATCAGCGTATTGTCCGGGCCGCGCTCGCCGATGAGCGCGATGTCGGCGGTCGAAGGCCAGTCGTACCCGCCCGGGTATGTGCCCGGTCCGACCAGCACGGTGTCGCCGTCGCGGCAGAGGTCGAGCGCGGTCTGTATGGAACTCAACGATGAATCGGGATGGACGTACCAGATGTCGGCTGAGGCCAGGCCGAACAGGGCGGCCAGCAGGACCAGGACGGTGCTTCTCACGACAGGCTCCTTTCGGGTTGGCGGGCGCGGGCTGGGTGACGGCGTTGAACGACTCTCACTTCGGAGTTCCTGATTCGATTGTAAGTCACGAATGTCAAGCGTCAAGCCGCCGGCCGCGGCCGGTCACGACCCGGGCTTGGACATCAGCCAGTGCCAGACGCGGGCCGTGACGTCCTGCTTCGGTTGCGGCGCGCGCCGCGGCGCAGCCCCGGCCGGTCCGGGCAACTGCAGCCGGATGTCGGGCGGCTCGGCACTGCGCTGTTGGCGGCGCTCGACCAGTTCAGGCGGCAGCTTGCCGTGGTGTTCGCGCCACTCGATCCAGGCGTAGGTGATGAAGACCGAGCTGGGCGATACCTCGAGCGCGCCGGCGTAGAGAAACATCATCTCGACCAGCCCGTCGTCGTAGACCGAGATGCGCCGGCCGAGCTTGAGGAAGTCCATCACCTCGCCGTACATCAGCGCCACGAGCGAACGGATGTATTCGGTGCCGGCCCCGCTCGACTGGAAACGGCGAATTCGGCCCACCGCGGCGGCGCGCTTCTCGGGCGTGTCGAGGGTGGCCAGGAATTCGTTGTACCTGCGGATGACCGACTGCACGAGTTCTGCGTCGTAGTGCCTGCTCGGCGCGCCACGCGGAGCCGCGGTCGGCGTCGGTCGATGCGCAACGCCGTGGCTGCGGTCCCAGTGTTCGCGCCGGACCGGGTCGCCGAGCAGTTCGTAGGCGAGGTTGATCTCCTGCATAAGCGCGGTTGCCGCGCGGCACTTTTCGGGGTCGGAGTTGAAGAAGTCCGGGTGGTGGCGCCGGGCGAGGTTCAGGTAGGCCTTGCGGATGTCGTGCTGGGCCGCGCTGTCGGCCACGCCGAGGATGGCGTAGGGGCTGCGGCGGCCGAACAGCTCGGCATCGGTCTTCTTCACCTGTCCCTCATATTACGGATAGACGATAGATCAGGATGGCCGTGCTGTCAAGTGGCCGCAGTCAGGGCCGGACCAGCACGATGCGGTCTGCGACTGACGGCTGACGAGTGTCGGTCGTCGCGCGGACGAAGTACACGCCGGGCGCGAGGCAGGAGAGGTCGTTGGGTCCGGGCCGCAGAGAGAGGACGCGGCGGCCGGTTGCGTCCAGGAGTGCGATGTCAGGCCGCAGGCTGGAGAAGCCAGGGGTCAGATTGAGAACCGACCGGACGATGGAGGCAGGCGGCGCGGTGCGCAAGGCGCCGGGCGGCAAGCCTTCTGCGATCCAGGTGCCGGCACCGAAGTCGGCATCGTCCCAGTACGCTGTGCCGCCGCGGCCCTCGGCCACGAGGAGGAGCCGGGCCGAAACGGTGTTGTTTGGTGCCTGCACCAGGCCGGTGGAGAGCCGGCGCCAGCCCAGCGTGTCCGTCACAAGCTCGGCCGAGACCGCCCGGCCCAGCGCGCTGCGCCGTGCGTCGTGCCACTCGACCTCAATCCGGCACCGGCTGATGCGACTGTCATTCTTGAGGGCCCAAGCCGAGTACTCGTACTGGCTGCCGGGCAGGGCGGCAACGTCCTGGTACAGCGCCGAGCGCACCGACTGCGGGTAGCCCAGCGTGTCGGGCCGGTGGCTGAGGCTTGCGGCTCCGGTGCGCACTGTCGCGGTCTCGCGCCGAAAGCGGGCCCGCCGGCCTTCATACCAGCCGACAGGGTTGGCCGAGGTGTCGGACGGCACGGCCAGCGTGTCCAGCCGCCACTGCTCAAAACCGCCGTTGGCAAAGTCGGTCAGGGGCCGGTTGAAGGTCTCGCGCAGGGCGTTCCAGAGCTCGGGTCGGGCGCCATCATAGCCCAGGGCCCACATCCCGGCACCGAGAAAGTCGTGCTCGTTGGCTTTGCCGTACTTCAGGACGAGACTGGTGTCGTCGTCAAACCAGCCCTGGCGCCAGCCGCCCGAGTTGTAGGCATACCAAGGTGCCTTGCCTTCATCGTTCCAGCGGTAGCCGTATGCCGCGGCCCGGCTGGCGGCTTCGCTGTACCAGTAGGCCTCGCCCGGCCCGGTGGTGCGCGAGCGCACCGTGTCGGCATAGGTCGGCCACTGGTAGCAGTACAGCGGCAGGCCAAGCCACAGCTTCGCGCCGTTGCCCAGCAGGCCGAGGTAGTAGTTTATCGCCATCTGCAGGTTGCCGTAGAAGGTCCAGCCGGCAAGCGGCGCGACCGGCCCGGCTTCGGGCCCGGCCAGCCAGTGAAAGTCGTAGCCCATTATGAACAGGCCGTCCGTGGTGTCGGCCAGCGCGGCAAGATTGTAGGCGTTGTCCTGGTTCAACGGCGGCGTGGCCAGGGTCAGATCAAGCCCGGCACTGCGGCAGGCGGCCGAGAGCCGCCGGACGAACAGCGTGAAGGTGTCGCGGTCGCCGTACCACAGCCCCTCAAAGTCAATGTTGATGCCGTCCATCCCGGCCGAGTCGGCCAGCGCCACAAGATTGGGAATCGAGCCCGGGGCGCGGATCGCGCCGTGGATGTTGGCCCAGTCAAAGCAGGTCGCCACCATCTCGACCTTGACCCCGTTGCGCCGGGCACGGTCAATCAGGGAGGCCCAGCGGCCCGGGAAGCCGTAGAGATTGGTGATCGAGCCGTCCGGGTTGAGCGTGACGTCAAACAGCCCGATGCGGTCGAGCAGGTCATAGCGCAGCCAGCGCTCGTCGGCCCAGTAGGGCGCGTAGCCGTAGATTGAGCGAAGAAGCGTCGTCTCGGGCCGGGACACGGGCCGCGCGGGCACGCCGGAAAGCGCGGCCGGCCCGGACCAGTAGTACTCTGCGCCGCGGTGGCGCTCCGCCTCGGCCTGGTTGCCGATGCCGGAAACGGTCGCGGCGAACAGGGCCATGCCAAGCAGTAACACCGCAGTAATTCTAGCCCGGCCCGGGACGCGGGTCTAGTTCGGCGTGCGGGCCGCGCCGGCGGCTCAGCGCACGAGCAGGACCCGGCGCGGGGGTGCCGACGCGTTCTCGCGCAGGAAGTACACGCCCGGGGCGAGGCCGGAGAGGTCGTTAGTGCCGGGCCGAAGGACGAGGATGCGGCGGCCCGAAGCGTCGAGGAGAAAGCTCGAATGACGAAGCTCGAATGACGAAACTGGAAGGTAGAGGACGTTGCGCACGACGGAAGCGGCCGGGGAAGGCGCCGCAGGCTCGACGTACAGGACCGGTTCGGCGAGGCTCGTGGTGACGAAGCCGAAGCGGATGTGGTTGCCGGGCACGGTGTCGGCGAAGCCGCTGGTCGCGCTGTCGTCGTAGGCAAACAGGCGGCGGCGGTCGTGCTGGACCTCGCGCCGGTAGAGCGGGACGCTGACGCCGCCATCGCCGCGCCAGCGGATTTCAACAATCAGGTTCTTGGCGTTGTCGTACTGGAAATCGGCCGGCAGGGTGAACCACTCGTTCGCCGGCGCGCCGACCACGGTGTCGGCCGCGAAGCACTCGACCGGCGTGTTGCCGGCGTAGTTGGCCGCGAAGTCGTTCGCGAGCTGGTTCGTGTTGGTGTGGCAGAGCAGGAGCCGGACGTTGTTGTACGGGCCTGTCGCGCTCGATGCGGCCCTGAGACCGACCGAGACGATGCGGCCCGGCTGGCCGATGTCGGAAGCATAGTAGAGCCACTGGAGCCGAAACGCGTCATATGTCTGGCCCCAGAACGGCACAACATTGGAGCGGTCGGGCGTGCCGACCACGACGTAGCTGGTGTCGGCGACCGCGGCGGTCGCGGCGGCGAGCAGGCAGAGGACCAGCGTTTGTTTCATCGATATCCTCCTAGCGATATAAGATAACCCGCGAAGCTCCTGACTGACGACCGCTACCCGAGGAATGCACGAAGTAGACGCCGGGGGCAAGGTGGGAGACATCGTTGAGCCCGGGTCTGAGCGACATGCTGCGGCGGCCAGACGCGTCGACGAGGAACCTCGGATTGCGAAACTCGTACGGCGAAGCGGACAGGGCGAGCACATCGCAGACGACGGTGGCGGTTGGTCGCAAGCCGCGAACCGTTCGCCGCAAGCACTCGGCAACCGCGGCGGAAGGTTCGGTCACGGTCAGATACTGATTGGCTGCGACCGAAGTCAGCGACTGCACCGTCCCGGCGGGCCAGCGCACTTCAAGCGAGTCGACCACAACCGCATCGCCGAGGCCGAAGTGCGCGATGGCCGGTGACTGCGCGCTGTTGCCGCCGCCGGACTGCGCTGTCATCTCGCGCACCTGCCGCACCGTCCGGCCAGCGATGCGGGCGACCGCGCGCACGCGGGCGCCGATGCCTTCGCGATTCGATGTCGTGCCGACGAGGCGGACGGCGAGCCAGTTGCCGGTCCCGCCGTCGTTGTGGAATAGGATGTTGTTGCCGCCGAAGTAGTTGTTGCGGGCGCAGAACAGGTCGAGCCAGCCGTCGCGGTCGTAGTCGACCCAAGTGGAGCCCATGATGTAGTTGCCGCCGGCGACCACGACACCGGTGTCGATGGCCGTGAAGCTGCCCGCGCCGTCGTTTGAGTAGAGCCGGTTGGGGCCGTCGTACCCGCCGACAAAGAGGTCGAGGTCCGCGTCGTTGTCGAAGTCGCCCCATGCGCTGCCGCCTGACCACGTGGCGGCGTTCACCACCGGGCTGTCGGTTATCCTGGTGAACGAGCCGTCGCCGTTGTTGCGGTACAGCAGGTCGTTGTACATCCCGAGCACGCCGGTTGCGACGAAGAGGTCGAAGTCGCCGTCGTTGTCGAAGTCGGCCCAGCTCGCGCCGTTGCAGTTGGAGGTGTCGGACACAACCGGGTCGTTGGTGACCTTCGTGAACGCAGCGCCGTCGTTGCGGTACAGGCAGTTGGGCGACTGGACATTGGCGACGAACAAATCCAGGTCGCCGTCGCCGTCATAGTCGCACCAGGCGCAGCCGCTGCTGTTGGCGACGTCGGTGCCGATCGGACCGGTGGCGATGCGCGAGAAACTGCCGCCTTCGTTGTGGTAGAGGAAGTTGACCTGGTCGCGGTTACATACGACCAGGTCGAGCAGCCCGTCCGAGTCATAGTCGGCCCAGGCCGCGCCGGTCGACCGTCCGCCATCGGTAACGACCCGGCCCGATGTCACCCGCGCGAAGCTGTCTGCGCCGCAGAGGTAGAGAAAGTTGTGCTCGTTGTAATTCGAAACGAACAAGTCGGGCCAGCCGTTGTTGTCGCAGTCTGCCCAGGTGCAGCCGTAGGAGCTGCCGCCGTCGGCCACGACCGGGCCGGTGACAACCTTGCTGAACGTGCCGTCGCCGTTGTTGCGGTAGAGGAGGTTGTTGCGGTTCTGCGCGGAGTTGTTGTTGGTGACAAAGAGGTCGGGGAAGCCGTCGCCGTTGTAGTCGGCCCAGGCACAGGCGTAGCACCAGCCGCCGTCGTTGACGATATCGCCGGTGGTGACGCGCGTGAAGCCGGCAAGCGCCGCGGATGACAGCAGGGCCGTGAGCACCAGGCGACGCGCCATCTATTTCAGAACAAGCACGCGGCCGCCAGGCTCTACAAAGTAGACGCCCGGGGCGAGATGCGAAACATCGTTGGGGCCCGGCCGCAGGGCGAGGACGCGGCGGCCGGTAGCATCGACCAATGACGAATGACCGGGTCCGAATGACGAAACAGGCAGATTGAGGACGCCGCGAACGACGTTGGCGGCCAGCCGAGTGCCGTCAGCCGCTGGCCGTGAGCGCTCGGCCACCCATGTGCCGGGCGCGCCGCGGGCGTAGTAGATTTCGGCGTTGCCGGGCAGGTAGTCGGTCCAGACCGCGTGGACATCGTTGGGCGCAAAGGCACCGCCTGCCGCGATGCTCGGGCGTTCCTTTGAGCCGCTGGTGTCGGTGACATTGAACGGCGCAGACCACGCGCCGGCCGGCGAGCGTTCCGCGTAGCGCACCTGGACAAGGGTCGGCCAGGACGGACTGCGGCCGTACCAGACCGCGTGGCCGCGGCCGTCGGGCGTGAAGACAATCTGTCCCAGGTCCTGGTTGAGCGTGTCGCCCGGTTCGGAGAGAGTGTCGGCCGGCTGCCAGCCGCCCGAGCTGCGCCAGGCGTGGACCGTGCGCCGGTAGTTGCCCGAGGTGTAGCACTGCCAGAGCACGTGCGGATTGCCGGTGGCCGGGTTGATCGCGATTGACGGGTACATCTGGTGGCGGTCGCCGAACGAGACTTCCTCGGTCGGGCCCCAGGTCGTGCCGGTGCGCGACTTGTACCAGACGTCGTAGTAGCCGCTCGAGCCGGGCCGGCCGTACCAGCACAGGTGCAGCCGGTTGTCCGGGCCGCCGGCGATGGCCGGGTAGGCCTTGTAGCTCGCGCCGCCCTCGACCGTTACCGGGGCCTGCCAGACGGTGTCGATGCGCTCGGCGTGGACGACCGTCGCGTAGACGCCCTCGAGCCAGGCAGCGTGCACCCGGCCATCGGGCGTGGCGGTCAGGGTCGGGCAGTTCTTGTCGACGGTCGGGGCGCTGGCCGAAAGCTGGCGCGAGACCGCTTCCCAGCCGCCGTTGCCCGAGTCGGTCGGCAGGCAGGACTTGGCGTAGATGTACTCGTCGGCATCGTCGGTGGAGCCGCCGGCCCAAGCGACCCAGACCCGGCCCGACGAGTCGACCGCGATGCACGAGTACTTGCTGTTCTGGTTGGCGGCAAGGCGGTCGGCCGAGATCAGCGTGTCGGCGGTCCAGCCGGCGGCCGGGGTCCAGCGCTTGTAGTAGACCTGGAACCTGTAGGTGCCGAGGCCGGAATTCATCGCGTACCAGGCGACGTGGACGCGGCCCTGCGGGTCGACCGCGATTCGGCGCTGGCAGCTCCAGTACGAGAAATCAGACCAGGTGTTGTCGGTCAAGCGCACTGCCGGGTCCCAGACTGTCGCTGAGGCAGCGGCGCAGAAGACGGCGGCCATCAAAGCCAGTTTCACGGTTGCCTCCTTGCGCCGGCGCGCCGGCGCACACAAGACAATAGCCGCGCGCCGGGCCGCGTCAACCGGTCGCGCGGGCCGCGAGGTTGACGCTCGGCGGGAAAGCCGTATAGTGCCTGCAAGGAGGACCAATGCGAAGCACTGTCCTGGTTCTGCTTGCCGCCTGCAGCCTGCTGTGGGCATCACCCGACCCGGCCGATGTCGCGCCGGAATGCCGGCCTGGCGCGCCCGCGCCACCCGCCCCGGCGCCCGGTTCTTTCTCCATCAACTGGTATGCCCGCGCGAGCTATCCGGGCCTGCCGATGTATCGAACGATGGCCGCGACCGACCCGGAGCGCGCCCGGCTCTACGTCATCGGCGGCTTCCCGTCGGGCAGTCCAATCGACGACTGCTGGAGCTACCACGTTGACGGCGACTCCTGGGCCCGCATCGCCAGCCTGCCCGAAACCAACTGCAACCAGTGGGCGGTGTGGTGGGAAGACGACGGCGGAGGAGATGATTCCTCGGGCATCTTCGTGCTCGGCCGCTATGCCGGCAGCTACTACAAGACCTGCTACCACTGGACGCGCGCCACCAACACCTGGTCCTCGGCCGTGCCCGAGTACCCGGGCGCGGCTTTCTCGGGCAATATGGCAGCGGTCATCGGCGACTCGATATTCCTAATCCACCGCAATTCGGCCTCGACCACCGAGATGCACCGCTACAGCATCCGCGAAGGCACCTGGGCGCAGCGGGCCACGCCCGCGGTCAACACCAATTACTACGGGTCAATCTGCGTCCACGGCGGCCGGATCTGGCAGCTCGGCGGCTGGCCGTTTTCCCGTTCGTTTCAGGTGTACCGGCCCGGCGCAGACCAGTGGACGGTGCTGCCCGACGCGCCCGACTCGGTGGGCGGCAACGGGCCGATACTGGTCGGCCATGCCGGCCGCATCTGGGCCGCGGGCGGCGGGTACGGCTGGGTGAACTGCGATGACGCCGCCGCGTACGACACGGCCACGAGCCAGTGGTCGGTCGAGACGCCGATGCCGGTCAAGACAGGCGCCACGCCCGGGGTCCTGCTGGACTCAGCCGGCACGGTCGGGATTCACTGGGCCACGGGCAGTTCCGGCGGGCACTCCGTGCTGCACTACCGGGGCGTGCCGCTGGTCACCGCGGTGGCAGAACGGCCGGCACCAGCGGTGCCGGGGGTCGGGCGCCGCGCCACGGTCGTGCGCAACACGCTCCATGTTGCCGGGACAGGGAGCGGGAGCGAGTCGTGCGGTGTTCTGCTTGACGCCCTGGGGCGCAGACTGATGACGCTGGTGCCGGGCGCAAACGACATAGCGCGGTTCGGCCCGGGCGTCTACTTCGTCGCCCGCGCCGGCGCCGCGCCGCAGGCCGTCACCTTCGTCCGTTAGAGAAAGCGCGCGGCGGGGCCCGGGGCCCCGGCCCCCCCGCC
>CBFGIY010000065.1:0-13912 GCA_965648935.1 Caldifarciminota bacterium
GACCTTGCCGGTTACAACCTCTACCGCGCGACCGCGCCCGGCGGCCCATATGACCGGCGCAACACCGGCCTCATACCCGACACGACATTCCGCGATTCCGGCCTCGCGTCCGGCATCGCCTACTACTATGTCTGTGCCGCGGTTGACACCGCGGGCAACGAAGGCCCGCGCTCACCTGAACGCTCGGGCAAGGCGATAACTCTCGACCGCGGCATCCTGCTCGTTGACGAGACCCGCAACGGCACCGGCGCGCGCGGCTCGCCCTCGGACGCGCAGCAGGACGCCTTCTGGCACTTCCTGCTCGGCTGGTTCAGCGTAACCGACTGGGACGCCACCGACCTCGGCGTACCCGCGCCCGGCGACCTCGGCCCCTACTCGACCGTGGTCTGGCACGCCGACGAGTACCAGCAGCAGCTTGCCGCCGACGCCGTGCCCGGCCTTGCCAATTACCTGTCCGAGGGCGGCCGGCTGTTCTACTCCGGCTGGAAGCCAATCCTGGGCATCCTCGGCTCGGGCAACTACCCGTTCACCTTCAGCCCGGGCAGTTTCCCCTATGACCGAGTCGGCCTGTCCTCGGCGCGCCAGTCAACCGCGCTCGACTTCATCGGCGCGACCGGCACGCTCGGCTATCCCGACCTGAGGATTGATTCGCTCAAGACTTTCCCCGCGGCCGCGGGCCGGCTCTCGTTCATCGACGCGCTCTATCCGCGCGACGCCGAGCCGGTCGCCGCCTTCGTGTCGCACTCGGGCGACACCTTCGCCGGCAAGCCGGTCGCGGTGCGCTCGCTCGCCGGCCCGGGCAAGGTCGTGTTCCTCGGCTTCCCGCTCTACTACTGCGAGAACGAGGCCGCGCGCGCCTTCGCGGTCAGGGCGCTGTCCGACCTCGGCGAGCCCTACGCCGTGGCCGAGCCGGGCGCGGGCCGCGGCCCCGGCCTCGGCCTTGACGCGGGTCCCAGCCCGGCCCGAGGCCGGGTGCGCCTGGCCTATTCGATTCCCGCTGCCGGCGCGGCCCGGCTCGCGCTGTATGACGCCTCGGGCCGGCTCGTGCGCCCGCTAGCCGCCGGCGCCCACGCGCCCGGCGCCTACTCGGTCGCGCTCGACGCGCGCAGCCTCGCCGCGGGCGTCTACTTCTGCCGGCTCGACACGCCCGCGGGCTCGCTCTCGCGCAAGCTCGAGATCGCGCGCTGACCCCGGGCCGAGTGGGCGAGCTCTGCCCGGTCTGCCGCGGCGCGGGCGCGGCCGAATTCGCGCGCGTGCGCGACCGGCTCTACTGGCGCTGCCCGGACTGCTCGGCCACGTTCCTCGACCGGTCGCGCCTGCCCGACCCGGACCGCGAGTCGGCCCGCTACCGACAACACCGCAACGACCCGGCCGACCCCGGGTACCGCGAGTTTCTTGACCGGCTTGCCCGGCCCCTGCTCCTGCGCCTCGCCCCGAACTCGCTCGGCCTGGATTACGGCTGCGGCCCGGGCCCGGCCCTCGCGCAGATCCTCTCTCAGGCCGGGCACCGGGTGCGGCTCTACGACCCGCTCTTCTTTCCCGATGAATCGGCGCTGGCGCAGACCTACCGGTTCATCACCTGCACCGAAACCGCCGAGCACTTCCACGACCCGGCCGGCGAATTCGACCGGCTCGACCGGCTGCTCTGTCCGGGCGGCTGGCTCGCGCTGATGACCCGCCTGCTCTCGGACGACGAGCGGTTCGCCGGCTGGACCTACCGCCGCGACCCGACCCACGTCGTCTTCTACAAGCCGGCGACCTTCGAAGCAGTCTGCCGCGGCCGCGGCTGGCGCATCGACGAGCTGATTCCCCCCGACATCGTCATAATCCAGAAAGCCGCCTGAAGCCCGACCCGGCCGGACCGCATCCGGCCGCGGCGGGTCTAACCGTGCAGGAGGAACGATGCCTTCTGTTGAACTCAAGCCCGGGATGAAAGCGCCGGAATTTTGCCTGCCCGACAAGGACGAAAAAGAAGTCTGCCTGAAAGACTTGCTCGGCCGGTGGGCCGTGGTCTATTTCTACCCGCACGACAACACGCCCGGCTGCACCACCGAGGCCTGCGCGTTCTCCGAGCGCCTGGCCGACTTCGCGGGCCTTGACGCCGCGGTCATCGGCATCAGCACCGACTCGCCCGCATCTCATCGCAAGTTCGCGGCTCAGCACAATCTGACCATAACCCTGCTCTCCGACCCGGACCACAAGGTTATCGAGGCGTATGGTTCGTGGCAGCCAAAAAAGCTGCTGGGCAAAGAGTTCCTCGGCACGGTGCGCTCGACCTTCCTCATTGACCCGCAAGGCAGAGTCGCCCACGTCTGGCCGCGCGCGAAAATCTGGGGCCACGCCGACGAGGTCAAGGCAAAGCTCGCCGAACTGCAGGGCCGGCCCCACGGCGCATCGTCATCGCGCGGAAACACCGGACTGGCCTGACACCGGCGCGGCGCAGGCTCTCGGCAGAAACCAGCGCGGTCAGACCACCCGCGGAGCCGAGACCATGACCGGGTCTTGCGTGTAGCATCGAGACCGGCGTCGGCCTGTCCTTCGTGACCTCATATTCGTCCTCTCCGGCCGCCCGGGGAACGAGGGGGTCTGTTTTGCCCGCTTCCGCGCAAACCATTGCCCGAGCGGTACATAACCCCGCCCCGCGCCCCTTTGCCAATTTAGTACCTGATTATAATAAGTTCATCATGATGTGCCGATGGATCAGCCGGCCCGGCGGCTTGCCGCTCGCGCCGCCGGCCTCTTGACTGCGTTTGACTGAACCCTATTCTGTCCACCGTGAGAAGGGGCCGAAGCTGTAATCAGAATCGTAAGGCGGTCAAGTCCACCGCCGCACGAGTGCGTGAGTTGCCCGGGCTGACCGGCAAGGAAACTCAGATAAGCAAAGAGGGAGCAAGGTAGATGTCCACGCAACGCTATTCGGTAACGCCTCACCCTGTCGAGACACTCTTGACTTGGGTGAAGTCCAAAGAAATCGCTGTTCCGGAGATTCAACGGCCATTCGTCTGGGACGCTACAAAAGTCCGCGACCTGCTCGATTCGCTGTATCGCGGTTACCCGATCGGCTACCTGATTGTCTGGCGCAACCCATCTGTTAAGCTCAAGGACGGTTCGACCTCGGCCGGCAAAAGAATACTAATTGATGGACAACAACGCATTACCGCGTTGATGGCAGCGCTTCTGGGTCAAGAAGTCATCACTAAGGACTACGAAACAGTCCGCATCCGCATCGCCTTCCATCCCCTAGAAGAGGAGTTCGAGGTTGCCAGCGCTGCGATTTTGAACGACAGCGCCTGGATACCGGATATAGCGGAGTTGTTCGCACCCAACGCGAAACTGCTTCAGACAACCCGCGCCTATGCCGCGGCCAATCCCGGAGCAGATGAGGACACCCTGTTCGGCAAGCTGGAGAAGCTGCGCAAGATAGTCAACAACCACGTCGGCGTTATCGAACTGGCGGAAGATCTGGACATCGAAACTGTCACGGAGATTTTTATCCGCGTGAACTCGTACGGCGCGCAGTTGTCTCAAGCCGACTTCGCGATGTCAAAGATTGCCGCTGACGAGAAACACGGCGGGAACCTGTTGCGAAAGGCTATAGACTACTTCTGCCATCTGTCTGTCGCCCCGGAGTTCTACCAGCGCATCAAGGAATGTGACCCAACTTTCGCTTCGTCGGAGTTCTTACCCAAGATGGCGTGGGTCAAGGACGTGAACGACGATATCTACGACCCGTCTTATACCGATATGCTGCGCGTTGCCTTCACATCGGAGTTCCGCCGCGGCAAGCTGCAAGACCTGGTGGCACTGCTTTCGGGTCGCAACTTCGAAACACGCCAGTTTGAAGAGACAATCGCCGAAGAGTCGTTTGCCCGTCTCAAGAAAGGTGTCCTCGCGTTCATCAACAAGACGCACTTTGAGAGGTTCACGATGATTCTGAGGTCGGCCGGGTTCATCATCAGTGACCTCATCGGTAGCCAGAACGCTGTGAACTTTGCCTACATCATGTACTTGCACGGCCGGCTTGAAGGGATGGAGCCGGCGGCCTTGGAGAGCCTCGTACGGCGCTGGTATGTAATGTCGGTGTTGAAGGGACGATACGCGGGCAGCCCGGAGAGCACTTTCGACTTTGACATAAGGCAGATCGACGCCCGTGGCCTGCAGCCCTACGCGGAGTCTGTCATTGAGACTGAACTGCCGGACAGCTTCTGGACGACAATGTTGCCGCAGTCGATGGACACCTCTTCTGGCAGAAGCCCCTACTTTCTCGTCTATCAGGCAGCACAGGTCAAAATGGGCGACAAGGGGTTTTTGTCTCGCGACATCACCGTCAGCGACTTGCTGATGAATCGTAGCGACGTACATCACATCTTCCCGAGTAAATACCTGAAGGACATTGGAATGACCAAAGGCCGCTACAACCAAATCGCCAACCTCGTCATTGCACAGAGCGAAATCAACATCGCCATCGGTGATAAACCACCTGCAAAGTACTTCGCCGAGCTTGCGGAACAGTGCAGCGGTGGCAAGAAGAAATATGGAGGCATTACCACTCGCGAGGAAATGCTGGCCAATTTCAGAATGAACTGCATACCTGAAGAGATGCTGGGCGGAAAGATTACGGACTATGACGAATTCCTTCGGCAACGCAGAGCCCTGATGGCCGACAAGCTGAAAACGTACTTCAGCAAGCTCTAGGAACCGTTGCCCGGCTCGACCGTCGGCGATTCCTGGCGGCAGTACTGACACGCGATTCCGCTCCAGTTGAATCAACCCCGGTTTTGCGGATAATTATTTCTGTCGAGAGGAGTGTTGATGCTCAGAACTTACCTGAAGACTGTGCGCCGCGCGGTGCCTGCCGTGCTGACCTGCCTGCTGTTTTTGTCGTGCCACAAGTATGAGGCCTATGGCCGCGTTACCGTCACCCGCCACCCTCAGGGCGGCGCCTACGTGCAATCGCTCACCTGCGGGCTTTCGCTCGAGGCCGACGGCACCAGCGTGAGCATCGACGGCCCGGGCGCCGGCGCGATTGAGTTCACCATCAAATGGATGACCAGTCGCGGCGCCCACAAGACCGAGTCCGTGAGCGTGAACTGGACCCGCGGGGCAACAAACACCGAGAGCTACACGACCACCTTCTCGGCCCCGACCGGTCAGTTCCTCGACAAAAGCTTCTGGGTCGCAGTCACCTGGAAAGACCACTCCGGCCAGCACGAGGTGCGTTCGAGCGCGGCCGACTGCATCGTGCCCTGACCGGGCCGCTAGCCGCGCGGCTGCCTGGGCTTGACCCGGCTCGCCCAGACGCGCTTCATCTTGACCGGGTTCACCGGCCGGTCACCCGCGCCGGTGGGCACGTTGCCGAGCCGGTCGAGCACGTCGAATCCCCATATCATCTCGCCGAACACGGTGTACTGGCCGTCGAGCTGGGGCAGCGGCTCGAGGCAGATGTAGAACTGGCAGTCGGCCTCGCGCTTGGGGTTGATCGCGTCGCCGGTGCGGGCCATCGCGATTGCGCCGCGGATGTGCTTGCGGCCGATTTCGGCGCGGACCATGTTGCCGGTGCCGCCCGAGCCGGTGCCCTCGGGGTCGCCGCCCTGGACCACGAACCCGGGGATGATGCGGTGGAAGGTGAGACCGTTGTAGAAACCGGCCGTGGCGAGGTTGGCGACGTTGGCCGAGTTGTAGGGCGCGTCCGCGGTGTAGAGCCGGAACGCCATCGGCCCGTAGTCGGCGACCTCGATGACAAGGTACAGCTCTTTGGGCATCGCGGTCGGGTCGAGCGGGCCGGTGATGGGCGTCGCCTTGCGGAACAGGCAGGCCTGGGCCACGAGCGGCAGGCAAAGGGCAAGCAGAGCAAGCGGTTTCTTCATCGCGATGACTCCTTATGGTTTGCGCAGCCGCTATCAGTCAAGCAGGCGCGGGCGCGCAAGTCAAGCGCAGGGTTCGCGGCGCGTCGCCGGTTGACACGCGGCCCGGCCGCGGCAACAATCACTGCGTGACCCGCAGCCTGCTGCTGGCAATCTCCCTGCTCTCCGGCACGATGGGCCGGACACGGCTGGTGCGTTTTGCCCGGCGCAAGAGCGCCTACTTCGCGACGCTGCTGGTGCGGCCGGACGAGTACTGCCTGTTCGGCCTTCTCGACGGGCCGGACGGCATCGACCTGTTGTGGCGGCGCTGTGCCGGGCCGGGGGCGCGCGCGTGAAGAACCGGCCCCTGCCCGGCTCGGACGAGGAACGGGCGCAGAAGATTCTCTCGGCGCTGGAGAGAGCCGAGCCGCCGCGCGCCCCGCGGCGCTACGGCTCCTGCCTGATGGTGTTCGCGCTGGCCCTGCTCGCCGCCATAGTCGTGGTGCTGGTCGCCAACTGGCCCAAGTTCTCGCTTCTCTGGACTCAGCTCGTCAAACCCGATTCGCTCATCGGCACGCCGTAGCGTGGGCTTCTACGGCTGGCTCCAGCTCGCCGCGCTCGCGCTTTTTCTCGGGCTGGCGCTCGGCCGGTCGATATCAATCCGCCGCCGCCTGCGCCTGAATCCCTTCGCCATCCGGCCCGACCACAACTGGCGGCGCTGGGCGCTTGAGGCCTCGTTCTTCGCCGCGGTGAACGTCTGGGCAATCGAGGTCGTGCTCGCCGCGCTGCCCGGGGAGCTGAGCCTTTTCCCCGCGGCGCTGGGCCGGCCGGTGCTTTCCGTGCCGTTTCTGCGCCCGGTTGGCGCGCTCCTGGTCCTGTCCGGCCTGGCCCTTGACATCGCCGGCCTCGCCGCGCTGGGCGAGTCCTGGCGCCTGGGTGTGGACGAGCGCCGCCCGGGCCGGCTGGTGACGGGCGGGGTCTACCGGCTGACGCGCAACCCGATTTACCTCTTCTTCAACCTTTTCTTCTGGGGCGTGTTTCTCATCAACGGCACGCCCGCCTTCCTGCTCTTCTCGCTCTTCGCCGGGCTGAACCTGCACTGGCAGATTCTCGACGAGGAACGGTTTCTCGAGTCGGCGCACGGCGAGCGCTACCGCGCCTACCGCGGCGCGGTCGGGCGCTACTGGACCCTGCCACGGGCGGCGCCTTGACAGGCGCGCACGGCCGGCTAGACTGGCCCGGGCAAGCGATGCCGCAGCCATCAATGCAGGGGTCACCACTGCCGCCGGCCCGGCCGGGCCGGCCCCGCACCGAATCCCGACTTCTCTGCCGCGCCCGGCGCGTCCTGTTTCCGCTCGTTCTCTTTGCCGCCTTCGCGCGCGCCGCGTCGTTTTCGCCGGCCTGGTCCGCGCCGGTGCCGGGCACGGTGCGCTCGGCCGCGGTCTGCCCGCGCCCGGACAGCACCGAGGAACTCTGGCTGCTTCTGTCCGACGGCCGGCTCTGCGCGGCCGGCCTGGCCGACACGCTGCGCGCCGCCGGGCTCGCCCCGGCCGGCGCGACCGCCATCGCCGCCTGCCCGGACAGCGGGCTGCTGGTATTCGCCTGCCCGCGCGAGCTGGTCGCCCGCGACCGCGCCGGCGCGGTGATCTGGCGCCGGCCCCTCGACCCGCCGCTTGCGGCGGACAGCGCCTGGTGCGCCGGCGCGCGGCATCTCGTGCTCTGGTCGGGCGGCGCGCCCCACGTCGTCCAGCTTGATGCCGGCCGGGCCGCGGCCCGGCGACTGGACTGCGGCTTCGTACCGCGCTGGGCCCGGCTCGCCGACCTGAACGGCGAGGGCACGCCCGAGCTGGTGGCTTCGGACGGCGCGCGCCTGTCCGTCCAGTACCTGACCGGCGCCCGCAGCCTGGCGGCGGCGTGGCGCGCTGCGGACCCGGCCGCGCTGGCCGACCAGGTCGCCGGCCCGGCCCTGTTCGACGCCGCGGATATCGACTCTGACGGCGCGGTGGAACTGACCGTGCTCACCGACCGGTCCGAGGTTGCCGGGCCGGACGGCGTCCCGCTCTACGATTCGCTGCGCTGCCTCGCCGGCCTGACTCTCGAACAGGCCTGGTGCGTCGGCGCCGACGGCGAAGCCCTGCCCGGCAAGCTGTCCGCGGTTGCCGCGGCCAGCGGCAGGGTCTATGTCGTCGGCACGTCCGACCGCGGCGCCTGGGCCGCCCGGATCCGTCCGGATGGGACCGTCGCCGCCCTGCGCTGGCTCGAGCCGCGCGGCGCGGTTCATCCATTGACCCTGCTCCCGGTCGGGACAAGGCCGGCCGCGCTGCTGCGCGGCCCGGGCGGGGCCGACGCTCTGCACCTGCTCGACTGGACCATGGCCGGCGCGGCCGACCCGGCGAGCAGCGGCGTGCGCTTCGCGCGCGCGGCCGCGCTGCGCCTGGACCGCGACACCTTTCCCGACCTCCTCGTCATCGGAGCCGGGCCGGAGGGCGAACTGCGCTCTGCGGCATTCATCAACGGGCTGGGCGCGGTTCTGGCCGAACTGGAGCAGGCCCGCGCCGCGCTGCGCACCGCGCCGCGACGCGACATCTGGGCGGCGCGCCGCATCCTGCAGCGGATGAACACGCTGCGCGAGGAGCTCGAACCCGGCTCGACCCGCACCGCCGACGAGCTCGCCCACCTGCGCCGGGCCCGGCGCACGCACATGGCCTACCGCGGCGCGGCCGTGTTCCTGGTCCTGCTCGGCGCCGCCCTGCTCGCGTTCAGCGTCATCCACTTCATCCGCCGCGCGCGGTCCGGCCGGCGCGCCCGCCAGGTCGAGAACGCGCCCCTGCCGGTGCGCGCGGCCCTTGCCGTGGACCTCGTGGCGCTCGATCACAACTTCGTTTCCAAGGGCAACGACACGGGCGCGATCGAGCGGCTCATCGAGGTGCGCGAGCGCCACGGCCTGGGCGCCGACCGCGACCTCGGGCAGGTCGCCGACCGGTTCGAACCGTACTACACCGACACCATAGGCCGCCTCGTCGCCGGCACGCCGACCCTGCCCCTGCTTTCGACCATCGAGCGCGCCGCCCGCGCCGAGCTGCGCGCCCGGCCCCTGGAAGCCATCGAGCTGAGCCGGCCCGCTTACCTCGCGCTCGAGCGGCGCGAGGGATTCCGCATCGTGCTCATCCGCAACCGCGAGTATCCCGACGCGCTCCGGCGCATGCGGCTGCTCTCGTCAAGCGGGCTCCAGGCCATAATCGAGCACATCGTGGTCGACCACATCCGCTACGCCCGGGCCCACGCCGAGGTCGTGCTCGAATACACCGTGAACACGCAGTGGAACCGCAAGGTGTTTGTCCAGTTCGTTTCGGACAGCGAGCGCGCGGTCGATTTCCGCCGCCGCGACGGCCACCTTGTCAGCGAGCTTGACGAGCTCGCGGCCCGGCTGCCCGGCGTCATCGACGTCCCCGGCCCGGACTACGAGCCGGCCGAGCCGGGCGAGAAGCTCTGGCTGCGCATCACCGACCTCGTCGCGGTGCTCGAAGAGACCCGCGCCCGGCTGCGCGGCAGCGGCGGTATGGAATGAGCCGGAACCGCGCCTCGGCCGGTTCTGGTGTTGACAAACGGCGGCCGGCCGCTGACAATTGACGCGATGCAGGCAGCGACAGCTTCCGGCGGGGCGGCGCGGGGCGAGGCGAAACCGGTAATCCTCGTCGTCGACGACCTGCGCTCCAGCTACGACACCCTGGTCCAGCGGATTGGCGCCCACGACAGGGGTCGGCTCCTCAGCGAGTTCGACTTCCAGTACGCCGGCTCCTACGCCGAGCTCAAGGACTGGTACGACCGCAACCGCGAGCGTTTCGTTGCCCTGATAGTCCAGGACGTTGACTTCAGCCACGTCACCGACGACTCCAGGCTCGTCGGCTACCCGACGATGCTGCGCGAGATGCCCCGCTCGTTCGACACCCGCGCCCTGCAGGGCTTCCTCATCCACGCCTACGTCCGCCAGAACAACATCGACCGCATCTCGCCGGTCGTCTTCGTGTCCTGCCGGGTCGGGGTCGAAAGCACGCGCGAGTTCTCGGAGTTCATCGCCTACCCGGGCTACGGCAACTGCTCGTTCGTGCCCGAGACCGCGGTCGGCGACCAGTACTACCCGCGCATCATCGAAAGCATCGACTCGATGGCGCTCCGCCCGCTCGACGCCGAACGGCGCCGCCACTGGCGCGAGCACCACCAGATGGTCATCGGCCGGGCGCGCAAGATGGCCTTCCTCGCCCACGAGATCGAGCGCATCGGCCGGTCCGACGCGGTCGCGCTGCTGCTCGGCGGCCCGGGCTCGGGCAAGGAGCTGGTCGCCTGCGCCCTGCACCGCTGCAGCTACCGCTACGCCGACGGCGCCAGCAGCCATCCCCTGACCGTCAACATGGCCGCGCTCGACCACAACCTCATCGAGGACGAGCTGTTCGGCCACGAGAAGGGCGCGTTCACCGGTGCGGTGGCCGAGCGCGCCGGCATCTTCGAATCGGCGCGCGGCTCGAGCGTGTTCCTCGACGAAATCGGCGACATCGACCAGGACATCCAGGTCAAGCTCCTGCGCGCGATGGAGTACCACTGGGTCAAGCGGCTCGGCTCGTCGACCGAGATCGAGGTCGACATCCGCATCATCGCCGCCACCAACCGCTCGGTCGGCGACCTGCAGTCGCGCTTCCGGCCCGACTTCTACGGCCGGCTGGTCCAGCACTGCATCCTCGTCCCCTCGCTGCGCGACCGCTGGACCGGCGAGGCCAGCGCCGTGGTCGAGGCCGACCTCGAAGAGATGTTCGAGTACGTCATCGAGCAGATGAACCGCAACCCGCGCCACAAGCGCCGGCTCAAGATGGAACGCAGCGCGGTCAAATTCGCGCGCCAGCTCGTCGACGAGTACCTCGACGGCGGCAACAACATCTTCGAGGGCAACATCCGCACCCTGCGCAACCTCATCGAGCGCGCCTACGAGCGAGCCCAGTACGACGGCTCGGCCGAGGTCGGCCTGGGCCACGTCATCTCCACGCTCGGCATGATCAAGTTCATGAACATCCAGGCCGGGGCCAAAGGCGAGCCCGGCTCTATCGAGCGCGCGGTCGGCAGCCTCAGGATGGAGCACATCGAGCGCCAGGCCATCATCGAAGCCCTCGCCCGCGCCGAGAACAACATCTCCCGCGCCGGGGAAATCCTCGGCATCCACCGCGATACCCTGCGCCGCAAGATCGCCGAGTACGGAATCTAGACCCAGTTCCAGCCGCATTTCGCGGCACTGCTGCCGTAAAATACGGCACTTTTCTGCGTGCCTGTCGCACCTCCTGCGCACCCCATTTTGAAAGATCTGATTTATCAACAAGTTGCCGGCGCACACCGGACGGCATACTCTGGCACGGAGCTTGCTATATACCGGGCGCATGCTGGAATAAGCATGGGGGTTGGAGAGTAAGACCGAGCCATGCCAAGCTGAGGTCTCTCAAGGGAAGGATGTCGCGCTCCTGAGTCCCCCTCACCAGTCAACACTCTCGACGGGGACCGACGAGAAACGCGGTGCGCCACTAACCCGGCGCACCGCGCCTCCTTTTACCGGCCCGGCGCAGGGCCGGATTGACAGCGCCGCGTCGCGCGGCTAGCCTGTGTCGGAAACAGCAATGGAGAGGATATGGAAAACCTGAAACCCTTCCTGCGGTCGGTCCTCGACGGGCTGGCCGTTGATTATGCAGACATTCGCATAGAAGAGAGCGAGCGCACCGCGATAGCCTACCGCGGCCGCGAGCTGGATGAGGTCGGCCGCGCGCTCGAGCGCGGCGGCTGCCTGCGCGCGTTCCACCGCGGGAACTGGGCATCGGCGACCTTCAACGCCGTCGACGACTCGCTTGCCGAACTGGCGCGCGAGGTCGCGGCCCAGGCCGAGGCGCTGCCCGCGCGCGAGGGCGGCCTCCACGCCCTGCCCGCCTTCGAGGACACGGTCTGCGCCGAATCGGGCTCCGACCCGCGGCGCGTTGCCCTGGGCGAGAAGCAGGCGCTCATCCAGCGCTACAACGAGATACTGCTCGGTACCCCGGGCGTGACCAGCACCGTTTCGGTCTACGGCGACAAGTGGCAGCGGCTGTCGTTCTACTCGACCGAGGACCGCTACATCTGCCAGGAACGGGTCTACACGGGATTTCACTGCACGGCGATCGCGCGCGACGGCGCCAATGTCCAGCGCTACTCCGACACTTTCGGCCGCACCGAGGGATTCAATACTCTCGTCGGCCGCGAGGCGCTGGTCGAGCGCATCGGCCGGGTCGCGGTCGACCTGCTGCGCGCCGAGCCGGTCCGCGCCGGCACCTACACGGTCATCGTCGACCCGCTGCTCGCCGGCGTGTTCGCGCACGAGGCTTTCGGCCACCTGAGCGAAGCCGACGGCATCGCCGACAACGAGCGGCTGCGCGCCCTGATGAAGCCGGGCGCGCGCTTCGGGACCGACGAGCTCGCCATCGTCGACGACGGCACCCTGCCCGGCGAGCGCGGCTCGTACCGGTTCGACGACGAGGGCGCGCCCGCCGGCCGCACCGAGCTGGTCAAGGGCGGCGTGCTCGTCGGCCGGCTCCACGACCGCCAGACCGCGGCCCGGATGGGCGAGGCCGTGACCGGCAATGCGCGGGCGATGTCGTACCGCCACGTGCCGGTCGTGCGGATGAGCAACACCTTCATCGAGCCGCGCGGCTGGAACATCGAGGACATGATGGATGGGGTCGAGGACGGGCTGTACGTCTGCGGCAGCATGGGCGGGAACACCGAGCTGGAATCGTTCACATTCGCGGCCCAGTACGCATGGCGCATCGAGGGCGGCCGCAAGACGCGGCTCCTGCGCGACGTCACGCTGTCCGGCAACGTCTTCGAAACGATGAAGAACATCGACGCGATCGGCGACGACCTGGTAATTTTCGGCGGGATGGGGATGTGCGGCAAGGCCGGGCAGGCCGTGCCGGTCGGGCTGGGCGCGCCCCACATCCGCATCCGCAATGTCGTGATCGGGGGGAGGTAGCGATGCCTGCGGAATACGACGCTTCCGAAGCCGGCCTGCGACTGCTCGAGCTCGCCCGCGGCCGGTCCGAGCAGGCCGAGGTATACGGCGCCGAGGTCGACAGCACGACGGTGCGGTTCCGCTCCGGTAGCTTCCACTCGCGCGAGACGAGCCTGACCCACGGTTTCGGGCTGCGCGTGGTGCGCGCCGGCCGCGTCGGGTTCGCCTCGACGACCGACCCATCCCGGCTCGAGGAGACGGCCGAGGCGGCGCTGGGCGCGGCGGCGCTGGGCCGGCTCGCGCGCTTCGCCCTGCCCCACCGCGCCGAGTCGGGCGAGGTGACGACCTACGACAACCGCGTCATCGTGCTGCGCGCCGAGCGGCTCGTCGAGTGGGGCCGCGAGCTCTGCGAGGCGGTCGCGGCGCGCGTGCCCGACCTCAAGCTCGACCTGACCCTGCGCAAGGTCTACCGCGAGGTCGAGATTGTCAACAGCCGGGGCCTGGACACCGGCTACACCCGCGCCGAGCTCGACATCTCGGTCGAGGGCCTGCTCGTCGGCGACGGCCTGTCCTGGATATGGGAGTGGCGCAACCTCGCCGACGGCCGGCCGTTCCCGATCGGCGAGCTGGCCGACGAGATCGAGCGCCGCGCCCGGCTCTCGCGCCGGCGCGCGCGACTGGCCGCCGGCGTCTGGCCGGTGGTGTTCATGCCGTCGGCGCTGTGGCCCCTGCTCGCGCCGCTCGCCGCAGCCGCCAACGGCGTCGAGCTGCAGAAGGGCACCTCGGTGCTCGCCGGCCGCGAGGACCAGCCCGTGCTCGACCGCCAGCTCACCATCGCCGACGACGGCCTGCGCGACTGGGGAACCGCCTCGGCCCCGATCGACGACGAGGGCGTGGCCCGGCGGCGCAACTGCCTGTTCGACGAGGGCCGGTTCCGGGGATTCCTCTTCGACCTGGTAACGGCCGCGGCCTGCGGCCGGACCACGACCGGCTCGGCCGCGCGCGACTATGCCAGCCCCCACGGCCCGGCCCGAGCAACATCACGGTCGAGCCC
>CBFGIY010000066.1:0-13464 GCA_965648935.1 Caldifarciminota bacterium
GTCCTGTTGCTGCCGGCGCTCGATCTTGACGCCATACTGGCAGAGCAGTTAGCATCAGTCGGACAACCCACACACCAGGTGGGTCACTATGTGCCTAGGAAGACCCCTTGGCGAACCGGAGACAAATAGATGCCGCGGCTAGACAGGTCGGCGGAGCGACAGGCGTGAAGCGCAGTGGCCAACAGCCCGGCAACCACACTCAGAACCAGCGGTCTCTCGAGGCGCCCGGTGCCGCGCTCAAGCCAGATGTATCCGACCGACTCCGTACCCCATCGCACACGGGCCAGGACCGGCTCAGAATCGGACCCTTGAACTACTGAGCCAGCCACGGCCTTGGCACGAGCGATGTCTGGTTCGCCAACGCACGCGACTGGCACCGTGCCGGCCAACACCGCGCCATGGGCGAACCCCTAGGTCAGGCAGACTGCTGCCAGCACCTCATGGCACAAAGCTGGAGGTTCAAGTCCGGCGGTGAGAAGTCCGGCGACTGCATCAACTAAGGCGCTTTCCGGATCGGCAGCCCGACGTATGTCAAAGAGCATGTGGATGACTTCTGTCAGTTCAAGCACAGCCCCAAGCCGGCGAAAACCCCGTTCAGCATCCCGCAGAAGTCGCCCCGCCCTATCAGTGAAGCCCGAAGTCACCAGGAGGCGCGCGCAGTTCAATCGGACGAGTGCAAGCTCGTACGAATCGTCATTGTGGTCAAGCAAGCTCACGGAGTCCTCGAAGGCTCGATGCGCGGCGTCAGTTTCGCCGTCGGCTGCCAGGACTCGGCCAAGCACACGCAACGCCATGGCCTCCGTCGGCCTGGTATCATGCTCACGTGCAGCCTTCAAGGACTCAAGGAAGACCTCCCGCGCCTAGGCCATCTCGCCCATGTCGAGCAGCAGCTCGGCCTTCCGCCACAGCACGTCGCTGACCAGGAAAGCATCCCCGCAGGATGCGGCACCGCGTTCCGCACGCGAGCAAACATCCAATGCCGCTACGTGTTCGCCCTGTTTGTGCAGTGCGATCCCGAGATTCATCAGTGCGTCCAGGCATACGGAGTTGGTCTGCGGCCCGCCGCCTGACTCATCCACTGACCTGCGCAGGGCGGCCACGGCCTCACGGATGCGGCCGCGCCGCAGGAGTATCTCGCCAAGCACCGAAGAAGATTTCGCCGGCTGCTGTCCGTGGTCCAAAGGCGAATCGTCCTTGAGTTGCTCCTGCAGAGCCGCAACCGCATCATCCCATCGGCCCACATCCCTCAGAGCAATAGCTTGATTGAAAACGGCCGTCGCCCAAGCCTTTCGGTCGCCGATGAGAACCGCCAGTTCGGCAGCCGCCTTCTGGTGGTTCAGCGCATCGTCGAGTCTGCCCATCAGGATGGAGATGTTGCCCAGCATCACGTGGACCGCCTGCCTGCCGGCGAGCAGGCCCGACGCGGTCCAGTGAACATCGGCCGCCAGCGTCAATTCACGTGCCCGCTCGAAGTCGGTCCGGCGATAGGCCAGGCCAGCCCGGCCGCCACGTAGTCATGTTGTCCAAGTATCGTATCGCGGTCGCTGCCGGTCGTCGCGACACTGGCCGCATCAGCAATCATCCCAACGAAGGACTCGGCCTGTTCTTCGCGGCCCTGTTCGGAGAGCAACTCCGCCGCATCGATCGCGTAACGGGCCATTTGGCGCGCTCTGCCGTCGCGGCGAGCCAGCATCGCTGCCTCGCGCAGGCACGCGACCGCTTCATCAATGTCCTCACCGCGCAGCGCCGTGGCAAGCTCAACCAACGCGCTCTCGCGGTCCTGTGGACTGACTGCATCGCAAACACGCCGACGCAGTGCACCAACATCGGCAACACCTTCCCCATCTCGCATACAGCAATCTAGGTTGCGATAGCGGCAATGTCAACACCCCGGCTTTTTCCTTGCCCAACCCGAACTTACGCCTAGAATTCTGTGGACCCTGAACTTTCGGAGGCAATGTGAAGAACCTGTCCGTCGTGATTCTTTTCCCGGCCCTGGTTCTGGCCGGAACGGTATCAACCACCGTCACGCTCAGTCCATCAGAGCTGTTGTTTGGCCGCCACGCCGATTATGACCTCGTCCAGTTCGGCCGTGGCGTCATCCTGGCACGACCTGGAGAGCCGGCAGTGCCTGAGCTACCGGTCACGTGCGTGATCCCTGCCGGGGCGCGCCTTACCGGCGTGAAGGTCGAGCCGCTCGAATGGTCAGTACTGCCCGGCACCTATACCATCTGCCCGGCCCAGCAGCCGCGGCCAGTCTCGTCCAAGATGCCAGTCGCCTGGACTGCGCCTGACCCTGCCGCCTACTCTCGCTCGGCTTGGCCCGCGGAAATGCATCGCGAACCGACCCAGGGCAAGGCCGGCGGGTTCGCACTGGTTTCGGTTACCGTCGCGCCGTTGCGCTGGCTTCCAGAATCGGGCCGGCTTGAGCTCTGCAGACGGCTTCTCGTGACTTTCGAATACGAAGCTGGCCCGGCCTCGCGCTCGTTGACCAAGACCCAAGCCGAGATTCTGGGCACGAGCCTGATCGGACTGCTGGCTAACCCGTCCGATATCGGAGATTTCGCACCGCCGACCGCCGAACTGGACGGCCCCGAGGTGACCTGCCTCGTGGTCACAGCCGAAAGGTTGGCCGACGAGTTTGCTGAATTCTGCAACTGGCGCACGGCGCGAGGCATTCGCACCGAGGTGCGCACTATGGAGTGGGTCGAGCGCAACTACACCGGCCGCGACCCGCAGGAGAAACTGCGCAACGCCATCCGCGACTTCCACGAACGGCGCGGCCTTGTCTACGTGGTCTTGGCCGGCGACAACGCACTGGTTCCCTCGCGCCGCATACACGTCCGAGTCGGCCAGGAGCGCGGCGAGATTCCAACCGACCTGTACTACGCAGACCTCGACTGGTCCTGGGACTCCAACAACAACAACATGTTCGGAGAAATGAGTGACTCGGTGGACTTCTATGCCGATGTGCTTGTCGGCCGGGCGTCAGTTGACCGCCCCGAAGAGGCGCAGGCCTTTTTCGGCAAGCTGCGCACATACGAAGCAGATCCCGATCCGGACTACGTCAGAAGAGCGCTGCTGCCCTCAGGCTGGCTCTGGCGCTCGATCGGCTATCACGGCCGGATTGTCAACGATTCTATCGCCAACCTCACACCGCCCGTATGGCAAGACATCCATCTGGTCAATCCTTCGGGTGCAGCGGTAGTGGCCGAGTCGCTGGAGCGCGGCTTCGCCCTCTTCGACCCGGCTGGCCACGGCAACGAGGGCGGTGTCTATGACGAAGACGGTACGCCGATCTACACGTCAAGCTACGCCCGAACGCAGCGCGGCGCGCGACGCTACAGCATAATGACCTCGCTGGCCTGCACACCGGGCAACTTCGAATTCGAGGACTGCATCGCCGAGCTCGCCCACAATAACCCGCAAGCCGGCTGCATCGCAGTGATGATGAACTCGCGCTATGGCTGGGGCACGCCGCCCTCTTTTGGTCCCTCCGAGAAGCTCTGCGCCCGGTTCTTTGACTTTCTCTTTGCGCGCGGCCAGACCGGACTTGGCGCCTGTCACAGCCGCTCGCGCGAGGAATACGCCGGCATCGCCCTCTATGACCAGCTCTGGCGTTGGTGCATGACCGAGTTCAACCTGTTCGGCGACCCGGCGATGGACATCTGGACTGCCCCTCCGGCCGCAACCGAGCTGTCGACACCGGACAGCATTCTGACCGGCAGTCGCGAAGTCGTTGTGAGCGTCAGCAGCGGCGGCCGTCCAGTGCCGGGAGCGCTGGTCTGCGCCCTCAAGCCCGCTGAGGTCTTCGTGACAGCCCGCACCGATGCCTCCGGTACCGCCGTTCTTTTGATGCGACCCGGTACGCCGGGAGAACTGACCGTCACTGCGACGGTCCACGACTTCCTGCCAGCCCAGCGCGCGGTACGGGTCGGACCGGGCTCGGCCGCGCCTTGGCTGACCCTGACTGGCGTTGCGATAGAAGACTCTGGACAGCCGAACCCGAACGGCGTACTCGAACCAGGCGAGACCGGCCGGTTGATGCTGACCGTACGCAACACCGGCAACCTGACCGCGACCAACGCTCGATTGGCCCTGCGAGCTCTGTCTGGCGGCATTGCCCTGTCTGATTCGCTTGTTGATATCGGCTCGATACCGGCTGGTGATTCTCTCACCGTGTCAGCGGCTGACGTCACGGCCTCGCCCTCCGTCCTGCCCGGGTCCAAGGCGGAGTTCGAACTGCTCTTGCGCTCGACCGAAGGTGACTGGGAGTCGGACTTCGCGCTGGACATAGGCTGGCCTGGCCGCACGGTTGCTGAAGTCAAAGCCGGTCAGTTGGTGCTGTCCGTGACTGCGCGCGGCACGATCGGCTGGGACCGCGAGTCCATTCGGCCGGGGCGCGGGCTCCGCTTCCCTGCGACCGACACCTCCAGTCTGCGCACAGCGTCGTTCGTATTCGCCGACAACGCAGGTCGGGTCGTAGACCGGTTCTACAGCACCGCACGAAGCAGCGACACCGACTGGGCCCTGGCCGAAAGCGTGCACTCAAGGGCACCTCTTTGGGGCTCGACCGCATGCTACACTTCGGCCTTCTCGGATGCCGCCCACCCTGACCCGCGTGGGATTCTGGTCTACCAGCGTGCGCTCAGCATACCTCTTCCCGAGGGCGATGGCTGGGTCGCGCTGGTCTACGACATCCACAACACCGGCCCTGAATCACTCATCAGTCAAGCCGGTGTGCTGGCTGACTTCGACGTTCGGGCCACTGACCGGTTCCACGACATCGCCGGAACCCTGCCAGACCACGGCCTCGCCTGGATGCGCAATGTGCAGGACAACGGCCGCTGGGTCGGTCTGGCGTGCCTCTCCGGGCCAGGTCCGGCAGTGCTCGCGTGCATCGACCACGCGCGCTACGTCAACCCGGACTCCGCCTTGACCGATGATATGAAGTTTCGCATACTATGCGGCCGGCTTGGCTCCACGATGTCCGACCGCCCGTTCGACTGGACCGTCGCGGTCGGAGTTGCTCCTTTCGCTCTGGCAGCGGGAGGCCGCCAGCGGGTTGCCTTTGCTCTGGTCGGGGGAGTCGACTCACTCGCCCTGATCGATGCCTGCCGCCGGGCTCATCAATGGTATGACACCAGCGTTGGCATCCTGGACAACCAGACGTCAAGCCCGACTCGCATCACACACCGCGCAACCGTCGCACGCGGCGTGCTCCGGCTCGCTGGTCCATCGTCCGGGCTTCGTCACGCGACACTGGTCGACGCAAGCGGCCGCCACGTGATCGTCCTCAAGAGTGGCACCAACGACATCTCCCGCCTGCCCGCTGGTGTCTACTTTGTTCGCACAGTGACGGATACTGGCACAGCTGTTGATGCGGTCAGGCTCGTCCGATAGATGGCGCAGAAGCGACACGCGGGGCGGCAGTGTTGCCGCCCCGCGGTCTGATCAACAACTACTGCCGCGGCCGGGTGATGCCGTACCGCTTCATCAGCCGGTAGAACTGCGCCCGGCTGTACCCGGCGAGTGCAGCGGCACGCGTGACCTGCCAACCCGCGCGCTCCAAGTACTGCCTTATCAGCGCTGCCTCGGCCGCGCCGGATTGACTAGGCAAGTGCTGCGGACCAGAAGTTGGCGGTCGAGTTGGCGTGGACCGCTGTCCCGTCGCCGTGCCGCCGCGCACGGCCTGAGGCAACGAATCGAGAGTTATGATACCATCCTCGGCGAGAAGCACGGCTCGCTCGACAGCATGCTGCAGCTCGCGGACATTGCCCGGCCAGTCGTACTGGCACAGTGCATCGAGAGCTGCCGGATCGCACCGGTTCACACTGCGGCCGAACTCGCTGTCAGCGTGACGAATGAAGTAGTCCACCAGCAACGGGATATCCTCGCGCCGGTCGCGCAGTGGCGGCAGTCTCAGTTCAACCGTGTTCAAACGATAGTAGAGGTCAGAACGGAACCGGCCATCGGCCATAAGCCGCTCGACTTCCTGGTTCGTGGCGGTAACGATCCGCACATCAAGCTTCACCGGTCGGCTCGCACCGACCCGTTCACAGACTTTCTCCTGCAGAACCCGGAGAAGCTTCGCCTGCAGGTTCGGGCTCATCTCCGCGATCTCATCGAGAAAGATCGTGCCGTTCTGGGCCTGCTCGAATCGACCTGCCCGCGCCGCAACCCCGGTCGCGGCGCCCTTGTCTACTCCGAAGAACTCCGCCTCCATCAGCGCTTCGGGCAACGCTGCGCAGTTCACCGCTACGAAGGGCCCGCCCGCGCGCGGGCTCGACTCGTGCAGCGCCCGCGCCACCAGTTCCTTGCCAGTGCCGCTCTCGCCACGAATCAGCACCGGAACGCCCGCGCCCGCGACCCGCGCCACCACGGCAAGAACGTCGCGCATCGCCCGGCTCACGCCAACCACCCCGGTATAGCGCAGCCCGGCCATCACCCGAGATTCGGCTGCAGCCTCAGCCGCGCTGGCGGTCACCTCTCCAACACGCTGTACCATCGGCGCCAACAGGCTGGCAAGCGTCTCCAGGACCATCGATCTCGGCTCATCGGCAGTGGGCTCCGACCGACTGAAATAAAGCGTGCCGAGAACGCGGCCCTGGTAGCGCACCGGGACGACGAGCGACAGCGGGGTGCGCGTCTTCTCAACCACTGCGGCTGCCAACCGCGCCTCGTTAAGGTCGGGCGTGCCAACAACCAGAACGGCCCGATCCTCAATCAGCAGCACCGCGGCGTCAAATCGCAGAGCGTCCATCATCAGCTCAAGCGCGCGTGTGATGAACACCTGCGGGTCCAACCCGAGCGACACCAGTCCCGACACGCCCTGGAGCAGGGCCAGGTCTCTGTCCGCCGCAACATCGAGGCCGAAAAGCGCCCGGCTGGCCTGGCCCGACTCGGCCGTGGCCGATAGTCGACGAAAGACACGATTCGCCGCCTGCAACAAGTCACGCGCCTTCAGCGTATCCCCTGCGTCGGCTGCGAGCAAACCCTGCTGCATCCGCACGCGGGCCAGCTCGAAACTGTCTTCGCCGCCGGACAGCAAGCTGGCCGCAGACTGGAGACTGACCGCGGCACCAGAGCGATCTCCATTGGCCACCTGGACGAGGGCCAGAACACGCAGTGCTTCCGCCTCCTGAGGCGCCAACTTGTGCCTGCCGGCGATATCCACAGCCTCGCGGGTCCACGCCTCGGCCTCGCCCAAGCGACCTGACTTCACGGCAACCTCGGCGCGCGCGGTCAGCAGACGCGCGCGGAAGTAGGGCCGACCCTCGGCAAGGACAAACGGCTCGCATTCGGTCAGAACCTGCTCAGCACGGGCTAGGTCTCCTTGCCGCCTGTAGGCCTCAGCCAAGTGCAGTATTGACTCGCGAACCTGATCTGTTCCGCACCCTCTGCCACCGACAAGACGTGTCACCTGTCCGAACAGGTCGATCGCGCGAGCGAGCCGATCGCGCAAGAGAAACACTTCGCCCAGCAGTTCAAGGGCCTCGGCCTGCTGTGCCACCAGGCCAGCGCGCTCGGCCAGAGCCAGTGCCTGGTAAGCCGCTTCGACCGCATCTTCCCAACGACCCATTCCCTTCAAGGCCAATCCGGTGTTGTAGTAGCCGACCGAGCGCCCGTAGAGGTCGTCCGGCGGCAGAAGAGCAAGCGACTGCTGGTACTGGCGCAGCGCGTCAGCCGGCCGGCCTTGCATCAGTGCGCTTGAACCGAGTAAGTCGTGCGCCACGCTCAGGCCATGTTCGAACCGATCCGCCTCCCAGTGCGTGATACACTCCTCAAGCAGCTTCTCGGCCTCGGCGAACTGGTCGCGGTTGAGCGAGCTGTATGCTCTCAGATAGCAGTAGGAACCCTTCAGTCTGCGGTTGTCGGTTCGCGTAACAGCACGACCGAACACCTCAAGTGTCTTATCACTCTCGCTTATTCGTCCGTGGGCGTCGTACAGATTGCACAGATTGCGGCAAACGTGACATATCCTCTCAGGATCATCAAGCGACTGCGCTTCGGCCAGTGCGTCACGCAGTAGCTGTTCCCACTCCTCCCCCAGATCGGAGGATAGCTCGCCGGCCCCAGCTAGGACGATGTCAATCCGCTCGGTCGGAGTTGCAGCATCGGCTATCTTGCGCCTGGTCTCCTCGATTCCTGCCACCTCTGCCTCTTGCCCAAAGACTACATCAGCATCCCGCCGTCAACACGGATGACCTGCCCGGTGATGTAGTCCGCCAGCGAAGAGCAAAGGAAGAGACAGGCCCCGGCCACATCGGCCGGTGTCCCGGCCCGCTTCAGAGGCAACGCCGCGAGGTAAGCCTCACGCGTCGCCGAATCCAGCTTCTCGGTCATCGCCGTAGCGATGAATCCAGGTGCGACTGCGTTGACGGTGATGTTGCGCGCGGCCAGCTCCTTCGCAGCCGACTTCGTCAGACCGATGAGGCCGGCCTTGGCCGCGGCGTAGTTGGTCTGACCGGCATTGCCCATCTGACCGACTACCGAAGTGATATTGACGATTCGACCCCAGCGTGCCTTCACCATGGCCCGCGCCGCAGCGCGTGTGAAGTAGAACGCGCCGCGCAGGTTCACGCCCAGAACTCGATCGAAGTCATCGTCACCCATCCGCAGGATCAGGGCGTCGCGGGTTATGCCGGCATTGTTAACAAGGATGTCAATCCCGCCAAGCTCGGCAAGAACCGCCTCGCCGGTCGCATTGACCTGCGCTGAATCAGCTACATCGACCGCGTACGCGCGGGCAGTGCCGCCTGCAGCACCGATCTCAGCGGCAACGGCTTCGGCCGGCGCTCGCACGACATCGCAGACCGCCACCGCGGCCCCGGCCCTCGCCAGCGTGAGCGCAATCTCCCTGCCGATACCCGCGCCAGCACCGGTGACGACGGCACGACGGCCATCAAGCGCTATTCTCATCACGCCCTCACTTCTTCTGCCCGCCCTCGGGAGCGACCATCTGGCAGTTGCCCTGGAACACGCAGTCGCGCTGTATCACCAGTCCCTTGCATGAGATATTGCCGAGCAGCTGAGCGCCGGCCTGCATTTCCACAGTGCCCGTGGCGTTGATGTCGCCCTCAACACGACCGGCAATGACCGCATCGCGTGCGTGCGCTTCACCCTTGAGCAGTGACCGCGGACCAGTTTGAAAAGTCTCGGTAACGTCGACTCGGCCCTCGACCTGGCCGTCGAGACGCAAGCTGCCGCTCACACGCAAGTCACCCTTCACGATCGTGTCCGGACCAATGACCGTATCCAGCTTGCCTTCGTCTTTCGCCATAGGACTCCCTTCAGGCAAGGTCACAACCTTGCCGGCAGTTCACTTTCTCGAGTATAGATTCAGTCCAGAGGCTGTCAAACAGACAAAGATGGACGCGACGGGCGCGCGAGAACGACATCGCTTGACCGGGGCGCGACCGGGCCAAGCACGATGACCTTGGCCAGCCCGTCTGCGGCTGCCTTGACGCGGGCCTCGTCCATACCCTGCACCTCGGCCAGCAGGTCGCCGCGCGCGGCGCGCGCGCCCACCTTGCTGTGAAAGACAAATCCGGCCGTAGGGTCAACCTCCGAATCGAGCGTGGCCCGACCGATACCCAGCGCGACACCGAGCCGCCCAACGGCCAGCGCGTCCAGTGAACGAACGTAGCCAGATGCGGTGGCGCGCACCTCTGCCCGGTGCGCTGGCTGAGGCAGCATACCGTAGTCCTCGATCACGGCCGGGTTTCCGCCCTGCTGGCTGACCATCACACGGAACCGCTCCAGTGCTTTGCCCGACGCCAGCGCACGTAGCAGCAGCCTTCGCGCCTGCGCCTCGCTGCGCGCCAGCCCGGCCAGAAACAGCATCTCCTCGCCAAGCGCGAGCGTAACCTGTCTCAGGTCGTCCGACCAGTCTCCCTTCAGCGCCTGAATCGCCTCAACCACCTCGACCGAGTTGCCGACCGCCCTGCCGAGCGGCTGCCACATCGCCGTGATGAGTGAAGTCGTACGTCGCCCCATTTCGGCGCCGATCCTCATCATCGTCCGAGCGAGGCGCCGCGCCTGCGGCAGTTTTGGACAGAAGGCGCCCGAGCCAACCTTGACGTCCAGGACCAGTCCATCGATGCCTTCGGCCATCTTCTTCGACATTATGCTCGCGGCAATCAGCGGCACTGAATCGACCGTTGCGGTCACGTCCCGCAGCGCGTACATCTTGCGGTCGGCCGGGCACAGCCGGTCGGTCTGCCCCATCATCGCCACTCCGGCCGCATCAAGACAGCGTCGAAACTCGGCATATCTCAGGTTCGTCCGAAACCCCGGTATGGTTTCCAGCTTGTCCAGCGTCCCGCCGGTGTGGCCCAGGCTACGGCCCGAGACCATTGGCACGACAACGCCGCACGCCGCGGCCAGAGGCGCCAGAACCAAGGAGACCTTGTCGCCAACACCGCCGGTCGAGTGCTTATCCACCTTCGGTCCGCTCAGCTCGGACAGGTCAAACACATCGCCGGAATGCATCATCGCGGCGGTCAGGTTGGCCGTCTCCTCGAGAGAGAGACCACGCACGCAGACCGCCATGAGCCAAGCGGCCATCTGATAGTCAGGCACGCGGCCGGCCGTGTACTCCCGCACGAGCCAGTTCAGCTCGTCGCCGTTCAGCCGCCCGCGGTCGCGCTTGCGCTTGATGAGTTCGTATGCGTTCATCTGAAGACGCGGAATCATACCGTCCGCTCTGTCCGAGTCAACGCGATGCCGTCGTCGCCTCCGGGCAAGGCAGTCCGCGTCGAGTTGACAGCAGTCCTGCCCCGGCTAGAATCGACACTGCAAGAAGCGAAATCCGGAGGACTAATGCCGTTACCCAAGAGAAGGCACTCGAAGCAGCGCGGCCGCAAACGCCGCACGCACTGGAAACTGACCGCGCCGACCGTGGCTGACTGCCCGCATTGCCACGAGCCCAAGTTGCCGCATCGTGTCTGCCCGCACTGCGGCTACTATGCCGGCAAGGAAGTGCTGTTCGTGGAGAAGTCAAAGAAGGACTGATCCCCGAGACGCCGGTCTTCTGAGCTGAGTTCCTCACTGTAACCGACCCGATGAAGATAGCCCTCGATGCAATGGGCTCGGACAGGGCCCCGCACGTCGAGGTCGAGGGCGCGGCCGCGGCCGTTGCCGGCGCGGCCGACCTCGAGGTGCTGCTCGTCGGCCAGGAGCAGCTCGTTACCGGCATACACGGCGGCTTGCCTGACCGTGTCACTCTCGTAAACGCGGCCGAGACCGTCGGCATGCACGAATCGCCCTACGAAGTTGTGAAGCGCAAGCGCAATTCATCGATGGCGGTTGCGATGAACTTGCTCAAGGAAGGCAAGGTCCAGGCGGTCGTCAGCGCCGGCAACACCGGCGCGGTGATGGCCTTTGCTGTCACCATGCTGGGCGTGATTCCTGGAGTGTACCGACCATCGCTGGCCGTGTTGTTCCCGACGAGTCGGGGCAGCACACTGGTCCTTGACGTCGGGGCCAACGTCGACACGAAACCGCTGCAGATCTTCCAGTTTGCCCTGATGGGCGCGACCGCAGCGGCCTACCTGATGCGCAAGGCGAACCCCTCGGTCGCGATCCTGAGCAACGGCCGCGAAGAGACTAAGGGCAACGACCTGACTCTGGCGGCCGCCAAGCTGCTGAAGGATTCCGATCTTAACTTCACCGGATACGTCGAGGGCAACGACCTGCTGCAGGGAACTGCCGACGTCGCCGTCTGCGACGGCTTCGTCGGCAACATCCTGCTCAAGTACGCCGAAGGAATGGGCGAAGTGCTGTCAACGATGCTCGACGGTTACCTCGACTCGACGACAAAATACCGCATGCGTCGCTGGCTGTCCAAGCCTGTGCTGCACGAGTTCATCGAGCGGCTTGATTACGAACGTCAGGGCGGTGCCCTGATGCTGGGCGTCAACGGCACCGTCATCTGCGCACACGGCCGCTCGACTTCCCGCGCAATTGAGAACGCCCTACACACGGCACGCGACGCTGCCCGCGGCAATCTGACCGAACACATTCGCGAGCGCTTCGCCCGCACCGAGGCTGCGGCGTGAAGAAGCTGCTCGCCTTCCCGCTGCTCCTGCTGCTCGCGGCCTGCAATACCCTGCCTGTCGGCTTTGACGAGATACGCGACCGTGTACCCGACGACAGCGTCCTCGCGATTCTGCCCGACACGGCCGCAGGCTATGCGCGTTACGTTCCTCTGGGAGCCGCCGAGCGGCTGTACTTCGGGTCCGACACCGCCTACCGCTCGCGCGTGCTGCTGCGCTTCGTGCTGCCCGAAACGCTGAACCTCGACTCCATTGCCTCTATTGTCCTGGTCCTGCACACGACCGACAGCGCCCGCGTGCGCTTCACCTGCCGTCCCTGCTCGACATCGTGGAACGAATCCGGCGTGTCCTGGCTTATGGCCGACTCGTTCAACCACTGGATGACTCCGGGCGGCGACTACTGGAACGTGAACCTCGGCACCGACACGACCGGCCCGGACAGCGTTGTGCTGCCCCTGGCCTACCGGACCCTGACCGAGGAACAGCGGACCGCCGTGCGCGAGAACGGAATAGTGCTCTTCCCTCTTGACACCGGGTTCTGCCGAGTCCAGTCGCGCTCGAGCGCCACCAAGGGACCGCGACTTCAGGTGAACTATGTCGACGGCAAGACAACGCTGAAGTTCAGCGCGGTCGGCAACGGTCTCATCGTCGACACGTTGCGCGTATCGGTCGCTCCCACCGACCTGCTGATCGGTTCCGGCATCGGCTTGCGCAGCCAGTTCGTCTTCAAGCTCGACTCGATACCGGCTGCGGCCACCATCACCCTGGCCGAACTGCGTTTCCTGCCCCAGACCCGCTACCGCCGCTCGGACACGCTGACCTTCACCGCCCACCGTCTGACCGAGTCATTCTCCGGCCGAGCCGGGACGGCGAAGTTCATCGAAGCAGCGGCCGCGCGGGCGCAGTACTTGCCGCCCTCTGACGGCGACACCGCAGTCAGTCTCGACCTGCGATCGCTTGTCCAGTTCTGGATCAGGCGCGACTCGAGTTACGGACCAAAAGGCGATTCCAACTACGGTCTGGTGCTCAAGGCGACGCCGGAGTGGGCCGAGTTCTTCCGCCTGCGAATACCCCGTTCCGGTCCGAACGCGCCACGGCTGCACGTGCAGTACGTCCTGCCGCCCGGCGACCGCTTCCGATGACGCGCACCCTGACAACCCTCGTGCTGTTCTGCGGCACGCTCTCAGCCCAGTCGTTCTTCAATCCGCGCGGCCTGGGCGAAGCCGCCGCTCCTGCCGATGCCCGCCTCCGCGCGCTGGGCGCTCCTGCTGCGCTGAGTCTTGCCAACCCGGGCTCGGCAGTCCGAGCAGACCGCACAACCCTGCTTTTCGGAGCCCTTTTCTCTTCGGCGATCGGCACGCAGGGCGAACACAGCCGCGGGCTTCTCGGCATCCGGCCGACCGGT
>CBFGIY010000067.1:0-13106 GCA_965648935.1 Caldifarciminota bacterium
GCGAAATCCGCCGGCGAGCCATCGCCGTATCGGTCGGCGCGGCCAACCACCGCGCCGTGGACCGGCTCAATATCCGCGAGGCGACTTTTCTGGCGATGCGCCGGGCCGTGGCCGGACTGGGCCTGAACCCGGACAAGGTGATCGCTGACGGCTGGCCTGTTCCCGGCCTCGACCAGCCCTGCATCGGCGTGGTTGGCGGCGACGGGCTCAGCCTGACCATCGCCTGCGCTTCAATAATCGCCAAAGTGTGGCGCGACGAACTCATGGGCCGGCTCGACCGGGTGTTCCCCGGGTACGGCTTTGCCCGCAACAAGGGCTACGGCACGGCCGAGCATCTCGACGCGCTCGCGCGGCTCGGCCCCTCGCCGATTCACCGGCTGACCTTCCGCCCGGCCTCACCGGAGTCGACGGCCGCGTGAATCGGCAGCAAGTCGGAGCGCGCGGCGAAGCCCTTGCCCGCCGTTACATCCGGCAACGCGGCCTCAAAGTAATCGAGCGCAACTGGCGTACACGGTCGGGTGAAATCGACCTCGTCTGCCGCGACCGCGACACGCTGGTTTTCGTCGAGGTCAAATCGCGCACCGGCGAAACGTTCGGCCAGCCGTACGAGGCGGTCGGCCCGGCCAAGCGGCAGCGTCTGCGCCGGCTCGCCGAGGAGTACATCGCCTCGCGCGGTCTCGCCGAGTGCCCGGTGCGCTTCGACGTGCTCAGCGTCCGGCTCGACCGGGAACCACGGGTCGAGCACATAGAAGGCGCATTCTAGTGCTCTCGCGCATCCTTTCGACCGCGGTTGTCGGAGTGGACGCGCTCATCGTCTCGGTCGAGACCGACATAGCGCTCGGCCTTCCCGCATTCACGATCGTCGGCCTGCCCGATGTCGCGGTGAAGGAGTCGCAGCACCGGGTTCAGGCCGCGGTCCGCAACTCCGGCATCCACTTCCCCAGCCGCCGCATCACCGTCAACCTTGCCCCGGCCGACGTGAAGAAGGAAGGCGCCGCCTTCGACCTGCCGGTCGCTGCAGGAATCGTTGCCGCGGCCGGCGGGCTGCCGTCCGAATCACTGAACGGCTGGGCGCTGCTCGGTGAGCTGTCGCTGGACGGCGCGCTGCGCCCGGTGCGCGGCGCGGTGGCAAGCGCCCTGGCCTGCCGGCAAGCCGGACTGCGCGGAGTGATCCTGCCGCGCGCCAACGCGGCCGAGGCGGCAATGGTATCGGGTCTGCAGATCATAGGTACCGGCAGCCTGGCTGAGACGCTCGCCTTTCTGAACGGCTCGGTTGCGATCGAGCCGACCGTGGTCGACGCCGCGGCCCTGTTTCGCCAGGCCGCGCGGCACGAGGTGGACTTCGCCGAGGTCCACGGCCACGAGCACGCCAAGCGCGCGCTGGAAATCGCCGCGGCCGGCGGTCACAACCTGCTGATGATCGGCCCGCCCGGCTCGGGCAAGACCATGCTTGCCCGCCGCCTGCCGACGATCCTGCCCTCGATATCGCTCGATGAAGCGCTCGAGGCGACGCGCATCCACTCGGTCTCCGGACTGCTCGCGCCCGAGCGCCCGATAGTCGCAACCCGGCCGTTCCGCGCGCCGCACCACAGCATCTCTGACGCCGGAATGATCGGCGGCGGCGCGGTGCCGCGCCCGGGCGAGGTATCGCTCGCGCACAACGGAGTGCTCTTTCTGGACGAGTTGCCCGAATTCCGCCGCGACGTGCTTGAAGCCCTGCGCCAGCCGCTCGAGGACAGCGAAGTGACCATCGGCCGGGCGCGCAGCACCTTCACCTTCCCGGCCCGGTTCATGCTCATCTGCGCGATGAACCCCTGCCCGTGCGGTTTCAACGGCGACCCGCGCCACGCCTGCACCTGCAGCTACAACAAGATTCGCCGCTACCGCAGCCGCATCTCGGGCCCGTTGCTCGACCGCATCGACATCCACGTCGAGATACCGGCGCTCAAGTACGACGACATCGCCCGGCGCGCCGATGGCGAGAGCTCGGCCGCCATCGCCGCACGCGTCGACCGAGCGCGCTCAGTCCAGCTCGAACGACTGCGCGGCACGGGCGGCCGGCGCCCGGCGTACTGCAACGCCCAGCTTTCGCCCGCGCTCATCCGCAGGCACTGCGCGGTTGACGAGCGCAGTCACGAGCTGCTCAAGACCGCCATCGACCGGCTCGGCCTGTCGGCGCGGGCGTACCACCGCGTGCTCAAGGTCGCCCGCACCATCGCCGACCTGGCCGGCAGCGAGCGCATCGCGCCCGGCCACATCACCGAGGCGGTCCAGTACCGCAGCCTCGACCGCACAACCTGGTAGTCCAGCTTGAAAGCACTTGAAAACACAGGAGCAGAGATGACACTTGAACAGAAAATCGCCAATCGCAGCGCCCGCGTCGCGGTCATCGGCATCGGCTACGTCGGTCTGCCGCTGGCCGTGGAGATGGCCCGCGCCGGCTACAAGGTAATCGGCATCGACGTCGACGAGGAGAAGGTCAAAGCGGTGCGTGAGTGCCGCAGCTTCATCGGCGACGTGCCGTCCGAGGACATCGCCGAGGTCGTCGGCACCGGCCGCTTCGAGGCCACGACCGACTATCGCGCCTGCGCCCGCTGCGACATCATCAACATCTGCGTTCCCACCCCGTTCACGGCGTCCAAGGACCCGGACACCAGCTACATCGTCGACTCGGGCCGCCTCGTCGCGAAGCACCTCAAGCGCGGCCAGCTCGTCATCCTGCGCTCAACCACGTACCCGGAGACGACCGAGAAAGTGCTCCAGCCCATACTCGACGCGACCGGCCTCAAGGTCGGCCGCGACTACTATCTCAGCTTCGCGCCCGAGCGCATCGACCCGGGCAACACGAAGTTCACCACCACCACGACCCCGGTCGTCGTCGGCGGCGTTACCGCCCGTTGCACGCGGCTCACCGCCCTGTTCTATGAGCAGTTCGTCGAGAAGGTTGTAACAGTCTCCTCGCCGCGCGCCGCCGAGATGTCCAAGCTGCTCGAAAACATCTTCCGCAGCGTCAACATCGCGCTGGTCAACGAACTCGCCCTGATGTGTGAGCGGATGGGCGGCATCGACATATGGGAGGTGATCGAGGCGGCTTCGTCCAAGCCCTTCGGCTACATGCCGTTCTTCCCCGGCCCGGGCATCGGCGGCCACTGCATCCTCATCGACCCGTACTATCTCGCGTGGAAGGCGCGCGAGTACGACTTCCACTCCAACTTCATCGAGCTCGCGGCCCAGACCAACGAGAACATGCCCTTCTACGTCGCCGGCCGCACGCTCGAAGTGCTCGGAGTCAACGGCATCGCGGCCGCGAAGGCGCGCCTGCTCGTGCTCGGCGCCGCGTTCAAGAAGAACGTCGAGGACACGCGCCACTCGCCCGCCATCAAGGTCACCGAGCTGCTCCAGCACAAGGTCGGCCGCATCGAGTACCACGACCCCTACGTGCCCCACATCCAGGTCAACGGCCGCACGCTGCGATCCGTGCCGCTGAACCGCTCAACGCTGCGCCGCGCCGACATTGTGCTCATCCTGACCGACCACGCGAAGTTCGACTACGAAATGGTCTACCGGGAGAGCCGGCTGATCCTGGACACGCGCAACGCGATCAAGCGCCGCGGGCGCAAGCTCTACACTCTGGGCAACAGGGTCAGGTAGCCGGTCCGGCGACCCAGGCGCGCACCGCGGCCAGCACCGCGGGCAGGGCGCGCTCGACCGGCCCGGAAAGCGGCGCGCCGAACTCCAGCGACTCGGGCTGAATCCCCAGCAGGCTCACCCGCGCTCCCTCGGCCGCGAAGAGCTGCGCGGTCATGGTCAGGGGCAGTGTGTGGGTCGAGACCAGCCCGGCGGCCAGCCGTTCGATCTCGGGCATCTCGAAGATGCGAAACTCGCCCGGCGCGGCCCGGAAGTCGCAGGCGTCAACGAACAGAATGCGCTCGGGCCTGAGTGCGCCGACCGGACCGAGGTAGTTTTCCGGCGCCGGCCCGGCATCAAAAAGCCGCGCGCCGGCCAGCTTGCCCAGTCGCTCGATGACCGCCGGCCCGACCGCATCATCCCCGCGCAGCGGATTGCCCACGCCGACGACAGCCGCCGGCCGCGTCACTGCACCCTCTTCAGGAGTCCCCGCGCCTCGGCCACATAGTTGGCCAGCCACGGCACCTCGTCCTTCTGATGCTCGTGACTGAGTATGCGGCGGAAGTCGGCCGCGGCCGCAGATTTCTGGCCCAGCGCCAGCCGCGCCTTGCCGCACTTCAGCCAGTTCTCGGTCAGTCCGTAGAGGTTGTGCGGATACGATGCCCTGATCGAACGCTCGACCTCGGCCCCGACTTCGAGCGTGCGCCGGTAGTCGCCCGCGTCGTACAGCGCGTCGCGCATCAGTCGCAGCGCGGCGCGATTGCCCGGGAACTTCACCAGCAGCACCTCGCAGCGCCTGACCGCCTCGGCCGGACGGCCGTCCTGCTTGGCCATGAACGCAAGCGCGAACCAGGCGGCATTCGCCAGCGCGCCGCCGCCGGTTGCCGCGCTTGTCACCAGCTCGGTCGCGGCGCGCGTCGAGCCGAACAGCGGCAGGCCGAGCGTGTAGCGCCGGGACTGCGCCTTGAAATACTCGACCACACCCAGGCCCAGGCGGCAGTCGACCAGGCTCGGGTCAGCGGCCAGAGCCGCCTTGAGTAGCGGCGGCGCGGCCGTGGTCTTGAGCAGCGCGGCGACGTATTGCTGCTGCCAGCCCAGCATCTCGGCCTGATTCAGCAGCGAAGTGCCCAGGCAGAACCGGGTCCAGGCGTCGCCCGGGTGCGCGGCGAGCCTCTCGCGGCACGAAACCTCGAGCCGGCCGCAGAGCCGGTAGAACGAATCGGAGAGCGCCGGGTCGCCCGAGTCGTAAATGAGCATCCGGGTGGCGTTCGCCAGTATCAACAGCCCGGTCGGGTCATCCGGGTCGCGCTCAAGCCGCACCGCGGCGATGCTCTCGGCCTCTGCGTAATCCTGCCGGTACAGCCGGTCTCCGGCCGCGCGCAGCGCGTCAAGCGCCGAGCCGGCGACCGTCCCGGCGAGAAGCACGAGCAACGGCAGAAAGTGACTAGGCTTCAGCCACGACCTCGATTTCGACCGCAACGCCCTTGGGCAGAGCGACGACCTGCACGGTCGAGCGGGCCGGGAAAGGCGGCTGGAAGAACCGGGCGTACACCTCGTTGACCTTGCCGAACTGGCCCATATCGGTCAGGTAAATGGTCGTCTTGACCGCGTTCTGCAGGCTCGTGCCCGCCGCCCGGAGCACCGCGTCGAGGTTCTGCATCACCCTTTCGGTCGCGGCCTCGATGCCGCCGTCGACCAGGCTGTCGGTGGCCGGGTCGAGCGGTATCTGGCCCGAGGTGAAGACGAGGTTGCCCACGCGCACGGCCTGGCTGTACGGCCCGACCGGCCTGGGCGCGCTGATTGTGTCAATCGGGTGTTTCATGTTGCTGCTAGGTTCCCCAGTGCTATTGAGTAGAGCTTGGTTTCGGAATCATCGGCGCGCGACAGCATCACTATCGGCCGGCGCGCCCCGACCACGATGCCGCAGGCCTTGGCCCCGCCGAGGTACTGCAGGCCCTTGGCGAGGATGTTGCCCGTGGCCATGCTTGGCACGACAAGAATGTCGACGTCGCCCGCGACATTCGACACGACCTTCTTGATCTGCGCCGCCTCCCGCGACAGCGCGACGTCCACCGCGACCGGGCCTTCGACCGTGGCCGCGCCGAACTCACCCTGTTCTGCCATCCGCGTGATGATCGCCCAATCGAGCGTTTCCGCCATGTTCAGCTTGATCCGCTCGACCGCGGACAGCAGCGCGACGTTCGGCTTCGGGTTGCCGAGGAAGTGCGAGAGCTCGACCGCGTTGCGCACGATGTCGATCTTGCGCTTGAGGTCCAGCTCGGCGTTGATGCCGCCGTCGGTGATCGCCAGCGTCTTGTGATAGGCGGGCAGTTCGAGGTATGCGACGTGCGACAGCGTGCGGTCGGCCCGCATCCCGTTGGCCTCGTCCAGCACGCCGCGCAGGAACGTCGCGGTCTCGACCTGGCCCTTCATCAGGAAATCGCCGTTGCGGGCCGCGTCGCGCACGGCCGCGGCGACGGCCGCCTCCTGTCCCTCGCAGTGGTGCACCTCGAACGGCGCGCACTCGACCTTGAGGCTGGCGCAGATGGTCGCGATGCGGTCCTTGTCGCCGTAGAGCACCCCGCGGGCGATGCCCTCGCGCCCGGCCGCGGCCAGCGCCTCGACCGTGGCGCAGTCCTCGGCGCACGCGACCACGCAACGCCGGGCACCGCGCGCGCGGGCTGACTCCAGCATCTGTGCGAACGTGCCCTCCGGGCCGAGGCTCACGCCCACGGCCTGGCACCTCGCGCTTCGGCAATCGTGCTGCTGCTCATCGTGACCCTAAGCTTGCCCGACAGCAGGCGCTAAGTCAACAACTCGACCCCGGCATGCGCGGCCCTCTCCGCGCCGGCACGTGCCGACGGTCCTGCGACAGCAACAGCCCCGGCCCGGACTCCGGGCTGACCGCCGCTGCCGTCCGGCTGTCCCAGACCCGATTTTGGCCTGCGTCTTCCCCATCAGGCGCGCCACTGCGGTCCGCTATTCCCGGCTCGCCGCATCGGGCATCCCAGGGCCGCCCGGGGGACGGTCCCCTGGGCTGCCAGATGACTGCCCGTTTTCTCAATCTCATCTTCTCCCCCGCCCGCAAGTATCCGACAACCCGGGGCCTGGCGACCCGCGTGTGCGCGACCGGCAGTCACAGTCGCACAAATCCTGTCCGAACTGCGGCATCAGGCCGGCGCGAGCCTCCACCGCCCCGGCCAATCACCGTTGCTCCTGCCCAATCCGCTTGACCCCAAGTCGGCCGGGCATATAATCGCTGTCCAACCAATGAAATACTGGCGCAAGCCCCTCGATGCCGACAAGAAGAAACCGCCGCTGGGCAGCGTTCACGTCATCTTCGAACGCTGCAAGGGCTGCGGGTTCTGCATAACCTACTGCCCGCGCAAGGTCCTGGAGTTCTCCAGCGAGTTCAACCGCAAGGGCTATCACCCGCCGGTCGTGGTTCACCCCGAGGCCTGCGTGAACTGCCGGCTGTGCGAAGCGCTCTGCCCCGAGTTCGCCATCTGGAACACGCTCGAGGCCCCGGACGAAAGCGAGGTGCAGCAGTGAAGACCGCCAGAAGCCCGATACTCACCGGCGCGCACTACCTCGACGGCGACCACGCCTGCGCCGAGGGCGCGATTGCGGCCGGCTGCCGGTTCTGCGCCGGCTACCCGATAACGCCCTCGACCGAGGTCGCCGAGCGCCTGGCCGAACGCTTCCCGAAGATCGGCGGGATGTTCATCCAGATGGAGGACGAACTGGCATCCATCGCCGCGGTGCTGGGCGGCGCGTGGAGCGGGGCCAAGGCCATCACCATCACCTCCGGCCCCGGTTTCTCGCTGATGATGGAGAACCTCGGCCTCGGCATAATGACCGAGACGCCCTGCGTGATTGTCAACGTCCAGCGCGGCGGCCCCTCGACCGGCCTGCCCACGCTCACCGGCCAGCAGGACATGATGCAGGCGCGCTGGGGCTCCCACGGCGACTACGAGATAATCGCGCTGTCGCCCTCCTCGCCGCAGGAGTGCTTCGACCTCGCCATCACCTGTTTCAACCTGTCCGAGAAGTACCGCGTGCCAGTGCTGTTCATGATGGACGAGTGCGTCGGCCACATGACTGAGAAGGTCATCATCCCGACGGCCGACAAGATCGAAGTCTGGCCGCGCCGCTGGTACGCCGGCCCCAAGGACAAGTACCTGCCCTACAAGCCCGACGCCGACCTCGTGCCGCCGATGGTGCGCGCCGGCGACGACTACCGGTTCCATATCACCGGCCTGACCCACGACGAGCGCGGCTATCCGATCATCAACGCCGAATGCCAGCAGCTCTGCGTGTCGCGCCTGGCCGAAAAGATCCGCGCCAACGCCGACGACATCACGATCGTCCGCGAAGAAGAGACCGACGGCGCCGACGTGGTCGTGGTCGCCTACGGCATCTCCTCGCGCGTCGCGACCAAGGCCATTGCCGACGCCCGCAAGAAGGGCATCAAGGTCGGGATGCTGCGGCTGGTCACGGTCTGGCCGTTCCCGGAGAAGCGCATCGCCGAGCTGTCGGCGAAGGTGAAGTGCCTGGTGATGCCCGAGCTCAACCTCGGGCAGATGTACCGCGAGATGGAGCGCGCGGCGCGCGGCCGCTGCAAGACCGCGCTCGTGCCCCACTGCGGCGGCTGGGTCCACGACCCGGACGACATCCTGCGAGCCATTGTCGAGGGGGCGAAGTGAGAACCGACCAACTGCACATCGAGCGCGGTACGCCCGAGAGCCACCCGATGGAGGACTTCCTCCGGATGGACCGGATGCCGCACATCTGGTGCTCGACCTGCGGCCTGGGCACCTGCCTGACCGCGTTCATTGCCGCTGTCAAGGAAACAAACTACCCGCGCGAAGACATCGCGGTGGTATCCGGCATCGGCTGCACCGGCCGCGCCGCCGGCTACCTCAAGTTCGACTCCTTCCATACCACGCACGGCCGGGCTCTGCCCTACGCCACCGGCCTGAAGCTGGCCAACCCGCGCCTGAAGGTGGTGGTCATATCCGGCGACGGCGACCTCGTGGCCATCGGCGGCAACCACCTCATCCACGCCGCGCGCCGCAACATCGACATGACCGTTATCTGCGTCAACAACTTCAACTACGCGATGACCGGCGGCCAGTCCGGGCCGACCACGCCCGAGACCGCCACGACAACCACCGCGCCCTACGGCAACTTCGAGCGCACCTTCAACATCCCGTTCCTCGTCGAGTCCTGCGGTGCCACCTACGTCGCCCGCTGGACCGCGCTCCACGTACGCCAGCTCACCGTGACCTTCAAGGAAGCGCTCAAGCACCGCGGCTTCTCGTTTGTCGAGGTCATCTCGCCCTGCCCGACCGTCTATGGACGGCGCAACCGCCTCGGCTCGGGCCTCGACCTGATGAAGTTCTACCACGACCACTCCATCACGAAGAACTTCGCCAGCACGCGCGACTGCGACATCCGCTTCCAGCAGGACATCATCGTCGGCAAGTTCGTCCAGAAAGACGTCCCGACCTGGAACGATATGATGGACGAACACCTCGGCAAGGCGCTGGGGCCCAAGTACGTGCCCTACGCCGGGCCGATGGACCCCCAGGAAGGGAGGCGCTAGGTGGACATCAAGGTCTCCGGGTTCGGCGGCCAGGGCATCATCCGCATCGGTATGATTCTCGGCAAGGCGGCGGCCTTGCACGGCGGCAAGAGCGCCACCCTCACTCAGAGCTTCGGCCCCGAGGCGCGCGGCGGCGCCTGCTCGGCCCAGCTTGTCGTGTCCGACGAGGTCATCCTTTACCCCTACCTGGTCAAGCCCCAGATACTCATCGCGATGTCGCAGGAGGCCTACGAGAAGTTCGAGCCCGAGCTTGCCGACGACGGCACGCTGCTGCTCGAGGCCGACCTTGTCCGGCCCCACGCGGTGCGTGGTCACATCAAGCAGTACTCCATCCCTGCGACCCGGATGGCCGAGAAACTCGGCAACCGGCTGTTCGCCAACCTCGTGATGCTCGGCTTCATAGTCGCGATCACCGGCATCGTGACCAGGCAGGCGCTGCTCGACGCCCTGCCCGGCACCGTGCCCGACCGGCTCCTGCAGAAAAACATCCAGGCCTTTGAACAGGGCTACGAAGAAGGCCTGAAGCAGAAGAACGCCGCTTCCTGACCCGGCCCGAAAGCTTTGCGGGGCGCCCGCTGGGGCGCCCCGCAGTTCTCTCTGCCGGTCTAGATGCGGCCCTTGAGCTTTGAGGGTATGTCCTGCGGCTCGTACACCACGTCGATACCGGCGGCCTCGAAAGCCGCGATCTTTTCCGGCGCGGTGCCTGACCCGCCCGAGATGATGGCGCCGGCATGCCCCATCCGCTTGCCCGGCGGCGCGGTCTGGCCGGCGATGAACCCGAGCACGGGCTTCTTCACGTTGGCCTTCACGTACTCGGCCGCCCGCTCCTCGTCGGTCCCGCCGATTTCTCCGACGAGCACTATCGCCTTCGTCTCCGGGTCCGCGTTGAACATCTCGAGGCAGTCGAGGAACGTCGTGCCGATAACCGGGTCGCCGCCGATGCCGACCACGGTCGACTGGCCGAACTCGCCGGTATTGGCCGCGATCTCGTAGGTCAGAGTGCCCGACCGCGACACCACGCCGACGCTGCCCTGCTTGAAGCTCGCCGCCGGCATTATCCCGACCTTGGCCTTGCCCGGCGATATCACGCCCGGGCAATTCGGCCCGAGGATGCGCGTGCCCTTGCCGCGCGCGTAGGCCAGCACCTTGACCATATCCAGCGTCGGCACGCCCTCGGACACGCACACCACCAGCTTGAGGCCCGCGGCGACGCACTCCAGCATCGCGTCGGTCGCGAACGCGGCCGGCACGAAGATGATCGAAGTGTCGGCCCCGGTCTTCTCTGCCGCCTCCTCGACCGAATCGAACACCGGCATCCCCTCGACCAGTTGCCCGCCCTTGCCCGGCGTGACGCCGCCGACCACGTTGGTGCCGTAGTCGCGCATCGCCCTTGCGTGGAACGCTCCGTCCCGGCCGGTGATGCCCTGAACGATGACCCTGTTCTCCCTGCCCACGAGAATGCTCACTTGTCACCTCCAGCGAGCGCGACAGCTTTCCTGACCGCCTCGGCCATCGTCTCGGCTCCGGTAACCGGACTGTCCTTCAGTATTGCCCGCGCCTGCTCGGCATTGGTGCCGGTCAGACGCGCGACAATCGGCACCTTGATGTCGGCCATCTGCCGCGCCTGTATCAGCCCGTTGGCGATATCGTCGCAGCGCGTGATGCCGCCGAAGATATTGACAAGAATCGTCTTCACACTCGGGTCCGAGAGGATGATCTTCATCGCCGTCACCATCTTCTCCGGCGACGACGACCCGCCCACGTCGAGGAAGTTGGCCGGCTCGCCGCCGTAGCGTTTGATGAGGTCCATCGTCGCCATCGCCAGGCCCGCGCCGTTCACCACGCACCCGACATTGCCCGAAAGCTTGATATAGGACAGCCCGGCGGCCTTGGCCTCCAGCTCCTTCGGCTCCTCGGCCGAGAGGTCGCGCATCGCCTCCCACTCCTTGTGCCGGAAGTCGGCGTTGTCGTCGAAATTGATCTTCGCGTCCAGCGCCAGCAGCGACCCGTCGCCCAGCTTCACCAGCGGGTTGATCTCGATGAGCGAGCAGTCCTTCTCGACAAACACGCGGTACAGCTTCTGGGCGATGCCGGTGAAGTCGCGCGCCAGTTTCGCGTCGCCGAAAAGCGCCATCCCGGCATTGCGCGCCTGGAACGACAGCAGTCCCACCGACGGGTCGATGGGTATCTTCAGTATCTTCTCGGGGCTGGTCCGGGCCACCTCCTCGATTTCCACGCCGCCCGCGGCCGACGCCATCAGCACCGGCGCGCGCGACGCCCGGTCCACGATGATGCCGACGTAGAACTCGCCCTTGATATCGGCGCACTCCGACACCAGCACCTTGTGGACCTTCAGCCCCTTGATGTCCATCCCGATTATCTTGCCCGCGGCCGAGCGGACTTCATCGGCGGTCCCGGCTCGCTTCACGCCGCCCGCCTTGCCGCGGCCGCCGACCAGCACCTGGGCCTTCACCACCACTGGCAGGCCGATCTCGCCGGCGATGCTGACCGCCTCGTCGGCGCTCGAGGCGACGCGCTCGCGCGGGACCGGGATGCCGTACTTGGAGAAAATCTCTTTTGCCTGGAACTCGTGAATTTTCATAGCGGCCTAATGTAGCCAAACCGCCGGCCAAGTCAAATCCCCGGCCGCCCCGCCACTGTGCTGAACCGGGTTCATCGCAAGCGGGCATCGGATGCAGGACCGCCCTGCGCTCTGCCGACCATTGACATGCCGACCCGACCCCTTACACTCGCCGCGATGAGGCAGGCAACATGGGAAGCGCCCCGGCTGCGCCCTGCGCATCTGTGCAACACAAACAGACCTGAAGGCGCGCCCGGCGCGCAGGTTGAGAGGAGGCTGATATGTTGAGGTTAACCGCAGTCTTGCTCGGTATCGTCGCGCTTGGCCCGGCAGCAAAACACCGGCCCCTGCAGCCGCAGGCAGTCCAATCAAGCCCCACAGAATCTGCAAGTCCCGAAGCTCTGACCATCCCCCGAATGCTGTCATACCAGGGCAGGCTCACCGACACGCTCGGCAACGCCGTGCCCAACGGCGTCTACTCCCTGAGCTTCAGGCTCTACGCGACGCCGACCGGCGGCAGCCCATTCTGGACCGAGACGCAGAACCTAGCGGTACGCGGCGGCCTCTTCAACGCCCTGCTCGGCTCGGTGACTCCGCTCGGAACCGTGCCGGACGGGGGCGCGCTCTACCTCGGGATGGCGGTCGGCGGCGAAGCGGAGATGGTCCCGCGCGTGCGGATAGTGAGCGCGGCGTATGCGTACAAGGCCGACACCGCGGGCTATGCGCTTGCCTCCCCGGGCGGCGGGAATCCCTACAACGACTCCGCGAACTTCCGCAGCGGGCGGATGGCGGACACAAGCAAGACCCTCTACGCGCGGCAGGCTTTGATCAGGGATACAGCGCAAGCGACTTCCTTCTCCAGCAGGTACAGAAGGAACGGATTGGATGGGAGAGTCGTTGTCGATGCACAGCGCGGCATCGTGGGACAACTGAACACCGTCTCCGGTGAAGCAGACTGGTGGTACAGCTTTGCCAACATCGAGGATGAACCGGAAGGCGCCAGGCTGTTGCGTTTCGTTGAGCGGCTGAGCGGCAGGGACACCACGATCATTTTCAATCTTCACGGCAACCGCGGGTTCCTTGAGCTCTACAAGTGGGGACACAGCTCCCTGATTAACTGGGACGGCTTCGAGAACATCGACACCGTGCGCAGAAGCGTATCCGGAAATCCTGTCCGCCGCGCCTTTCACGGTTTCGCCTGGTGCGACACCGGCATCGACCGGGGCGCCGGCTTCGCCGGCATCTGGCAGTACGAGTCAACCCGCGTCGTGGCGATGGCCGAATCCATCG
>CBFGIY010000068.1:0-12750 GCA_965648935.1 Caldifarciminota bacterium
CGGGGGGGCGGCGCGCGGGCGCCGCCCGCCTGTCTGTTGTACGCGCCGTCAGTCGGCGCGACCGCGCGCCGAGAACTCGCAGCCGCAGTAGTGCTGGCGGTACATTCCGAACTCGCGCGAAATCGCGACGCTCTGCACCTCGCCGCCCTGCTTCTTCCAGTCGGCCTCCAGAAACAGCAGATTGCGCCGCGCGCACGCGGCCCGGCCGATGGGATTGATGACGGCGGCACGCTTGTTGCGGCCGATGGTCAGGGTTGACGCCACGACGCTGCAGCCGTTGGCGATTGCCGCGTCGGCCGCAGCCTCAAGCCGCAGCCGGAAGCACGCCGTACACCGCTGCCCGCCCTCGGGCTCGGCTTCCAGCCCGCGCGCGATGGCCAGAAACCGAGCGTGGTCATAGGGCGCGGTATCGACCAGCACGTGCCACAGCGCGCTCAGCCGCTGCACCTCGAGCAGCCTGCGGCCGTGCTCTTCCTCGGGCCAGATGTTGGGATTGTCAAACCAGCCGACGACCTCGTAGTCTTCCATCAGACGACGCACGACCGCGGTCGCGCACGGCCCGCAGCAGATGTGCAGCAGCAGCTTGGGCCGCGGGCCGTCAGTAGTAGTACCAGATGCTGCGGTAGTCACGTCGCTTCTCGCCCCTTTCCTTCAGCCACTCGAGGTACTCCCAGATGCCGACGTCAGTCTCGATGTAGGTCGAGGCTACCGAGATGCGCTTCTCCCACGGGTGAAACTCGTACATCCGCCGGCCGTCGGCCAGTATCATTATCACCTCGTGGTGCTGGGCCGCCCGCACGTAGTTCTTGCCCAGGCCCGGCAGGTTGAACACCGCCTCGTCGGTGCGCACCATCCCGCTCATCTGCCGCGCCTCCTCCTTCTGCTCCTGCAGCAGCCGGGCAATCGGCACGCGGAACTCGGCGGTCTCCTCCTTGCCCTTGGTGACGAAGGTGTAGTACGGGTCGACCCCAATGAGCCGCAGGAGCCGGCGCAGCGCCGCCGCCTCGAATCGCCGGCTCACCTCGCGCGTGTAGACCATCTGATTGTACACTGATATGCCACGCTGCCGGAACTCCTGCACCGCCCGCACCGTCTCAGCAGTAACCTCGTAGACGTGCTGGATGTGCGTGACCAGGACCACCTCGCGCCGTCCCGGTTCGTGGAACCGGGCAATCGTGTCGGCCAACCGCGGGGTGATACGCTGGGGCAGGGTGACGAACACGCGGCTGCCTACGCGGATGCGCTCGATGTGGTCGATGTCGGCCAGCCGCTCCAGCACCCGCTCGATGAAACCGGTACCCGGGACCAGCGGGTCGCCGCCCGTAACCAGCACCTCGGTCACAGCCGGGTGCACCCGGAGCCAGTCGATCGCCGCGTCAAGCCTTGGCTTGTCCGCCGCCGCGCCCGGCGCCAGCGGCTCGGCGATCTCCCAGTTGCGCTGGCAGTACACGCAGATCTGGGCACAGGTGTTGTAGGGCTTGAGAATCGCGATGCGCGGGTAACGCCGGGTCACCAGGTCGACCGGCGAGGTGTCACCCTCGAGCATGAAATCGAGCGAGTGCTCACCCCGGGCCCGGCAAGCGCGCAGCCGGCTGACGTAGTGCGGGCTCGGGATTACCTGAGCCCGCACCGAGTGATCGAATGTCCGGCTGGCGTTGTAGTCCATCAAGGAAACGTAGTGCGGCGTCACGCCGAATGGCACGCCGCCCTCGCGCGCGGCCGCGATTGCCGCCGATTCCTCGTTGGTCAGCCGGACCAACCGGGCCAGGGAACGGGCGTCGCGGGTTATGTGCCGCAACTGCCAGCGGTAGTCGTCCCACTGCTCCTCGGTTGCGCCGAGCGCGGCACGGATGCGCTCGCGGTTCGCGGCCCGGCGCCGCGCCACGGCCGGGTCCAGCCCGGTCGGGTAACGCTCAAGCCACCCGGCCATGTGCGCCGCGAGCCGGTCCAGCGCCTCGGACCGGGCCAGCGCCGCCTCCCTGCCCTTGAGCTGGCGCGGCGCGGTCGGCTCGGTCTCGGGGTGCAGCCGCGACCGGCCCGCGGCCGCGCGCAGCAGATGCAGGAACTCCTGCTTGAAACCCGGGTGCAGGTCCTCGTCGCGCGTGACGCCGCGCGCCGCGCTGTACAGCAATTCCAGCGCGCTGAACCCGCTCACTTCCTCGTTGCGCACCGAGAACACGCGCCGCAGCACGCGCAGGCTGTCGAGGGTAGTTGCCCACTCCAGCGGGTGCACGTCGTAGTTGTGATTGAGCAGGCCCTCTTCCTGCGCGGCGAGATAGCCGAAGAGGCGCTTGCGCGCCACGCCCAGCGTGGGCGATTCGGCAAGTATGAAGTGAACCTCGGGGTTCTCGCGCCAGACGTCCGAGATGCTCGGTATCATCGTATCACTCCCGTCAATGTCGCCGCCGGCCGCGGCCGCCAGCATAACTTAACCCGGCCGGGACGCGCGGTCAACCTCGGATTGGCCGGCCATTGACTGCCCCGGCACTTCGACTAGCCTGTGTCGTGCCGCTCATTCGTGAACGAGACTGCCTGCGTCCGCTGCTCGAGCGCGGCGGCGCTCGTGCCGCATCGGTCCGCAATCTCGTGTTCGGCAATGCCGGCGCCCGGGCGCGCTGGGTTCGCGTCGACCGGCTCGACCGGCCAGGCGCGGTGCTGTGTCGCGGCCGCCGCCTCTACATCTGGGCTCCGGGTCCGGCCGCAGCCCGCGCCGCGCTCGCCGATCTGCCCGCGCGCACCCGTTGCGCCTTCAGTGCCGTACCCGGCAACCTTGTCACCGCCTGCCGCGACCACTTCCGGGCGCGACGCCCGGGCATCAGCGAGTTCTGGACCAATCGCTGCTGGCTGTACGAACTCAAAGCAAGCCCGCCGCCGCCGGTGCGCGGTGTCCGGGTCGAACCGCTCGTCGCCCGGGACGCCGCGACAATCGCCGCGCTCTGGCCCCACGGCCGCCGGGTCGACTACGTGCGCGCCCGGATCCGCGCCTGGCCGTCCTGCGCGGTCCGGCACGGCGGCCGCCTCGTTGCTTGGGGCCTGACCCACGACGACGGTTCGATGGGATTCCTGCATGTGCTCGACGAGTGGCGCGGTCGCGGCTTTGCCCGGGCCATCACCGCGGCGCTGTCGCGGCGCCTGCTCGAACTCGGGGTTCGCCCCCACCTCTACATAATGCAGGACAACCTTGCGTCAATCACGCTGACCGAGAGCTGCGGGTTCTGCCGCGTCGGCGAGTATGTCTGGTTCGGGGAAGGCCGGCGCCGGGCCCGGCCGCGCTAGGCGAAACTCGAAGACGCCAGTTCTTTCAGCGCCTTCAGCTCGTTCACGATCTGGGTCGCGTCGTTGGCCCCGGTCGCGAGCAGCAGCACGGCGCCCTTATGCTCCTTGCGCTGGGCGCGGCGAAGCGAGCCAAGAAAGTCGGCGATCTCCTCTGGTGCCGTCTTGAGCCACGCGCCGAGCAGGTCACAGCGAACAACCACGATAACCTCTTCCTTGCCCGGAGCGGGCCAGCGGTCGGCCTGCACCGACACGACTATCGCGCCCTCGGCAGTACCTGACTCGAGCGCACCCGGTACGAAGTACTCGAACCCGCGCCGCACCATTCCCAGGGCGTCCAGCTCGACGAGCTTGCCGAGTATCTCGCGCTGTTTGTCGGTCCAGTCGCCGGACGGGAACGGCTCGCGCGCCGCGGTCTTCTCGGACCTCGCGCCGCCGAACACCGCCGAGCGAGTATGCTCGTCTGTGAAGGTCCGCTGCGGCGGCGGCTCGGCCGGCCGGGCAGCCGGCTGCGGCACCTGGGTTGCCGCGGCAGCGGGGGCGGCCGGGGCGGCGCCCGGCCGGCGCACGTCCAGCAACCGCGGCCGCACGAGTTCGTTGCCATCGAAGCGGTAGCAATCCCAGGTGTACAGCCGGACCTCAAGGTTCATATTGAGCAGGAACCCTGCCGCTTCCTTGACCACCGGGTCCTCTTTCTCGACCAGCAGGACGACCGGGAAACGGCCGCCGCCCAGGCAGGCCTCGGCCCCGGCCCGGAAATCCCTGGCCGACCAGCCCGGCCCGGTGCGGCGGGCAATCCACTCCTCGAGCGTCATCCCGAGAAAGCTCTCGAAGGGCCCGGCCAGTGCTTCGTACGGCTGGCGCCAGAGCCGGCCGTTGGCCGCGAGCACCTCGCTGACAAGGTTGTTCATCGGCATCACGAAGTCCGGGCAGGCGACGATGAGTATGCCCCCGGTCTCGGTCACCGCTATCAGCACGTGACCGGATTCGGCCTGCGGCGCGGGCGCGGCCGCGCGCGGCAACGGCTCGCCGGCCGCGGCCAGGCCCAGAAACTCCGGCGCCTCGACGACGAGCCGGACCGCGTCCAGCTCGCGCACCGCATTGCTGCCCGCGAAAGTCTGCCAGCGCTCGACCGGTCGAGCCAACCTCAGGCAGAAAGGCGCGAAGTCCTTGCTCATTTCTTCTTGCCCAGCCCGCCCCAGCCGGTCTTGGGCGGACGTTTGTTGGACATCGTACCGGGCATCGTGCCCGGTGCCGGACCCTTGCCTTCCGGTTCAGGCGATGGCGGCGGCGGCACGCGGGTCGACAGCGGCGACCGGATGGCCGACTGCGCCTCGGCAGAGGTCGGCGGGGTGACAGGTTTTGCTGCAGGCTCAACCGGCTTGGGTGTCGCTTCTTCGAACCCGCCCAGCTTGGGCCAGTTGCGCTCGGTCTTGCCTTCCTTGTCGTCGCCCTGAGAGCTTGCGCCGCCGAAGGTCGCGTGACGCGGCGCGGTCGACAGCGTGGGCGGCCGCGACGACTGGAATCCGCCTGCCGGCGCAGGCTTGGGCTGAGGCTGCGCCGGGGCAGAGGCAGGCTGGGGAATCGGTGTGGCCGCGGGTCTGGGGCGCTCGACCGCGACGGGTCGGGCCTCGACGTGAACCGTCACGGCCTGGGCCACGACAACCTCGACCCCGCTGCACTCGAAAGCCCGCGGCACAAGCCCGACCGCTTCCAGCCCCATCGCCGCAAGGTACCCGACTGCCTGCCGGCATTCATCGTCATCTTCCTGCCCGACAAGCCGCACCGGGAAATGCCCGCGCCCGAGGTTCGCCTCGACCGAACGCAGGAACTTGTCGCCGGCCTTGGCCGCGGGTAGCTTGCTGGCCGCGGTTTCGGCCAGCGAGTTGCCGCCTGCCGCCCTGAAGAGTGATGCGAACTCGCCCGGCGCCATCCGCCAGGCCCGACCCTCAAGCGCCAGCACCTCACGCACCAGTTCGGTCCACGCATCCCTGGTCCGGTCATGCGCGAGCGCGACGATGATCACGCGGCCGTCCTCATCAACGGCAAACCAGGCGACCTGACCGCCCCCGCTGCGCGCCGGCGCCAGCGCGACGATGCGGGCCGCATTGGGCTGGTGCAGATTCAGAAAGCTCGGGTTATCCAGGAGGAGCGCGGTGATATCAGGCGGCGCGGCCGCGGGTAAGGGCAACACCACACGCCAGCCGGTCTGCTCGCCCCCGGCGCGGTAGACAAAAGCCGAGGGCCGGTCCACGCCGGCGCTGTCACCCGTTTCCGGTGCCACGCTATATACTACACCCGGATTAGGCAAGTGTCAAGCCGGCCAGCAGTTACGGCCGGCGGGGCGGACTGGCCGCCCCGCCGGAAACGTTGCGTTGAAGCTGTCAGGCCCCGCTGAAACACTCCTGCCGCTTGTGCAGCAGGTCCCACTGCGCGTCGACGTGGCGCTGGATCTCGGCGATTATCGCCTTACCCTCTTCACCCTTGAACAGGTGGCTGAACCGGCCCTGGGGCCGCAGGAAATCCTCGACCGGCTTCTTCTCTTTGGGCTCGTGATTGATCTTGTACGCGCCGTTCTCGTACTCGTATATCGGCCAGAAGCACGTGTCCGCCGCCAGTTTCGATATCTCGATAGTCTGGTCGCCGGGATGGCCCCAGCCCAGCGGGCAGGGCACCAGCACGTTGAGGAACGACGGCCCGTCCGCGGCCAGTGCCTTCTGCACCTTGGTGACAAGATCGTTCCACAGCGCCACGGTCGCCTGCGCGGCATAGGCGGCGTTGTGCGCGATCATTATCTCCATTATGTCCTTGCGGTGCTGGCGCTTGCCCGGCACGACCTTGCCCGCCGGCGAGGTCGTCGTGTGCGCGCCATAGGGCGTGGCCGACGACCGCTGGATGCCGGTGTTCATGTAGCCCTCATTGTCGGTGCAGACATAGAGGAACCTGTGCCGGCGCTCGAACGCGCCCGACAGGGCCTGGAATCCGATGTCGTAGGTGCCGCCGTCGCCGCCGAACGCGATGAACTTCACGTCCTCGGTCGTCCGGCCCGTCCGCTTGCGGAAACGGTAAGCCGCCTCGACGCCCGCGGCGGTCGAGGCCGCGGTTTCGAAAGCGGTATGAATCATCGGTATCTGCCACGCGCTGTGCGGGTAGATTGACGAGAATATCTCGGTGCAGCCGGTCGGCATGATACCGACCACCGGCTGGGGCGCGGCCAGCAGTATCTGGCGCACCGCCAGCGCCTCGCCGCACCCGGCGCAGGCGCGATGGCCGCTCGAAAACAGCTCGGGTTTCTGACAGAGTTCCTTGAGTCTTGCCATCGCCTACCTCACTCCTATGTAGGTCACCAGCTCGTCCTTGGCGCCGGCCAGCGCGCCCTCGAGCACCGCCGCGGCGTCAACCGGCGAGAACTCCTTGCCGCCCAGCCCGTAGACATAGGACAGCACCGCCGGCCGACGGTCCAGCTCATACAGCGCCGCCTTGGTCTCGGTGTACAGCGCGCCGCCGTACGCGCTCACCGTGTCGGCGCGGTCCATCACCGCCACGGTCCGGAACCGGCCGAGCGTCTCTTTCAGCAGCTTGTGCGGCCAGGGCCGATAGACGCGCAGCTTCACCATCCCGACCTTCTTGCCCGCGTTGCGCAGCGCGTCAACCGCCTCGCGCATCGTGCCGCAGGCCGAGCCCATCAGAAGCACCACCGCCTCGGCGTCCTCGGTGCGGTACTCCTCGATGACATCGTAGCCCCGGCCGAACGCGGCGCGGAACTCGCGCTGCACCTCCTCGATCACCGGCAGCGCCCTGTTCATACCCTCGATCTGGGACCGCTTGAACTCGAAGTAGTAGTCCTGCATCGTCGCCGGCCCGACGAGAATCGGCTTGGCGAGATTGAGCAGGTCCCAGTTCGGTGTCCACTTGCCCAGCCAGTCGCGCACCGGCTTGTCCTCGAACGTCTCCATTCGCTCCATGCAGTGCGACAGGATGAACCCGTCGACGCAGCACATCGCGGGTAGCGAGGTCCGCTCCGCAATCTTCACGCACTGGATGAGCGTGTCGTAGCCTTCCTGCACCGACTCGCAGAAGAACTGCAGCCAGCCCGAGTCGCGCGAGGCCAGCGAGTCCGAGTGGTCGCCGTGGATGTTCAGCGGCGACGACAGCGCGCGCGACGCGACGGCCATCACTATCGGCAGGCGCAGCCCGCCGGCGATGAACAGCATCTCGTGCATCAGGGCCAGGCCCTGCGACGCGGTCGCGGTCATCGTGCGGCAGCCCGACGCCGCCGCGCCGATGCACGCTGCCATCGCCGAGTGCTCGCTCTCGACCGCGACGAACTCCGAGTCCACCAGCCCGTCGTTGGCGTAGCCGGCGAAAATCTGGACTATCTCGGTCGAGGGCGTTATCGGGTAGGCCGCAACCACGTCGGGATTGACCTGCTTCATCGCGTAGGCGAGCGCTTCGTTACCGGTCTTGGCGATGATCATTTCCGCTCCGTTTCCATCGTTATCGCCTGCACCTTTTTCGGGCAGACGCTGGCGCAGATGCCGCAGCCCTTGCAGTAGTCGTAGTTGATGCCCGCGACCTTGCCGTCGCTGATGACGATCGAGGCGTCGGGGCAGTAGATCCAGCAGGTGTAGCAGTTGATGCACTTCTCCTTGTTCCACACCGGCCGCTGCGACCGCCACGCCCCGGTCTTGTTGTCCAGCACGGCCTTCGGGTCGTCGACGATCGCCCCGCAGGGCAGTTCCTTCCAGCTCAGGGGTTTTGCCATCCTAACACCTCACCTCTTCGTACGCCCGGCGGATGCTGACCAGGTTCGGCGCGATGAACTTCTCCTTGCCGCCCCGGAACTTCTCGCCCAGCTTGTGCTCGATAGCCTTCATCATCGGCTCGAACTCGAGCACGCCCGTGACCTTCACCAGCGCGCCGAGCATCGGCGTGTTGGGCACGTTCTTGCCCACGGTCTCCATCGCTATCTTCGACGCATCGACCACGTAGAGCTGGATGCTTTCGGGCAGCTTCATCCGCGCGCGCAGCGCGGCCGGCTCGTCGACCGAATTGACCAGCAGGATGCCGCCCTCCTGCAGCCCGTCGGTCACCCGCGCCGGCTCGATCAGCGACGCGTCCAGCACCACGACGATGCGCGGCGACTTCACCCCGGCGTGCGAGCGTATCGGCTTGTCCGACAGCCGGTTGAACGCCGCCACCGGCGCGCCCATCCGCTCCGGCCCGTACTCCGGGAACGCCTGGATGTACATCCCGGTATCCAGCGCGGCCTCGCCGAACAAGAGCGCCGCGGTCTTCGCGCCCTGCCCGCCGCGGCCGTGCCAGCGTATCTCCAGCACCTGCCCGGCGAGATTGAAACAGACTTCAGCCATCTTTCCTCCATTCAAAGCGGGTCCGGACCCCGTCCGGCCCGGCCCGCAAATCGACATACTGCCCTGCCTGCGAAACCCCCGGTCCCTCGATTGCCTGCGATTGTTCTGCGCGGACGCAGATGTTACAGGAGCGCGGCGCGAAGTCAACCGGCCGGCCCGGTCGGCGCATTGACGCGCGCCGCGCGCTCGCCTAAGCTTTCTCGTGCTGGAGCTGCCCGAACTCGAGGTCATCCGCGAACGCCTGCGCCTCGCGCTCGTCGGCCGCCGCATCGAAGCGGCCGTGGTCCGCAACCGCGGTGCCCTGCTCACCCGCAAACCCGACCCGGCCGCGCTCGCCGGCACCCACCTCAAGACGATAACCCGTCACGGCCGCCTGCTCTGCTTTGAAACCGACGCCGGCCCGGCCCTGTGCTGCCGGTTCGGCCGATATGGCCGCATCGGCCTGCGCGCCGCGGACGAGCCCGTCCCGCGCGGCACCGCCCTGACCGTCACACTGGCCCAGGCCGGCTGCCTCGACTTCGTCGAGGGCGGCCGCCGGCTCCGCCTCGAAATCGCGCTCGCCGACAAGGCCGCGGACCTGCCCTGGCTCGGCCGCGCCGGGCTCGACCCGCTCGCGCCCGGCTTCACCCTCACCGCGCTGCGAACGGCCCTGGGAAGCGCCGACCGCACCCTGCGCCGCGCCCTCACCGACCAGCACGTCATCGCCGGGCCGCTTGACGCCTTTGCCGACGAAACCTTGTTTGAAGCCCGGCTCTCGCCCTTCCACTCCACCGCGCTCCTGTCGACCGAGGAAGCCATCCGGCTCCACCTCGCGCTTAAAAAAACCGCCAGCGACGCTGTCATCCGCTACAAGGCGCTGCCGCCCGCGGTTCTGCCCGACGAAACCCACCGCGACTTCCTGAAAGTCCACAACCGCGCCGGCGCGCCCTGCCCGGCCTGCGGCTCGCCCGTGCGCACAGTGCGCGAAGACCACATCATCGCCCACTACTGCCCCCGGTGCCAGACCGGCGGCATCGAACTCGCCGACCGCAACGCGCCGGCCGGCTGAACCGGGACGGCCCGGGCCGCGCCGACAGCGCAACCCGCCGCGACCACCGCGCTCAGGTGCCGCGTGAACCGCGCGCTTGCGTGACCGCTGACCGCGCCGTCCGAACCCGCGCCAGCCGCGACATTCAGCAAGACCCTGACCATCCGACTCCGCCTGTGGATGTTCTGCCAGATTGACTGAGCTCTGGTCGCCCTGCTCGAATGGGGTTTCGCCGCCGCGCTCATCGCACGGTTCGTGCTGCGACTCGCCCCGAACCTGGCCACCGCGCCGAACCGGCCGGCCAATGGGGGAGTCACTCCCCCCACAACCTGTGGTATGCCATTCTCGCTCGCACCGCTATATGTAGTGGTCGCGCCGCCCCGAAAAGCTCGGCCGGCGGGACTTCCCCCGCCGACGTCGGCCTGCGCCGGCTTGTGGACATCGCCGCACCGGGAGTATAATTCCCCGATGGACTACGCGCTCTACGCCCTGCTCGGCATCGGCCTGGCCGCGGCCTGCGGATTCCGCGTGTTCGTGCCGCCGCTCGTGCTGAGCATCGCCGCGCTCGCCGGCAAGGTCGAGCTCGCGCCCGGGTTCGACTGGGTCGGCACCTGGCCCGCGCTGGTCATCTTCGCGGTCGCAACCGCGTTTGAAATCGCGGCCTACTTCATCCCCTGGCTCGACAATCTGCTCGACACCATCGCCACCCCAGCGGCCGTAGTCGCCGGCGTCGTGGTTGCTGCGGCGGTGATGGTCCGGATGCCGCCTCTGGTCCGCTGGACCCTGGCCATCATCGCGGGCGGCGGCATCGCCGGCATCATCCAGGCCGCGACCGTCGCGATACGCGGCGCCTCGACCGCCACTACCGGCGGCGCGGCCAACCCCGTCGCCGCAGGTGCCGAGGCCGGCGGCGCGACCGGGATGTCCATCCTCAGCCTGTTTGCGCCGTTTGTCGCCGGTATCGCCGCGGTCGTGCTTGTCGCGGTCCTGCTGTCGGTGTTCCTGCGTCTCCGGCGCCGGCGCGCGCACCCTCGTTGACGCGCCGGCCGGCCAACCTAGAATGGGTCGATGAAACGACTACTCGCGGCATTCTCTCTGGTTCTGCTCATTGCCGGCTGCGGCCCGCGTGCGTCGGGCAAGGTCACGGTGACGTTCTGGCACGCGATGGGCGGCGAGTCGCAGAAGACCCTCAAGGCGATGGTCGACCGCTACGAGAGCCTCAACCCGCGCGTGCACATCGAGCTCATCGGGATGGGCAACTACGACGCGCTTTCGCAGAAACTGATGGGCGCGGTCGCGGCGAAGAACCCGCCGACCATCGCCCAGCAGTACGAGAACTGGACCGCCCAGCTCCACGCCGGCGGCGAGCTGGTGTACCTCGACAGCTTCGTGCGCGGCCCGGACGGCTTGAGCGAGGACGACCTCGCCGACATCTACCCGGCCCTGCTTGAGAACAACACGTGGGACGGCAAGCTGCTCACCCTGCCCTTCAACAAGTCGGTGCCGACCTACTACTGGAACGTGCCGATGTTTCAGGCCGCCGGTATCAAGGAGTTTCCGCGCACCTGGCCCGAGTTCCGCGCCGCGGTCAACAAGCTGACCAGGCGCGATGATAAGGGTAACGTGACGGTCTGGGGCGCGGCCGGCGGCACCGACATCTGGATATTCGGCTCGATGCTCTACCAGAAGGGCGGCCGGTTCTCGGCCGGCGAGGACGGCGCGCCCGAGTTCAACTCCCCTCTCGGCATCGCCGCCCTGCAGTTCCAGTGCGACCTCATCCAGAAAGACAAAGTGCAGAACACCGACGTCAGCCGCACACCAATGGACGACTTCCTCGTCGGCCGGATCGCCACGCTCACCGGCTCCTCGACCTGGCGCGCACCGGTCGTGGACAAGGAGACCTTCCAGGTCGGGATGTCGCCCGTGCCGCAATGGGACAAGCCCGCCGCAATCATCTACGGCACCAACATCGGGATGTTCCGCCGCGCCAAGCCCGAGGAGCAGGCCGCGGCGTGGGGGTTCATCAAGTGGTTCATCGCCCCCGAACAGCAGGTCGAATGGTCGCTCGGCACGTGGTACGTACCGATTCACCGCCGCTGCCTCGACGACCCGCGAATGAAGGAACGGCTCGACAAGACGCCCGGGATGCGCGACTGCTACGCCCAGATGGACGTCGCGGTGTTCGAGCCGCGCGGGATGAAGTGGCTGGCCGGGCGCAAGGCGCTGGTCGAGGAACTCGAGCAGGCGATGCTCGGGGCCAAGACGCCCAAGGAAGCGCTCGACGACGCCGCCGCGCGCTACGCCGGGCAGTAGCCAAAGGCTCGCGGCTAGTCATCGGGCCGGCCATCTGGCCGGCCCTTGCCTTCTCTCTCAACTGGGTCTCCGACTGAACTGAGCTCTAGCGCACGCGTGCCGGGCCTAACAGGAGCATCTCGAGCCGCGCTTTCCAGCGCATCGCCAGCACGGCCAGGCCCATCACCCGCGGCGCGGTGAAACTGACCGGCTTGCGCTCGAGGCAATTGAGCAGATGAAGCGCGGCGCGTTCCGGAGTCATCATCAGCGGCTTGATGCGGCCCTTGGCCATCTTGGTGTCCACGAACCCGAACCGGACATTGGTGACGTACACGCCGCGCCGGCGCAGGGCCGGGGCCAGGCATTCGAGGTAGCGCGTGAACCCGGCCTTGGATGCGTAGTAACTGGGCGCCGCGCTCGACAGCACCCCGTCGGCAATGCTCGAAAGACCGATGAAGTGGCCCGAGCCGCGTCGGGCCATCAGCGGCACGACCGCGGCGGCCGTCTTGACCAGCCCCGTGAGGTTGACCTCAAACACCTCGACTTCAGGTTCCATCCGCTCGAGGTCCAGTCCCTCGCCGATGCCGGCGCAGTAGACGCACAGGTCAGGCGCAGTACCGGACAACAGCGCGGCCAGTTTCTGCGGGTAGCCGGGGTCCTGCACGCAGACCCGTTCGTGCCGGTACGATTGGTGGGTGACGGGCAAGTCGCTGCGTGAGACCCCCTGCACGGTCCAGCCTCGGTTCAGCAGTTCGCGCGTCAGGGCCAGGCCAATGCCCGAGGAAT
>CBFGIY010000069.1:0-12530 GCA_965648935.1 Caldifarciminota bacterium
GCCGCGCTCCTGCCCGAGGCGCGCGCCGCGATGCTTGAATTTCTCGACCCCGAGTTCGGCAATCCTTCAAGCTTGCACTCGCTGGGCGCGAGGCCGAAGGCCGCGCTTGAGGCCGCGCGCGCCGAGGTCGCCGCGCTTATCAACGCCCGACCCGGCGAGATTGTCTTCGCCGCGTCGGGTTCCGAGGCCAACAACCACGCAATCAAGGGCCTGGCCCTCGCCCGGATGGACAAGGGCCGCCATGTCGTCGTCTCCGCGGTCGAGCACGCTTCGGTGCTCGAGCCGGCACGCTCGCTCGGCCGGCTGGGATTCGAGGTGACCGAGGTGCCGGTTGACCGCGCCGGGGTGGTCCATCCCGACGCGCTGGCCGCCGCTATCCGGCCCGACACCGCGCTGGTGTCGGTGATGCATGCCAACTACGAGGTCGGCACGCTGCAGGACATCGCCGCGCTGGCCGCGGTGGCGCGTGAGCGGGGCGTGCCGTTTCACTCCGACGGCTGCGCCGCGGTCGGCCGGGTGCCGGTCGACGTGGCGGCGCTGGGCGTGGACGTGTACTCCTTCCCGGCTCAGTCGGTCTACGGCCCGCGCGGCGCGGCCGCGCTCTGGCTGCGCCGCGGCCTGCGCATACCCTCGCTCATCGCCGGCGGGGTCCAGGAAGGCGGCCGCCGCGCCGGCACAGAGGACGTCGCCGCGATTGCCGGATTCGGCGCGGCCGCCCGGGTCGCCCGCGACGGCGTTCTGCAGTGGGGGCCGGAGATGGCGCGGCTCGCGCGCCGTATCCGCGCCGAGCTGCCCGCGCGGCTCGAGCGGCTGGTGTTCACCGGCCCGGAGGAAGGCCGCATCCCGGGCCACGTTTCGGTCTGCTGCGAGTTTGTCGAGGGCGAGGCGATGCTTCTGTTCCTCGACGATGCGGGAATCAGCGCGGCCTCGGGCTCGTCCTGCACCGCGAAGACGCTGAAGGTGTCGCACGTGCTGCTGGCCATGGGCCTGCCCCACGCCCTGGCCCAGACCTCGCTCGTGCTGACCCTGGGCCGCGCCTCGACCGACGCCGAGGTCGACCTGCTGCTTGGGAAACTGCCGCCCGTCATCACGCGCCTGCGCGCGATGTCGCCGCTGTACGCGAAGTATCAGAAGGGTGAGGACCCCTACGCCCTCCGACCGGGCGAGTCCTGCGACGACGACCACCACCACGAAGAAGAGGAGAACTGATGTATTCCGAAAAGGTAATGGAGCACTTCCGCAACCCGCGCAACGTCGGCGAGATCGAGGGCGCCGACGGCGTCGGGGAGATAGGCAACCCGGTCTGCGGCGACATGATGACTTTCTACATCAAGGTCGAGAACGGCCGGCTCGCCGACGTGAAGTTCAAGACTTTCGGCTGCGGCGCCGCGATTGCCGTCTCGTCGATGGTCAGCGAGATGGCCATCGGCAAGACCCTCGACGAGGCGATGCAGATAACCAACGCCGACGTCGCCCGCGAGCTGGGCGGCCTGCCCCCGAACAAGCTGCACTGTTCCAACCTCGGGGCCGACGCCCTGCACAAGGCGATCGAGGCCTACCGCGCGAAGGAGGCGAAATGAGCCGCGACCAGGACCGCGGATGCCGCTGCCCGTACTGCGACGGGCCGGCCGACAAGGACAGCTCGCTCTGCTCGCCCTGCGGCGCGCGCGTGCGCCGCTGCGAGAAGTGCGGCAAGCCCATTCCCGCCGACACCCGCGACTGCCCTGACTGCGGCCGCGGGCAATCCGACCAGTCAAGGAGGAACCGCTGATGACCGCGACAAAGGTGCCCGGCAAGAACAACAAGCACAAGGTCTTCATCTACGCCCTTTCGACCTGCGGCTGGTGCCGCAAGGCCAAGGAGATGCTCCAGCAGCGCGAGGTCGAGTTCGAGTACGTCTTCGTGGACCAGCTTTCCGGCGAGGAGCGCACCGCGGCGATGGACGCGGTTCGCGCCCTGAACCCGCGCGGCTCTTTCCCGACCATCAAGGTCGACGACGAGGTCGTGGTCGGGTTCGACGAGGAGCGGCTGACCCAGCTCTGCGAGTGCTAGGATGGCGCGCGAGTTTGCGCCCGAGGTTCACGCCGCCTGGGAAAAGCTCCGGCGCGAGGCCGAGGCCGGCGGCTACCGGCTGAACCCGGACAAGGAGTTCACGCTCAGCCTCATCGAAGGCCTGCTCGAGAACGAGCGCCGCTACGGCTACTGGATGTGCCCGTGCCGGCTCGCCTTCGGCGAGAAGCAGAAGGACCTCGACCTCATCTGCCCGTGCGACTACCGCGACGCCGACCTCGAGGAGCACGGCGCGTGCTACTGCGCGCTCTACGTGACCGAGGACTGGATAGCGGGAAAAAAGCCCCGCGGCTCGATCCCCGAGCGCCGGCCTGAAAAGTTCGCGCGCGAGGGCTACTCGGAGTCGCCGGCGCCCGGCCCGGCTTCCCCGGCCCCGGCCGGCCTCAGCCACCCGGTGTGGCGCTGCAAGGTCTGCGGCTACCTCTGCGCGCGCGACGAGCCGCCCGGAGTCTGCCCGGTGTGCAAGGCGAAGAAAGACCGGTTCGAGAGGTTCATGTAGCAATGCCCATCGTTGAAGTCAGCATCGTGCCCGTCGGCACCGGCTCGACCGGGGTCAGCCGCTACGTGCGCGCCGCAGTCGACTGCATCCGCCGGTCCGGGCTTGACTACGAGGTCACGCCGATGGGCACCTGCCTGCAGGGCGACTGGGACCTCATCTTCGCCACCATCAAGGCGATGCACGAAACCCTGGCCGCGCTCGGCTGCGCCCGGCTGGTCACCACCATCAAGGTCGATGACCGCCGCGACCGGCCCCAGTCAATGCGGGCCAAGGTCGACAAGGCCCTGGGCAGGTACCCGGCCTGAGCCGTGGCCGGCCTTGCCGTTTTTTCTGTTGACAGGCGGGCCCGGCCGGTTCATAATGCATCGTTAGGAGATAAGGGTTTGCTCAAAGAGGACGATCGTTGTCTGCCCGTCGAGACTGGTTTCGGGGTATCGCGCGACACGCAAAATGACAGCGGCACTGACCGGTGCCGGGTTACTGTGACGAGCTGGCGGCTATTGCCGTCGGGCTTGGCTTGTCACGCCCGCGTTGCCGGGCAGTACCGCTAAGGGCTAGAGACAGGACTGTGAGCGCGGCGAACTGAGCCGCGGGGTGGAGGCCAGAATGTCGGATATGATAAGCGTTGCGTGGCAACGGGCCATGCATCAGCTCGAAGAGGAAGGTGTCAGCATCGCCGCCGAAGAGGAAACGGTGCTTGAGACCGTCCGCCAGGACTTTGAAAACCTGGCCGCGCCCATCCAGGACCAGCCCGGCTTCGAGGACGAAGCGCCCAAGCTGGCCGCGTGGATGGTGACCTATGCGCTCGAAAGAGACCGCATCGGTCTGACTGATTACGAGAGCTTCTAGGGGCCGCTAGAAACAGCGGCGGGAAGGAAGGGGTGATATGGTCAGTGTTCTATGGCAGCGCGCGCTCGATGAACTGCAGCAGCAGGGGATGTTCATCGACGCCCGCGAAGAGAGCATCGTCGAATCGGTCCGCACCGATTTCGAAAGATTGTCCGCATCGGTCCAGGAACAACCCGGTTTTGAGGAAGAGGCGACCAGGCTCGCCGCGTGGATGGTCAGCTACGCCATCGAGCGCGAGCGCCTGGGCCTGACCGAGTACGAAAACTTCTAGGGCTGGCCTGCGGCCGGGAGGGAAAGAGACACAAGCGTCCGGGTCTGTTCGGCGCTAGCGTTCGGCCTGCTCAAGGTACTCCACCGCCTTGCGCAGGTGCGGAATCACTATCGACCCGCCGACAACGAGGCCGACATTGAGCGCGTCGAGAATCTCCCCGCGCGTCACGCCCGCGGCAAGGCACTGGTCAATGTGATACCCGACGCAGGCGTCGCAGCGCAGGACGAGCGAGGCGCACAGCCCGAGCAGTTCTTTGGTGCGGGCCGGCAGCGCGCCGTCGGCATAGGCCTGGCTGTCGAGCGCGAAAAAGCGCTTGATGCCCAGGTGCCCGCAGGAGAGCACCTTCTCGTTGAGCTCGGCCCGGCGGCGGCGCATCTCTTCCCGGCTCTCGCTCACTGCCCGCTACTCTCTTTCGCCGCCCCTGCCCGGCCGGCGCCGGAATCCTGACTCTTCTCCGGCGAACCCTCCTTGAGCACCTTGCTCAGCACCCAGGTCGTGGCCACGGCCAGAACCAGCCGCGGCACCGAAATCCAGAAGATATTCGCCCCGAGCACGACGAAGATTGCCGTGTCCTCGAACAGCCCGTGACAGAGCGCGAGGAAAGTCGCGACCAGGGTCACCTGTTTGGGCGACAGGCCGCCCTCGCGCACCGTCTCGGTGATCACGCCGGCGCCGAACACGATGCCGAACACGTTGCCCGCCAGCCAGGGCATCCCGGCCGCGGGCGAAAGCCCGATGAACCGCGTCGCCCGGTTGATGCCGGCCAGAATCTTCGCCAGCAGGCCGTAGCGCTTGAAGACCTCGAGCACGATGAAGATGCCGACAAGCACAAGGAGCATCTTCAGCGCGGTGTCCCACAGGCCCCTGCCCCACTCCGCGGCCGCCGGCCCGATGCCCGGCCAGTCGCGGTGCGCCATCGCCGCGAGCTTGGCCGCGGCCTCGGCCCCGGCCTCGGCCGCCCTGCCGCGCAGCGTGAGCGCGGCCAGTCCCCAGCCGGCCAGGCCCGAGAGCACCAGCCGGACGAACCACAGCAGCCACCACTTGGCCTTGATCTGAGCGAACACCGCGGTCTCGAGCAGCTGCGAGTGCGACAGCAGGAGCATCAGGCTGAGCACCGTGAGCTGGGGCCGCGGCAGCCCGAGCGCGGTGATCGCCCCCAGTCCGGCATAGAGGTTGATGAAGTTGCCGAGGATGACCGCTATCGCCGCCTCGCCGGGCAGGCCGAAGTACTTCATCGCCGGCGCGGTGAAGTCGGCGAACGCGCGCAGGAGCGGCGTGTAGCGCAGCACCTGGACCAGCGTGTACACCGGCCCGACAATCAGCATCAGCTTGAGGAACGCACGCACCCCGTGCCACGCGCCGAGCCCGACCGTGCGCGCCGGGCTCATCCGGCGAACCGCTCCAGCGCGGGCTGCCCGTCGCGCACCACGCAGTAGGTGAAATGCTCGAGCCAGTCGCCGGTGTTGGCGTAGGCGCGGCCGCCCTGCTCGACCAGCTCCGGCTCGTGCGTGTGGCCCATCACGACGAGGTCGAAGCCCGCGGCCAGCCGGCCGAGGGCGAACTCGCGCATCCGCTGCCGCAGTTCGGGACTGGCCGCGGACTGGCGGCTTCGGGCCGCGACCCATTCGGCAAGGCCGATGCCCAGGTCCGGGTGCAGCATCGAGTAAAGCCGCGCGTTGAGCCGGCTGTGCATCACCGCCCTGAAAAACCGCGGCACCAGGCCGGTGTCCAGCGCGTCGCCGTGGCACACAAGCGCCCGCCTGCCGTCTATGGTCTCCTCCAGCCGGTCGGCCGCGCGCGCGCCGCCCAGCTCGCGTCCGAGAAACTCGCCGAACCAGAAATCGTGGTTGCCCTTGAGATACGTCAGGCGCGTGCCGGCGCTGACCAGGCCGGACAGCGCGGCCAGCACCCGGAAGCCCCGCTTCGGGATGACCCGGCCGTACTCGAACCAGAACTCGAAAAGGTCGCCGAGGATGTAGAGCGAATCGGCCCGGCCGCGCAGCGAATCAATGAACCGGACAAGCCGGTCCTCGGCCGCGGCCGGCCCCGCCCCGACATGGGCGTCAGACACGAAGTAGTGCGCGCTCAATGCGCTTGACCAGGGTCGCGGCCGGCTGGCGCGTGTTGATGCGTAGCACGTCGCGCTCGGCCCGCGGCGGCACGAAGCGCCGCTTCATCGCCTCGTACACCTCGACGTTGGCGTCCGAGAACGAGTTCTCGATGGCGCGGGTCACGAGCCGGCGCCGCACCGTGCGGTCCGGGCACTCGGCGAGAAGGAACCGCACCGGCGCCCCGGCGCGCCCTGCGACCGCGCGCGCGCGCGCGCGCGACTCCGGGTGCAGGAAGGTCGCGTCGAGTATCACCCTCTGCCCCGCGCCCAGGAAGGCCGCGGCCCTGCGGAACATCTCGTCGTAGGTCTTCTTGCCGATGTTGCCCCGGTAGATGCCCTTGTTGTAGCCTTCCCAGCGCCGCTCGGTCACGGGAATCCCCAGCATCTGCTTGCGGATGGAATCGGACAGCAGGTGGAAAGCGCCGGTGCGCGCGGCCAGCCGCCGCGCCACGTAGGTCTTGCCCGTGCCGGGCAGGCCCATCATCACCGCGAGCCACGGCTTCGCATCGAGCCGGCGCGCGTACTCAAGCGACAGCTCGAAGTAGCGCCGAGCGGTCTTGCGCGCCCGGACCTTGTCGGCCGCGCTCACCCCCGTGTCGTTGAGATTGAAACTCGTTACCTTGCCCCGGACATAGGCCCGGTAGCACTTGTAGAAATCCAACAGCCGCAGCATCCCGGTATCGCGGGTGCGTTCGAGGTAGCGCTCGACAAAGTACCCGGCAAGGTCGTGCCGGCCGGCGTACTCCAGGTCCATTACGAAGAACGCCACCTCGGATGCGACATCGGAACAGGAGAAGCGCGGGTTGAACTCGATGCAGTCGAAGATGTGCACGCCGCCGTTGACGAAGATGTTTTTCGAATGGAGGTCGCCGTGACAGCGCCGCACAAACCCGGCCTCGCGCCGGTAGCGGAACCGGCCCCGGTTCGCCGTGATGAACCGCTCGACCGTCCGGCGCAGCTCGTCGTATGCCTTGTAGCCGATGGTCCGGCCCCGGAAGTCCAGCGTCTGGGCAAAGTTCTCGTCCCAGTTGAGCTTGATTATCTCGGAACTGCCGTACTGCGCGACCTGGCGGCCGCGCTCGGCCCGCGCGTGAAACTCGGCGGTCAGCCGCGCTATCTCGTCGATGTGGTCCCAGGTCACGCGGTCGCGCCGCAACTGCTCGGTCATCAGCCAGTCCTGGGGCAGCTCGCGCATCTTCAGGGCGTAGTCCAGCACCCGGCCCCGGCCGCCGAAGCGCAGCCGGCCGCCCGCCAGCGTTATCGGCACGACCCCGATGTAGATGTCGGGCGCGATGGAACGGTTCAATCGCAGCTCCTCGGCACAGAAGAACCGCCGGGCCGAGAGCGTGGTGTAATCGAGAAACCCGAAGTTCACCGGCTTCTTCACCTTGTAGGCGTGGCTGCCGGTGAGAAACACCCACGAGGTGTGGGTCTGGATAAGCCGCACCCGCTCGACGCCCCGGCCGTACATCCCCGGCTCGAGCATCGCCTCGATGCGGCCGGCGATGGTCGGTTCGGGCTGCGTCGCGGCGCTGGCCCTGCGGCTGGACTTCAAGCGCTGCCCGCCCCGGACCGGGCCGCCTCGAGGTGGCGCTCGGCAAGGTCCCAGCCGACCCTGAGCGCTTTGCGGTTGAGCTCGAGCGTGCTTGCCGGCGCGCGGCTGGCGACGGCCAGCTCCAGCGAGGCGAGCTTGACCACGCCGCAGACCCGCGCCAGCGCGCCGAGCGTGAGGATGTTGGTGAACAACTCGCGCCCGAGCTCCTGGCGCGCGGTCTCGGCCAGCGCCAGCGCGACGGCGTCTGCGCGCGGGCACGACCGCACGTAGAAGCTGTCAACCAGGGCGGTGCCGCGCTGCTTCAGGTCGTCGAAGTACTTGTCCGCGGCCTGCTGGCTCAGGCAGACCAGCACGTCGAGGCGTCGGCTCTTCGGGAACAGTATCGGCTTGTCAGAGATGATGACGTCGGCGCGCGACGCCCCGCCCCGCGCCTCCGGCCCGTAGCTCTGGGTCTGCACCACCTGCCGCCCCTCGTGCACGCCCGCGGCCTCGGCGAGGATCACGCTGGCGAGGATGACGCCCTGCCCGCCCGTGCCGGCCAGCCGGATCTCGGTCGTCACTTCTTCTCCCCGCCCGCGGCTTCGCGCACGCCCTGATAGAGCTCGCTGTAGGGCGGCACCTCGGCGCGGTCGTGCAGCACGCCGATGACGAACTTGTCCTGCACCGCCCACGGGTCTGCGACCTTGCTCACGTCGATCGAGCGGTCGCGTATCCACTCCAGCATCTTCACGGCATCGCCGAGCTTCTGGTGCCGGCCGTAGAGGGTCGGGCACTGCGACACGATCTCGACGACGCTGAATCCCTTCTTGCCCAGCGCGAGCTTGGCCATCTGCTTGAGATGGGCGACGTGGAACGTCGTGCTGCGCGCGACAAACATGGCGCCGGTCGCCCGGGCGAGGAAGCAGATATCGAACTCGCGCTCGACGTTGCCGTACGGCGCGGTCGCCGCCTTCTCGTGGGTCGGCGTGGTCGGCGAGTACTGGCCGCCGGTCATGCCGTAAGTGAAGTTGTTGATGACGAACACGGTGACATCGACATTGCGCCGCGCCGCGTGGATGAAGTGATTCCCGCCGATCGCCAGCATGTCGCCGTCGCCGCCGAACACCACGACCTTCATCCAGGCCTTCGAAAGACGCACCCCGGTCGCGGCCGGCAGCGCGCGGCCGTGCAGCGTGTGAAAGGTATCGCAGTCCAGGTACCCGGACACCCGCGACGAGCAGCCGATGCCCGACACCACGCACAGCTCGTCCTGCTTGATCCCGAGCTCCTGCACCGCCCGGACGACCGTGTTCATCGCCGTGCCGATGCCGCAGCCCGGGCAGAGAATGTGCGGCAGGCGCTCGTCGACGCGGTAGAAGTCCAGCAGCTCGTTGGGCAGGGCCGGGCACACTCCGTTGTCGTGCTCCGCCATCACAGCGCCTCCACGATTTCTTCGGGCGTCAGCATCTCGCCGTCGTAGCGCAGCACCGACACGACCGGCACGTCCGGGCTGACGCTGCGCTCGACCGTGCGCCGCAGCTGGCCTTGGTTCATCTCCGGCACGATTATGCGCCGGGCGCTGCGCAGGTAGGACTTCATCCGCTCGCTCGGGAAAGGCCAGACCATGCGCACGCGCAGGATGCCGACCCGCCGGCCGGTCTTGCGCTCGAACTGGCGCTTGGCTTCCATCGCCGACCGCGCCGCGCTGCCGTAGCAGACGATTATCGTCTCGGCGCCGAGGTCCTCGTAGGTGACATCCCACAGCCACGACCGGTTGTCGTCGATCTTGCGGCGCAGCCGGTCCATGTTCCAGCGGATGGTCTCAGGGTCGTCGGTCGGGAACCCGTCCTTGCGATGGGTCAGCCCGGTCAGGTGGACCCGGTAGCCCTCGCCGAAGCTGGCGATGCGCGCGTCGTAGTTGTTGCTGTCGTCATAATGGTAGTAGTCGGCCGGCGCCGGCTTCGCGTTGCTCGACTGCCAGAGTTCGACCGTTTCGGGCAGTTCGACCGCCTCGCGCATGTGTCCGACGATTTCGTCCATCAGCACTATCACCGGGATGCGCAGCCGCTCGGAAACGTTCACCGCCTCAACGGTCAGGTCGAAGCACTCGCGCACGCTCCACGGGCAGAGCGCGACTATCGGGTGGTCGCCGTGCGTGCCGTGACGCGCCTGCATCACGTCGCCCTGGGCGGTGCGCGTCGGCGTGCCGGTCGCCGGCCCGCCCCGCATCACGTTGACGATGACGCAGGGCAGCTCGGCCATTATCGAGTAGCCCAGGCCCTCCTGCATCAGCGAGAAGCCCGGGCCCGAGGTCGCGGTCATCGCCTTCAGGCCGGCCGCGGTCGCGCCGTTCATGCAGCAGATCGACGCGATCTCGTCCTCCATCTGGATGAACGTCCCGCCGAGCCGTGGCAGCTCGCGCGCGAGGTACTCGGCAATCTCGGTTGACGGGGTTATCGGGTAACCTGCGAAGAAACGCACACCGGCGCGCAGCGCGCCGATGGCGCAGGCCTCGTTGCCGGACAGCAGTTGCGTCACTCCGCCGCCTTCTCTGCCGACGGGCGCGCGGCCTTGACCACGAAAATCGCCATGTCCGGACAGCGCAGCTCGCACATCCGGCAGCCGATGCACTTCTCGGGATGAGCCACCGTCACCTTGAACCGCTCGTCGAGGTCGAGCGTCCCGGTCGGGCAGAACTCGACGCATATCCGGCAGCCCTTGCAGAACCGACGCAGTATGGTGAAGCGGTGCCCCTTCGGGGTCGTCAGCTCGACCGGCGGCTCGAGCAGAAACTTCTTCACAGCGCCGCCCGGCGCGGGTCTGCACCGCCGACGCGAACTGGTGCCTGTTGATTTTCCATTGGTTTCGGCAGAATTGTAGCGTCGCCGGGCCGGGCGTCAACTGCGCGCGGCCGGGCCGGTCAGTAGGGCCGCGCCCCGGCGCGCCCCTGCCACTCGACAAACAGCCGGCGGCACTCGTCTGCCCGGACTCCGGGCACGAGTTCGACGCCCAGGCCGGCCAGCGCCTTGATCTGCTCGTTGGTCAGCGCCATCTCGTTGAATCCTGCCCGGGCCGCGTCTGGGATGCTCGCCCCGAACACGACGCGCGGGATGCGTGCCCAGTGCGCGGTGGCAAAGCACATCGGGCACGGCTCGCAGGTCGAGTACAGCACGCAGCCGGACAGGTCAATCGTGCCCAGACGCCGGCAGGCGGCGCGTATCGCGTTGACCTCGGCGTGGGCCGAAGGGTCGGTATCGCGCCAGACCGTGTTGCCGGCGGCGGCGATGACCTCTCCATCGCGCGCTATCGCGCAGCCGAACGGCGACTGGCCTGACTCCATCGCGGCCCGGGCCGCCGCGATGGCCGCACCGATGCCGGCAATGTCAGAGAGGTCCGTCTTGGATGCTGTCGGCACGCACAGTGAATAGCCCGATGCGCCGCCAAAGTCAAGCGCGGGCGCGCCGGTTTGACACCGGCTCTGCCGCGGTTAAGCTCGGACCGATGTCGAAAACCAAGCTCAGGCAGAAGCCCGAAAAGAAGAAGCCCGGCCTGCGCATACCGACCAAGTACACGACCTGGCTCGTCGTCGGCGTGGTCGGCGCCGCTCTTGGCTACCTCATCATCTCGTCGCTCTCGCGCCCCCCGGCACCCCCGGGCTCGGCCCTGCTCGGTGCGGTCAGCCAGGACCTTGTTTCCATCACCCGGATGCTCGGCGACGTCGCGCCCGACAGCAGCTTCCACGCGGTCCTGCCCGACTGGGCCGAGAGCGAGTTCGGCGCTGTCGACAGCCTGCTTGAGCAGCGCCGTTTCGACGAAGCCCAGGCAAAGCTGAGCAGGATGGCCCGGCGACCCGCGCCCGGCCGGGCCGGCCTCCTGCACGCCTACATCGGACTCACGCTGCACGAGGCCGACCACAAAGACCGCGCGCTCGACCAGTTCCGCGCCGCGGCCGACTCGGCGGACCGGCCGCTGGCCGCATGGTCGGCCTTCGCCGCCGGCTACCTGTTCCAGAGCCACGGCTATCAGGACAGCGCGATAACCTGGTACGACCGCGCGCTGCTCGCCGACTCGCTCTCGCCGCTGCGCAAGGCCGCGCTCAACAACGCCGGGGTGGCATGGGAAACGCTGAAGGAATACGAGAAGGCGCGCGAGTTCCTGGCCGCGGCCGCCGCGCTGCTCGACTCGGCCGACTCTTCTCGGTCTGCCCGCACCCTGCGCGAGAACCTGCAGCGCGTGCTCAACCGCCCGGCACCGGCCGCGCAGCCCTGAACCCGCCTATACCACTTCCTGCGGGTCGACATCGACCCGCACATCCCGGCCGAATCGCTCCAGTTCGTCGCGCGTGACCAGCCGGTCAAGCCGCGTTCGCAACGGCAGTTTGACCAGCAACTGCCGCTCGGCGCGGCGCGGCGCGGTCGGTATCGGGCCGAGCGTCTCAATGCCGGCCAGCCGGCCCAGTCGGCGGACAACGGCGCGCGCGGCCCGCTCGGCACCGGCCTCGCTCCTGTCGCGTATCGTGATGAGGACGAGGCGCCGCGCCGGCGGAAACCCGGCTTCTTCGCGTCGCTTCAGCTCTCCTTCGAAGAACCCGGCGACATCCATATCGGCCGCGCAGGCGAGTGCCGGTTCCTCGGGCCGGCGCGCCTGGATGATGTACTCGGCACTCAGCTCTTCGGCCCGCCGTCCCAGCCGCCAGAGCGCCGCGAACAGCCGCTCGCCCGAGCGGAAGTCGGGCAGGGCGAGGTCGTCGTCGGCCCGGACCGCCGCGACGAGGCCGACCCGAGCAGGCCAGGGCCGTGCAAGCAGGGCCCGGGTGCCGACCAGCACATCGGCATCGGGCGTCGCCGGCTCGGCCCCGGTCACGGACGCAACTCCCAGACCGGGACGCAGCCGCCGCACCTCGCGCGCGATCATCTCGACGCCGGGCACACGGTACTGGAAATCGCCGCCGCCGCAGGCCGGGCATGTCGGGCGGGCCGGCTCGGACCGGCCGCAGAGCCGGCAGACAAGCTGGCCGGTCGCCTGCAGCAAGACCGGCGTGTGGCAGTCCGCGCAACTCAGCACTGCGCCGCAGTCGCGGCACGTGACCGCGCGCGCCACGCCCAGTCGGTTGGCGTAAAGCACGACCCGGCCGCCGGCAGCACGGACCCGGTCGACGGCAAGAAGCAGCCGCGGCGAGAGCAGCTCGCCGCGGTGC
>CBFGIY010000070.1:0-12011 GCA_965648935.1 Caldifarciminota bacterium
GGCGTGCGGCCGCGCTGAGCGCGGCCGCACGGAATCAGCCTGACGCTACCGTCCGCGCGCCACCGCCCGGTACGACAGCTCGAACGCGCGCAGGCCCTTGTCGACCCACGCCTTGGTCACCGGACCCATATGCCCGATGCGCACTATCTTGCCGCGCATGTCGCCCTGGCCGTTAGCGAGCAGTATCTTGTAGCGGTTCTTGCACACATCGACGACCTTCGCGCCGTCAACGCCATCCGGCATCCGGATGACGCTCAGCGCGTTGGATGGCCGGCGCGGGAACAGCTCCAGCTTCATCGCCGCGATGCGGCGGCGCACGCCGTCGGCCAGGGTCTTGCGGCTCTTCCAGTAGGCCGGCATCCCGCCCTTAAGGATGCGCTTGAGGGCGATGTCCATCGCGTAGATCACCGATATCGCGGGAGTCCACGCGGTCTGGCCCTTCTCGGCGTAGCGCCGCGCCGCGCGCAGGTCGAAGTAGTAGCGCGAGTTCTTGCAGCGGCCGACCTGCTCCCAGGCGCGGGGGCTCAACGCGATGAAGCCGATGCCCGGCGGCACTCCCAGACCCTTCTGCGAACCGCCCACGACCACGTCGACATACCACTGGTCCGTGCGCAGCTCGTCGCAGCCCAGCCCGGCCACGGCATCGACCACCAGCAGGCGGTTCAGCCGGTGGCAGATGTCGCCGTAGGCCTTGATGTCGTGCACCGCGCCGGTCGAGGTCTCGGTCAGCGTCGCGAACACGCAGCGCGCCGAGTCGTTGGCCAGCAGCCGGCGTTCGAGCTCCTCGGGCGGCACCGACTCGCCATAGGGCCGGCTCAGCTCGTCGACGAAGGCTCCGAACCGCAGGCATATCTCGCGCCAGCGCTCGCCGAACCGGCCGGCGGTCGCGACCAGCACCTTGTCGCCGTGGTTGACGAGGTTGCACACCGCCGCCTCCATCGCGCCCGTGCCCGACGACGTCAGCAGGTGGACCTCGGACTTCGTCAGCATCAGCCGCTGCAGCCCGGCGCGCACCGACTCGAACAGCCGCGTGAACGAGGCCTCGCGATGATACACGAGCCCGGACGACATCTCCCGCAGCACCTCGGGCGCGACCGCGACCGGGCCCGGCGTGTAGAGGGTATACTTGGGCTTAACCATCAAGCGTCTCCTTGCTTCGCTTTATCGCACAGAACTCACCGCACATTGTGCAGGCGCCGTCGGTACCCGACCGCGCCCTGCTGAAAACCGCCCGCGCCCGGCGCGGGTCCACACAACCGTTGATCATGCCGTCCCAGTCGAGCCCGGCGCGTGCGCGGGAAATCCGCCGGTCCCAGTCCGCCGCGTGCGGCCGGTGCCGGGCCAGGTCGGCCGCGTGCGCCGCGATGCGCGAGGCGATCACGCCCTGGCGCACGTCCTCGATGTCAGGCAAGCCAAGATGCTCCGAGGGCGTGACGTAACACAGGAAGTCCGCCCCGTAGTAGGCCGCCAGCGCCCCGCCGATCGCGCCGGCGATGTGATCGTAGCCGCAGGCCACGTCGGTCACCAGCGGCCCCAGCACATAGAACGGCGCGCCGCCGCAAACCGCCTTCTCGATTCTGACGTTCGCCTCGATCTGATCCAGCGGCACGTGGCCCGGCCCCTCGACCATCACCCCGACCCCGGCGGCGCGCGCGCGCGCCGCCAGCTCGCCGATGGTAACAAGCTCGGCGACCTGGGCCTCGTCGGTGGCGTCGGCGGTCGCGCCCGGCCGGAACCCGTCGCCCAGACTCAGCACCGCACCGTGCGAACGGGCCAGCGCCAGCAGTTCATCGTAGTACTCGTACAGCGGGTTCTCGGCGTTGTTGCGCACCATCCACTCCACGGTCATCGACCCGCCCCGGCTGACCACCCCGCACAGCCGCCGGGCGCCGGTCAGCCGCTCGAGATTCTGGCGGTTGATGCCGCAGTGCACCGTGACGAAATCGACGCCGTCGTCCAGATGCTTCTGAACACCGTCGAGGAAGGCCCGGGCCGGCATCTCTGTGAAAGACCTGCCCTGCCGCCGGGCGTCAATCGCAACCTGATACAGCGGCACGGTCCCGACCGGCACCGGCGACTCCTCGACGACCGCGCGCCGCACTCGGTCAACGTCACCGCCGACCGACAGGTCCATCACCGTGTCGGCGCCGGCCTCGACCGCGGCGGTGAGCTTGGCCAGTTCGCCGCGCAGGCCGCTCTGGTCAGGCGAAGTCCCGATATTGGCGTTCACCTTGACCGCGGTGCCCTCGCCCACCGCAATCGGCCGGATACGGTGGCGCTTCGATTTGAGCAGCACCGCGCGGCCGGCCGCGATGCTGCGGGCCAGCGCTTCGGGCGCGATGCCTTCGCGCCGGGCCGCCTCTGCAACTGCGCGGTCCACGCCGCCGTTGCCCGCGGACTTCCGTCCGGTCCTGCTCGCTAACGGTCTCCGTGATGGCAACTGATTTCCTCCAATGCCAGACACTCCTCGGCGTTGTCGTCGTGGCGCACGGTGACCCGGCGCTTCGCCTGATCGACCGTCACCACGGTCGCATAGCCGCGCTCGGTCATCACCTGCGAGCCGACACGAGGCATATCGGCAATCCACTGGTGATACGCAGAGTCCTCAAACGCCAGACAGCAAAGTAACTTGCCGCACAGCCCCGAGATCTTGGCCGGTTCGACGAACAGGTTCTGCTGGCGCGCCATCCGCAACGCGATCGGCCGCAACTCGGTCATAAACGACCGGCAGCAGACCTCGCGGCCGCACGGCCCCAACCCGCCCAGCAGACGCGCGTGGTCGCGCACCCCGACCTGCTTGATGGCCACGCGCATGTTCAGCGCCGACGACACCGCCTTGTGCAGCGCCCGGAAGTCGAGCCGGTCCTCCGAGGCGAAGTAGAAGCATATCTTCCTGCGGTCCAGCCGCCAGTGCGCCCCGACCACGCGCATGTCCAGCCGGAACTCGTCCTTGAGCCGGCAGAAGAGCGCCAGTGCGGCGGGCGTGCGCGCGTCCAGCTCGGCCCGGCGCTCGATGTCGGCCTCGTTCGCACGCCGCAGCACTGTACTCCGGACGTCGTCGCCGTCAACAAAGGCAGCCAGCCGGCCGAAGTCCTCGCCCTCCTCGTCGCTGATGACAACCGGGTCGCCCGGCGCGAGCTCGAGCTCGTCCGGCACCTCGCACAGCTCCGACTTGAACTGGTGCAGCTCGACCCGGGCGGTGCGCGTTGGCCTCATTTGAACTGGTTCAGCTCCTCCGGTGACAGGTACGACTCGTACCCGGTCGAACGCTCTTCCGGCGAGTTGCTCCAGGCCAGCCGGTGGTTGCCGTCGCCGCGCACGTCGATGAAGATGAAGCTGTAGCCGGTGCCGTAGTAGTGCCAGTACTCGCGCGGCCGCAGGTCGGTCTCGATCACGCGCTGTTCGACCGCGTCCGGCTCGCCGTACTTGACATATACCCGGCCGCGATCGGTGCTGACTCCCGGGGTTCTCGGCCGGGCGTAGCGGGCCTCGACCGTCTCCATCCGCCGCGCGAACTCGGCCAGGTCGCGGCGCGCCCAGAACCACGCGAGGTACGCCGTCTGGCCGGAGTCGCTGAGCGAGTTGTAGTACGCCAGCTCGCGCGGCGTGGCGACGAACCTGATATCGCGGACATGCTTCAGCTGCACCGGCGGCAAAGTTGCCAGCCAGTCGGCGCTCGGCAGCGGCGGCTCCGGCTCGCCCAGCCGGAACGCGTGTTCTGCACGCGCCGTCCGTCCGGTCCCCGGTTCGGACAACTTGACCGACAGTGCGTAGCCGCCCGGCCCGATGCCCTCGACCGACAGGCCGAGCGCCGCGGCCAGCCTGCGACCGCGCCACGACCGCGTCACGGTGGCCTCCTTGACCAGCGAATCCGGCCGCCCCGCGCCCCGTTTGAGAATGCCCAGTCTGACATCGCAGGAACCCGTGTCTGCGGCGAATCCATAGGCCTCGAAGTACAGATACACCAGGTCGTGACCGGACACGCCGCGCTGCAGAGCCGGGTTGGGCACGACCGAGACTGCCCCGGTCGACGTGTCGGTGGCCGTGCTCGTGCCCAGTTGCAGGGAGCTGAGCGTGAGGCCTTCCGCGAACGACTCCAGCGTCAGCGTATCGGCGCGCTCGCCGCGATTGACCCCGGCCGGGGTCGACTCGGACACCACAAGGGAAAACGAATGGCGCCCGGGCGGCGCGATGATGCTGAAACCATCGACGAACTGGGTCTGGGCAAGCTGCGCCGCCTGGAACGAGCGCAGCCGCGCCCGCTTGGTGAACGAACCGGACTGCACGAAGTCGCCGTCCAGCGCGCGCATCGTCACCGCCACCTCGAAGCGCGCTTCGACACCGCTGTCGCCGGCCGCTTCATAGCGCAGCTGGTCGTGGGGAACCGAGTAGAAGAACTCGACCCGGCTTGAGTCGCCGGCTGCGCGAAACGCGGCCCAGTCGACTGTGAAGTCTATCGCCCCGGCGAGGGACAGCGCGAGGACGGCAACCAGCGCCATGCCTCAGTTCCCGAAACCGCGCCCGCAACACATCAGGCAAGGCGTCGACTGATTCTCTGGTGTTCTCACGATTCGGTTGACCGGCAAGACCCGCGCGACGCGCACTGCATTATCACCCTGCCCCGGACAGGACATACTGCCCTGTGCCGTACCGGTCGATGAACCGAAACGACCGACCGGTTTCGTAGTAGTGCCATATTTCGTAAGCGGGCCGGTCCAGCTCGAACGGTCGCGTCTCGACCTGGTCGGGCGGCCCGTAGGTGACATAGACCCGGCCGCGGTCGCTGCGGTAGCCGAGGTCGCCGTGCCGGAACTTCTCATTCGCGTAGTCTATGCGGGCGAAGTACTCGTCCTCGCGCTCGTTCCGTCCGGTTGACGGAACATCGTCGCGCGACTGCCAGAAGCCGCGCCACAGGCTGTCGCGCTCGGCCGGGGCCGCCGTCTTCAGCCGCCGTATCTCCTCCGGCGTCGCGACGTAAATCAGCTGCTCGACGCGCGCCCGGTACGCGCTGTCGTCGTAGTGAAACGGGTAATCGACGCGGAACGTCGCGACCGCGCCGGTCTGGCCGCCCGCGGCAAAACCGGTCACGACCAGCTCATAGTCGCCGTTGCGCAGGCGCGGTCCCCGGTCCGTGCCGGCGACCGGGTAGGAGAAACCGGCGGCGCGCGCGCCGGCCGAGTCGTAAGCCGGCGCAGTCCGGCCGGTCACGACGCGGCCGCGGCTGCTCAAGAGGAATCGACAGCTGTCCAGCTCAACGCCCGCCCCGGCCCGCGCCACCACCCGCACGGTGTCGGCAATCCCGAATCGCCGCGTGCCGACAACGCTGTCCCCGACGACAAAGGCCAGGGCAAGCCCGGACGCCGCGGACGACACCTCCATTCTCCCGGTCGAACGGCGCTCGCTCGACAGGTCGCGCACCTCGACCGAAACCGCGACGGTTGACTCGGGCAGCGCCATCGTGAGGAAACCGCTCGCCGAAGAATCGCCCGCGCTCGTCGCGCCATACTCGTACGCCGCCACGCGCAGGTCCCACACCCGACCGGCCAAAGGGCGGCGCGCACGGCCGAACGCCTGCGCCCGGACCTGGTAACGCGCCTCGAAACCGACGCCTGTCCTTGTGAACACGAGGGAACCGTGGGGAATCTCGTAGTAGATTTCGACCGCGCGCCCCTCGGCGGTCGAGGTCACGGCCGCCTCAACGGTCGCCTTCAGGCTGCCCTGCATCGGCAACGCGGATACAAGCAGGAGCAGAGCGACGGTCATAGCCAATAGTGTAGTTTGCCTGCTCTCGAAGTCAAGGCGGCTGCCGGCTAGTGAACCAGCGGCCAGAGAGCCCAGAGTCCGCGCGCGCGCAGCATCAGCGTGCCGTAGAGCACGCCCTTGCTCGACAGGTAGGCGACGGCCCAGCGGTCCACGACCCGCGCTTCTTCGAGCAGCCGCAGCCCCGACCAGTCCGCGTCCCGCGCCGAGCGCCGGGCGATACGCGGCCAGAGCGCCGCCGAAAACACGCGCGGCGCCATCCGGTCGATGAACTTCACCCGCTCGGCCGGCCACGCCGCCGGGACGAAGTCCGGATTCTGCCGGTAGACCTCTTCGACCACCGGAACTCCGCCGACCAGCGGGTCCTCGCCCAGGAAAGCCGCCATTTCCTCGTACCGACCGAACTCGTACACCGCGACGATCGCAAGATCTGAACCCGGCTCCTGCAGCGACTGCAACCAGTCGGCAATGAGCGGCTTGTGAAACAGGCCGCGCCAGTTCGCCTTCTGTTCGAGCAGTTCATCGCGGTCGAAACCGCGCGCCGTACCGTCCCACACCGGCTCGCGCAGCACCATCAGCGCTACCTTGAAGCAGTGCTCCAGCATCCGGTCGGTCTGGCCCTCGCGCACCGTTTCAACGTTGTACTGCAGGAACTCGCGCGCCGGCATCCCGGGCCGCGCGCACGCAAGCAGGGCGCATGCCAGCGCCGCCGCGCCTGCCGCCCTCGTGGCCATCACTCGATCATTCGCCCTTCGCGGCTCGCGATTCGCCCGGCCCTACGACAGCCCCACGATCCTGCCGTCATCGAAGATATCTATCTTCAATGCGTTGGGACGCTTTGCCAGACCCGGCAGGAGCTCCATCTCGCCCGCGACCGGGACGAGGTACCCGGCCCCGGCGCGGATGTGGACTGCCGAAATGGCAATCTTGAAACCCTCACACGCGCCCAGGCATTCCGGGTCGTCGGAAAGCGACAGCGGCGTCTTGGCAACGCAGATCGGCAGCTTCTCGTAGCCCAGTTTTCGGATGCGCTTGAGGTCGCGCTCGGCCCGCGGCGTGTACACGACCTGTCCTGCACCGTAGATGCGCCGCGCCACCGTCTCGATCTTGTCCTCGACCGACGAATCGTAGTCGTACACCGGCCGGTTCCTGCCCGGCTTCTCCTCCACCTGCTTCATCACCGCCTCGGCCAGCGCTTCGCATCCTGCCCCGCCCCGCTCGAACCCGTCGCTCACCGCGAACGCCGCGCCATGCTCGCGGCAGTACTGCTCGACCATCCGCACATCGTCATCGCGGTCGTCGCTGAAGCGATTCAGCGCCACGACCGGGTCCAGACCCAGGGCCCGGCAGTTGTCGATGTGCCGGGCGAGGTTAGCCATCCCGGCCCAGAGATGGGTCAGCCGCGCGCTTTTCGCGTCGGCCGCGCCGCCCTGGTGTTTCAGCGCCCGCACCGTCGCAACCAGCACGCAGCCGTCCACGTTCCAGCCTGCCTTGTGCGCCACGATGTCCACGAACTTCTCGGCACCGAGGTCTGAGCCAAAACCCGCCTCGATGACCGTGTACTCGCACAGCCGGCGCGCCATCTCGGTTGCCACCACGCTCGCGGTGCCGTGGGCGATGTTGGCGAAAGGCCCGGCATGGACAAACGCCGGCGTGCCCTCGATGGTCTGCACGACATTCGGCTTGAGCGCGTCCTTCAGCAGCACCGCCATTGCGCCGGTCGCCCCGAGGTCGGCCGCGCTCACCGGCTTGTCGTCGTAGCCCATCGCCACGAGAATCCGCGCCAGCCGTTCCTTCAGCTCGGCCCGCGACGCGGCCAGCCCCAGAATCGCCATCACCTCGGACGCGGCGGTTATGACGCAGGTGTCCTCGCGCGCCGGCCCGTTGGTCCTGCCGCCCAGGCCCACGACCATCGTCCGCATTACCCGGTCGTTCATGTCGATTGTCCGCGGGAAGATAATCTCCCGTTCGTCGATGCGGTGCGGGTTGCCGAAATGAATCGAGTTGTCCAGCATCGCCGAGAGCAGGTTGTGCGCCGCGGTCACGGCATGGATGTCGCCGGTGAAATGCAGGTTGATGTCGTCCATCGGCAGCACCTGCGAATAGCCGCCGCCGGCCGCGCCGCCCTTGATGCCGAACACCGGCCCGAGCGACGGCTCGCGCAGCACCACGGTTGACTTGTGGCCCAGTCGGTTCAGCGCCATCGACAGCCCGACCGAAACGGTCGTCTTGCCCTCGCCGTACTTCGTCGGCGACACCGCGGTCACCAGCACGAGCTTGCCGACCGGCCGGTTTTTGAGCTGGTCAAACAGCCGCAGCGAGAGCTTCGCCTTGTAGTTCCCGTACGGCAGCACCAGGTCGAGATCCTCGATGCCGAGCGCGCGGACGATCTCGGCAATCGGCTTCAGCTTCGCCTGCTGCGCTATCTCGATGTCAGTCAACATCACAACTCCAATCGTCTATCTTACGCTTCTCTGCGGCCAATCCTGTACTCACGGCCCCGCCTGCCGACCTCTCCATTCGACCGCCCCGGGCGGGCGCTCTCTGCGTTCGGCCACAAGTCTTACACACCCCGCCGCCGCGGTCAAGCACCTTCCGGGAAGACACCCGGGCTGGCAGGCCGGCAGACGCGGCGCGGCCTGCCTGCTCCTACCGCGGTCAGCCGTGCCGCTCAACGCCGGCCCGAGCCCGGTCGTGACATCGGCACTCCGCCGTGCAATCAGAATCGGTTTCACCGCCGTGACGAACGAACGCTCTGCGCCGAGGTTCATGCAGCGCGTCGCGCCCGCACTCTGTCCGGCGCTCAAAGCCGGGTCAGCCACACCCGTGAATGCCCTGTTTGACCATCTGCTCTGCGCCGGGCCGGCCCGCACACTCGCGTCGGCGATCGCCGGCACGCTCAGCCCCGGGGTTACCCCCTCCACAACCTGTAGTATCCCGTGTCAGCCGACACCACTACCTGTAGTGGCGACGCGGAGTTACCCGGCATCGCGTCGGGACAGAGCTGCGGCGATTCGAGCATCGCGCTTGACTGGCCCGGACTCCGGCCTAACCTCTCGCAGGAGGACACGATGCGCTGGCGTAACATCATCTTGTCGTTACTCGTCGCCTCGGCCGCGTTCGCGGCCCGGCCATGGACCGAAGCAGAAATCCGCTCGGCCGATGCCCTCGGCCCGACCGGTGTTCCGCTTTCTGACGGCCCGGTACGCGGGCCGCGCCGCTGCAACTACCTCGAGCGCATCCACCTCACCTGTGAGTTTCTCCGCGCCCACCAGGTCAGCGACTCGCTCTCGCCGCACTATGGCGGCATCATCGAATCCGAGCACCAGCCGGACATCATCGAAACCGACAACACGCAGGAAGCGGTCTGGGTCTGGTCGCGCTGGTACGAGCTGACCGGGCTGGACACCTACCGCGAAAACATCCGCCGCGCCTGGATTTACCTCTACCGCAACCCGGCCTGGCGCGAGCACGGCGGCCAGCCTTCGAACCTCTGGTACGCGGTGTGGAACGCAGGACTGGGCTTCTTTGCCGAGGCCGAATACCGCCGCGCCTGGGGTGATTCGACCCATCGGGTTTACGCCGACTCCTGCCGCAGCTTCTACATCGCCAACCCGCTCGCGCTCTATGCCTCGGCGCTGGACTACTTCGTCACGGCCCAGTCATCGGGAATGGCCTACGACTGGGCAGTGTCGCGCGGCGACGCGACGCTGCGCGATTCGGCCCTTGCCCGGGGCCTGCGCGTCAAGCAGTGGGTGGAGGCCGACGCCCGGGCGCGTCTTGCCATCGGCAACTGGGCGATGTGCGGCGGCACCGCCTTCTGGGGCATCGCCCACACCTTCTGCCGGGCCGACACCGCGGCCGGCCGTCAGTGGCTTCTGACCTACACTGACTCGCTGCCCGGTTTCTACCCGACCGGCAACTGGAACTGCTCCCACATCATCTGGCTGGCAAACGCCTACCGGTCATCTGCCGAGCTGATCGGAACCCGGCGCTCGTGGCTGGTTCACCAGTACCTCGTCGACACCCTGCTCGCGCTGGATACCGACCGCGACGGCGGGATTCCCGCGACCTGGACCGACCCGGACACGCGCGACCAGACCTGGGTTTCGACGTACCTGAACTTCATGGGCACCGACGTGTTCGTCACCCCGACGTACCCCGATGACATCAGCGTGCTTGAGTTCGCCCGTCCCGACCCGCGCGGCTTCTTTGTGCAGGGCGACACTCTGCGCTTCGCCGTCCCCGCAGCCAATGTCGGACTGCGGCCGCGCACGCTCGACCTCTGCTGGCAGTTGCCTGACATACAGGGCGCTCTGAGCGTACCCGACTTTCCGTTCCTCGGCATCGACACCTTCGAACTGGGCGACTGGTATGCCCAGGAACCCGGCAACTACCGCGCGGCCGCGTTCTGCGCCCCGGACAGCGACCCGGCCAACGATACCGTCAACATCGAGTTCAAAGTCTACGGCCGCTACACCCTGCGCGGCCAGCTTGTCGATTCGGTAACCGGGTTCGGATTCCCGGTATGGGTCAAGTCGCGCGTGGCCGGTTCCGCTGCCGTCTGGGACTCGGCGTTCACCGACCGGTCCGGCTTCTTCACGCTCTCGATCCTCGACACGCTGATGACCCTTTTCATTACCCCGGCCCCGCCGTACTACAACCGCTTCTGGAACTTCGCGTTCACCGGCGATACCGCTGTCAGCCTTGCAACCTCGCGCGCCCACCTGCTTGTGGTCAACAACGACCCTGCGGCCCGCCACGAAGGCTTCTACACGACCGCGCTTGAGTCGCTTGACCTGACATGGTCTTTGTGGCGGCGCCGGGCCCAGGGCCTGCCGCCCTACGCCTGCCTTGCTGACCTGCGCCTGCCCACGGTCATATGGTACTCGGGCGACTCCGGGCCGGGCGCGCTGCCGCCTGAGGACCGCGCCGCGCTTTCCCAGGCCGCTGCCCGGGGCGTGAACCTCTTGCTCACCGGCCAGGACATCGCCCAGCAACTCGCCGGGACGGCGTTCCTTGAGGACACTTGCGGCTGCCGGTTCGAGTCCTCTGGCTGGACAGGGCTGTTCGCCTTCGGCAACCGGGCCGACTCGCTCGGCGCGCCAATCACCGGGCTGGCCACCTCGGGCGGTAACGGCGCGGCCAACCAGACCTCACGCGACGTGCTTTCCCCGGCCAACGGCGGTCTGGGCTTCATCGTCTATGACTCGGTCGCGCCGGTGTATGCCGCAACTCGCAAGACCCTCGGTTCGGGAGCCCACATTGTTCTGACCGGCTTCGGTTTTGAAGCGGTCAACCGGCCCCAGGCCCGGCCCACCTACTGGAGCCGGACCCAGCTGCTCGGACGCGTACTCAACTGGTTCGGATTCCCGGTCGGCGTCGAGGAACCGAACATGCCCGGCCCAGCGCGCCCTGCCCCGCACGGCGCGCTGGTTCGCTCCACCCTCGTTCTGCCTTCAACAACCCGCGCTCCGGGCTCTGGCTTCGTCCTGCTCGACGCCTCTGGCCGCCGTGTCGCCTCACTCTCCCCCGGCCCCAACGACCTCTCGCGCCTGCCTGCCGGGGTCTACTTCGTCTCGGGACAGGGGTATCAGCCGAACCGGGTCATCAAAGTGAGATAGAACGCGCGCCGCGGTTGTTTGGGTCGAGTCTGTGAGGCGCTTGCGATGGTCTAAAAGATAGTGAATCGTCTGGCAGACCAGGCCAGTCCGTACTTGCGCCAGCATGCCCCTAACCCGGTAGACTGGCAGCCTTGGGACTCCTCCGCGCTCGAGCGCGCGCGCTCCGAGGACAGGCCGATATTTTTGTCCATCGGCTACTCTGCCTGCCACTGGTGCCACGTGATGGCGCGCGAGAGCTTCGAGGATCCGGCGGTCGCTGCGCTGATGAACCGGTGCTTCGTCAATATCAAGGTCGATCGGGAGGAGCGTCCCGACCTGGACCACGTCTACCAGCGTGCCCTGGCGCTGCTCGGCGAGCAGGGCGGAGGGCCTCTGACCATGTTCCTGACGCCCGACGGCACCCCCTTCTGGGGCGGCACCTACTTCCCACCCGAGCCGCGCTGGGGACGGCCGTCGTTTCGGCAGGTGCTCGAGCAGGTGGCGCGCCTGTGGGCGGGGGAGCGGGGCCGGATCGAGGGGAGCCGCACCGCGCTCCTCGGTGCGCTGCACCGGCTCGCCGAGCCGGCGCCGGGCGGCTCGCCCGACCCGGCCTTCTCGCGCGAGACCGGGCGCGAGCTCGGCGAGGAG
>CBFGIY010000071.1:0-11947 GCA_965648935.1 Caldifarciminota bacterium
TATGGGCCGCCGGGCGCGGTCGCGCGGTAGAGGTTGTAACCGGCAAGGTCGAGCTCGGTATTGGCGCGCCAGGAGAGTTTCATCCCGCCGCGCGCGGGCCAGGCCGCGAAACCCTCGGGCGCGAGCGGCACTTCGCCGGGAATCGCGCTCCTTTCAGCCGACCGGCCACCGAGATGCCCGGCCGAGTCAAAGGCCGCAACCGCGGCGTAGTAGCGCGTGCCGTTCGTGAGGCCCTCGATGCGGCGGAACGGGACGCAGGGCAGGTCAACCGAGTCGGTGTAACTGCCGCTCTGAGTGCCCCACCAGAGCCGGTAGCCGGCTACATCGGGTTCGCGGTTCGGCCGCCACGAGGCAAAGAGCGCGCCGCCCGTGCCCAGGTCGGCGAACCGGAAGCTGTCGGGCGGGGCCGGGGCAAGGGCGATGGTGGCCGCCGCGGCAACGGTCATCTTCGCCACCTCGGCGGCAAGATCCATCGAGATGTTGCCGATGGTGTCGGCGGTGGTGTGGTACCACGGGTAGAAATCGCCATATTCGGCGCCGGCCGTGCCGATGTAGCCGTAGCGGTGGAACGCGAGCTGGTCCGAGCCGTAGCGACCGATGACGGCGCGGCTGTCCAGCCTCGTGTAGATGTCGGCGATGCGCGACTGAAACTGACCGAGCGGCAGGGACAGCGAGTCGCCGAAGATGGCGACCCCGAACTCGCCGCCCGGATAGGCAATCATGTCGTAGTTCATCACCGCGATGATGTCGTCGCCGCGCGCGCGGGCCTGCTCGGCGTAGTGGAACGAGCCGATGAGGCCCTGCTCCTCGCCCGAGAAGCCGATGAAGCGGATGGAGAGGTCGGGCCGCAGGTCGGCAAGCACGCGCGCCGCCTCGAGCACCATCGCGGTGCCGGAAGCGTTGTCCTCGGCGCCGGGCGCGCTGTTGTAGGGGTCCTCGGAGGTGCAGTCGAGGTGGCCGCAGACGATGACGACTTTCTCGGGATTGCGGCCGCGGCGCAGGCCGACCGCGTTGCGCCAGTACTGGCCGTTGCGCTGAAATGAGTCAAGCGCGACCGAGTCGAACCCGAGCGCGGTGAAGTAACCGGCGATCCAGGACTCGGCCGAGCGGCAGGAATCGGCCGGCGAGTAGCGGGTGCGGAAGTCCTGCAGGCGCTGGATGTGGCGCCGGACCGAGTCGGCGCTGACCCGAGCCACAAGGCGCTGGATTGTGGTGTCCAGCAGCGGCGTCGGGAAGCCGTGAGCGGCCGGGGCATAGAGCGGCGCCGGGCGGTCGGGCAGGCGCACAAGCTGGCAACCGGCAAGCGTGAGGCGGTGGGCCGCGCTGTCATCGGCCGCGACGAGCAGTGCCGCGCTGTCAGACCAGAGCGCGGGCGCGATGGCGCGGGCGCGGTCGAGCGCGCCGGGCCGCTGCGGGATGACGAGGTAGAGCGGCGCGGCCGGGCTTGCCGGCAGCGCGACGATGCCGCGTTCGGTCAGGACCGGAAGATGAGCGTCGTCGGCCACGACAAGCGCGTCGTCGGCCCAGTACACCGGCGTGCGCGAGGACAGAAGCCATTCCCGGGTTTCGGGCGAGGAAGGGGCGACAACGACTGCGGGCGCGGCCAGGGCAACAGCCGCCAGCAGCGAAAGGACAAGCGTCAGTTTCAAGACAGTCTCCTTTGGGTGATGCCGGCCATTATAGCGCGGCCGGCCGCGCCTGCCAAATCGCGGAGGACTAATCGTAAGGGTTGATGCCGGGCTTGCGGTTCTCGCGCGACCGGCGCACCACGGCCGCGATGCGGCGCCGCCGCGTCGCGTCGGTCTTCGCGGCCGCGACCCACGCCGAGTAGGTTCGCCGGTATGAGGGCGCAAATGCCGCGAAGTTGCGCGCGGCCAGCGGGTCGGCGGCGAGCGCCTTCTTGAGTTCGGGCGGGACCCTGTCCGGTAGAGGTGCGCCGGACCCGGCCTGCCAGCGGCCGTCGCGTTTGGCCGCGGCAACAGCGGCGAGGCCGGGCGCGGCCATCCGGCCCTCGGCGATGAGCCGGTTCACCCGGCGCTTGTTGGCATCCGACCAGGTGCTTTTCCTGCGGCGCGGGGTCCAGCGCTGGCGAAACCGGTCGGCGTCGACCGCGCGCACCTGGCCGTCAATCCAGCCGAAGCAGAGCGCCTCGTCGAGCGCATCAGGGTAACGCAGGCCCTTCTTTGCCGCGCCCTTCTTGTACATATAGATCCACTCGCCGTCGGACCGCGCGTGGTTGCACGCAAGCCAGCGCCGCCACTGGGCGGCGCTGGCAAAGTCAAGCGGCCTGGGGTCAGCGGGCAATGACAACCCGCGACACTGCCGGCTGTTGGTGGTCGGCTGTCGAGCGGACGAAGTAGACGCCGGGCGCGAGGCGCGACAAGTCGTTGGGCCCGGGCGCGAGCGAGAGCACTCGCCGGCCCGCGGCGTCGAGCAGAGCAAAGCCCGAACCCGGATTGCCGGACGAAGGCAGGGCGAGCGTGCCGCGGACGACCGTCGCGGCCGGCGCGATGCGCCCTGCGCCGGGCGCGCCGCGTTCCTGCACGCCGGTCGGCAGTCGGTTGGTGATGTAGATTATCTCTTCCTGGGCGCCGTAGCCGTTGCCCCAGAACACGAGGTGAACCCGGCCGTCAGAGTCGACAAGCGGGAGCGCCGGCCCGGTGAACGCGCCGTTTGATGTCAGCTGGGTGGAATCGGTCCAAACGCCGCGAACCGGGTCGAACCGGCGGTAATAAAGACCGTACAGGCTGCCCTCGGCGCCGACGTGGGTCAGGTGGCGCTCGCCGGTGCGGAGGTTGACGCCGATCCGCGGGTCGGGCGCGCCGTTCCACGAGTACCAGCGGGTGGGCTCGCCCCAGGTGCGCGTTGCGCGGTCCCAGATGCGATGATGGAGCCGGTCGACCGCGCTCGGGCCGCCAGCGAAGACAACGTGGAGGTTGCCGAGCGAATCGAAGGCGAGGCCGGGCTGGACCGCGTTGTGGCCCTCGAAGGTCGTGCGGTAGGGCGCGGACCAGGAGTCGCCGTCGTGGTGGCGGTGCCAGAGCTGGGACGTGTCGACGCGGTTGTCCTCCCAGACGACGTGAATCCAGCCGTCGCGCGAGGCGCGCACCGCGATGTTGCCGCGGTAGACCTCTGCGCCGGTCGAGATCACCTTGTAGTCGCTCCAGCCGCCGCCGTTGTTGTAGATGTAGCCGAAGAGCTGGGGCGAGACGTTGGCGATGCGCCAGAAGACGAACACGGTGTCGGCAACGACCACGGCGTGCGGCCGGGCCGAGGTGGGCAGCGAGTCGCGGTCGGTGAGCCGTTCCTCGGGGCCCCACTCACCGGTCGCGCCGTCGCGGCGGCGGTAGCCGAGGTCGAAGCCATAGGGCTGGCCGGACCAGCGCAGGAAGAAGACATGGACGTTATCCTGCGTGTCCACGACCAGCGCCGGCGAGTTGTGCGAGGTGTCGAGATTGCTGACGCACTGGAAGTCGCGCCAGCCGGTCGAGTCCTTCATCAGGTAGTGAATCTCGTCCGAGCCCCGGAGGCGGCGGTTGTCCTTCCACGCGATGTGGAGCCGGCCGCGGGAATCAAAGGCAGAAACCGGGTCGCGCGACTCCTTGTCGTCGGGCACGGTGAGCAGGGTGTCGAACCAGCCGGGCGGAGCGGCGCCGGGCGCGCCGGACTGGCCGGGCGCGACGCACGACTCGATGTTGCCCCGCGGCGAAACAGCCGGGGTTGCCGGCAGCAGGCCGGCCAGCAGCAGGCAGAGACAGGTTGTCAATTCAGTTTCTCTTTCAGTAGACGATGACCTTGGACAGCGAAGCGTCGCTGCCGCGCACGAGGTAGACGCCGGGCGCGAGGCGCGAGACGTCGTTGGGCCCGGGCGTGAGGTCAAGGACGCGCCGGCCCGCGGCGTCGAGCAGGACGAAGCCGGAGCCCGGATTGGCGGGCGAGGGCAGGGCGAGCGTGCCGCGGGCAACCGTCACGGCCGGCGCGGTGCGTGCGGCGCGAGGCGGCGTGCCGCGCTCGGCCACGCCGGTCGGGGTGCGGCGGTACCAGCCGGTGCGCTGCTTGTCGTAATGGAAGGTGGCAAGAGGCATTCCCGACGGCACGAACGGCCCGGCGGTGTTGAGCGCGTACATCAGGCCGTCGGTGCCGGCCATCAGCATCTCGATGAGGTTGTCGCCGTCGATGTCGGCCAGGTGCGGGGTTTTCGACATCGGTATCTTGCCCTCGATGAAGGCGTGGTTGCCTTCGTCGGGCAGCCAGTAGGTCGGGAAGCCGCGGTGCGGCCAGCCGGGCAGGCTGTCGCCGGTGTTGGTGACGACATAGAACGCGGAGTCGCAGGCCGCGGTGAGTATCTCAAGGCCGGGCCGGCCGTCGATGTCGGCCAGCGCGGGCGAGTACCACACGCCGTTGCGCGTCTCGTATGGGAAGCCGGAGAGGGCGCGGCCGTCGTGATGGAAGGCGTGGATGTGGCCGCCCCAGTCGGCGTTCGAGCGCACCAGTCCGAAGCTGCCGACAACGATTTCCAGGTCGCCGTCGCCGTCGAGGTCGGCAACCGCCGGGGCCGAGAAGCAACGGGTGAACAGGGGACTTTCGTAACCGGCGTCGGCGGTGAGGTCGACGGGCCAGCCGGTGACGCGGTTGAGGGTCGTGTCGATGACCTCGAGGTAGCCGGGCCGGCGCAGGATGACGATTTCCCACCTGCCGTCCTGGTCCAGGTCGGCCACGACCGGCGGCGCGTAGTCGGGCGTGAACGAGCTGCCCGGGCCCTCGGTGCGCACGGAACGGCGCAGGGTGCCGTCGTGGTTCAGGATGAAGAGCCGGCGTTCGAGCAGGTTCCACGGGCTGCGGCCGCTGAACTTGGCCTCGTGGCAGAGGATTTCCAGCCGGCCGTCGCCGTCGAGGTCGGCGACCGTGGGCTTGACCCACTGGCCGTGGCGGTCGAGCGTGTCCTGGTAGAACCAGTACTTCCAGAGCGAGTCGCCCGAGGCGCTGAAGCAGTACAGCGCGCTGCCGCACTTGCGGTTGGAGTTGTTGTCGGTCACCTCGCAGAGCACTTCGGGCGTGCCGTCGCCGTTGAGGTCGGCCACGACGAGTTCGGAGTAGGGCTTTAGATACGGGTCCTCGGGCCAGCCGGGCAGGATGTAGGGCCAGCCGAGCCGGTCCTGTCCGGTGCGGCCGTCCAGCGCGTAGATCCGGGCCTTGTACTGCGGATAGGCGTTGAAGTAGACGTCGGACAGGGGAAAGAGCACCTCATCGCGGCCGTCGCGGTCGAGGTCGGCAAAGGTCACGCCCACCACCTCGACATTGCCGAGGTCGCCGATTTCCCTTGTCCAGAGAGTGGACAGGTCATCGTCGAGCATCACCAGCCGGGAGATGTAGCTCGACCCGGCGAGCTTGGCGACGCGCAGGCAGATTTCGAGTTCGGGGTCGCTGTCGACATTGCCCATGTTGACGGTGATGCCCCACTCGCCGCCGAGCTGGACCGTCGAGTCGTCGAGCGCGTGCCGGGCGTCAAGATTGTAATGGTCCACGCCGGCCGCGGTGGTGCGGCAGACGGTGAGGCTGGCGCCGGGCGGCACGAACAGGCCGGCCACGAGCGCGAGGGTTACGGAAAACAGCATCATTCCTCCTTGCGGCGATGCGGGACTGGTGAAAGTACGGACTCGGTCATTGCAGGACAACAACCCGGCGCGTCGCGCCGGACGCAGGCCGGGCCGGGCGAATGAAGTACACGCCGGGCGCGAGGCGGGATACGTCGTTGCGCCCGGGCGCGAGGGAGAGCAAGCTGCGGCCCGCGGCGTCGAGGAGGATGCCCGATGCTTCACCCCTGATGCCACAAGCCGGCATGACTAGCGTGCCGCGGACGACCGTCGCGGCCGGCGCGATGCGTGCGGCACGCGGTGGCGCGCCCTCTTCCAGCCCGACCGTGGGCAGGCGCACCTCGACCGAGTCCATTGTCGGGTGGCGCAGAATCGAGTCGCCATAGCAGTGGGCGTAGTTCCACTCGCTCGTGTCGCCGTGCAGGTAGCGCTCGAAGAAAGCGGTCAGGTGGCGGCGGGTTATGCGCTGCTGCTCGGCGCGGGTGATGGTGGCGGTGCCGCCGTTTTCCCAGAAGTACGAGTAGTCCATCACGTAGCCGTGGTTGGCGCCGCGGATGACCGCGAAGGCGCCGGGCGGCGGGGCGTCGGCCCAGAATGCCGCGCGGACATCGCGCCAGGGCGCGATGTTGTCCACCCCGCCGGGCAGAATCATTTTGGGCAGAAGGATGTTGGCCGAGCGGGTCGGCGGCGTGGTCTGGGGACAGGCGATGCCGACGACGCAGCGCAGGGTGTCGCCAAGTCGCAGGGTGTCGGCCGCGAGCATCGAGAGGCTGCCGCCCATCGAGTGGCCGGTGAAGCCCCAGTTCGCCCGGTCGAGCGCGCCGAAGAACGGGTCGCCGGGGACGGTGTCGAGCGTGCCGACGAATCGCGCGGCGTCGGCCATCAGCCGGGCGCGCTTGTCGTGTTCGGGATTGGAAATCGGGTTGGAGATGGTCGGCAGGACGCAGACATAACCCCACGACGCGAGGTGGCGGGCATAGGAATAGTAGCGGTCGATGCCCATCTGCCAGCCGTGGCCGAACACCGCAATCGGCGCGGGCGCGGCCGAGCCGGGAATCACCCCGGCCGAGTCCGGGTAGTACACGCGCGAGCCGCGCATCACCTCGGTCGTGCCGGGGATGTCCATCACCCGGAAAGTGTCGGCATACGGCCCGCGCGCGGCGAAGTCCTGCGCGAAGAGCGGCAGGCCGACGGCAAGCGCAATCAGCAGGTAACGCATGGCGGCTGGATTCTAACACGCCTGCGGCGCGAGGACAAGGCGCGCCGGCCGCGCTGACACGGGCTTAACCCGGCAGATTATCCTGCACTTATGACGACGCAAGACGCAGCGACCCACAGGCGCGTGTGGAAGGTCAGGATCAGGAAGCCGTACGACACGGCGACCAACCACGTTGTCGTCGGCGAGGTGCTGGAGGAGACCGCGAACTATGTCAGGATGCGTTGCCGGGCGTTCCACTTCCACCGGCCGACGCACAACTCCAGCATCATCTCGGGCGACATCGGTATCAGGGTGTTTCCGTGGGCTTCGATTTCCTACGCCACCGAGCTGGCCGATGACTCGAGCTGGGAGCATGTTGAGGCATCGCTGGACGAGAACTTCAACGTGGTCCTGGCGCTGCGCGCCGGGCGGCTTGAAGTGGGCCTGAGCGACGCCCTCGACGTGTAGCGCCGGGCAGCTTGACGGGCGGCCGGGCCGGGGCGAGAATAGACCGATGCGCTCAAGTCCCGCGGCCCTGCTGGTCCTCGCCCTCGGCGCGGCTGCCGCGGGCCTGAACTGGGGCCCGGACGTGGCCGTCGACACCGGGCGGCTCGGCGCGTTCGCGGTGAGCGCGGATTCGACCGGGCAGTTGTGGGCAGCGACCGGCGCCGGCAGCCGCTTGCGCCTGCTGTGTTCGAGCGACGCCGGGGCATCGTGGCAAACGCGCCTCGAGCACGATGCGGGCGCGGCCGTGACCCGGGTAGAGCTCGCGGCCGGCTGGGGCGAGCGCGACGCCGCCTACCTTGCCTTCCTGACAGAAGCCGGCGACGGCGACCTGTGGCTTCTGCGCCTCGGCCGGGACGACACCGCGGCCGCGGTCCTGCCGATTGCGGTCGGGCCGGACACGATTGACGACTTTTCCTTCACCCTTGACCACGACCGCCGCTACTATCTTTACTGCGTCACGGCCAACGAGCGGCGCGACGGGCTGACCGGGTTCTTCACGCGCTCGACCGATTTCGGCGCGAGCTGGGAGCCGGGCCAGAGCTGGTGGAACGCGCACGACCCGCACCTGCTCTACGTTACCGGCTCGACCGTGCACTGCGTCTGGCGGTTCGCGCAGGACGGGTCGCAGATCCACCACCAGCTCAGCCGGCGCTACGGCGCGCCCGGCACCTGGGAGCCCCACCGGGTCGTCGCGCGCGGCGGGTACCTGCGCTGGGACCCGCGCATCGCCCAGACCGACACGATTCCCGAACGCGCGGCCCGGCTCTGGCTTGTCTACACGCGGGGCTGGCGTGATTCGAGCCGGACCGACATCCGGTTCGCAGTCGGAGGTAACGACGGCCGGCCGTGGGGCGATGAGCGCAACCCGAGCGACCCGTATCGCGACGAGTGGTTCGCCGACATCGCCACGGACCGCTGGACCCCGCACGGGATGGCGAGCATGGCCTATAATCTCGGCGGCCGGGGGCCGGCCGACTCGACCGTGGTGCTCTGGCGCTGGGCCAGTGCGTACGAGCCGGCGTTCTGGTCAGAGCCGGTGCGGGTCAGCGACCGCCGGGCGAGCGCGGGCGTGCCTGAGTGCCGGCCGCGCATCCTCTATGCGCCGAACACGCCACTGGCCCTGCCGCTGGTCTTTTTCGCCGGGTATGACCCGGTGGGCGCGCGCGGGCTGTACTGCGACGCGCCGTGGTTTGCCGCGCCCGGCGCCGCACTGCCGGTCGCGGTGACGCCCAACCCGGCGCGGGACCGGGTCGGGCTTGCGTTTGCCGCGCCGGCCGCGGGCCGCTACACGCTGGCCGTGTACGACTGCCTCGGGCGGCAGCGTTTCTTTGTGGCGCGCCGGGCCGAGGCGGGCGCAGCGCTGCGGCTGGAATGGGACGCGCGCGGCGCGCCGGCGGGCAGCTATGTCGCCGTCGCACGCGGGGCCGGCCGGCAGTGGCACGCGATGTTCACGCTGGTGCGCTGACCGACGAAAGGAGAAGTGATGAAGCTAACCAGATTGCTCACAGTTCTTCTGGCCGGGACACTCGCGCTGGGCGGGTTGTGCAAGGACGAGCCGCGGCCGCCGCGGCGGTGGCAGCCGGGGTTCTTCGAGCCGCTGCCGGGCCGGATGTGGTCGTGGCCGGCCGGGCTGGCGGTGGAGCGCATCTGCGGTGCCTACGACGAGATACCGGCGTCGGAACTGCCCCTGGAGCTGGCCGTGCGCAACTACAACGCCCGGCGGGTGGACGTGAAGATGCCGGCGGGCCTGGTGTTCAGTCCGTTCAACAGCGAGTACCAGCACATGATGCTGCTGCAGAAGTTTCACTTCTCGCTGCCCGAGGGCGACACGGTCGTCCACCTGCCGACCTACTGCGCCAACGAGGACCTTGACGAGCCGGACGACGAGAGCTTCTACGAGGTCGCCCTGCAGGTCTGGGAACTGGAGCTGGGCGAGCTTTTCGATATCGTCGAGCCGAAGCTGCTCGAGGGCAACGCGGTGGACCTCGCCCAGGACGCGCTCTTTGAGATTACCGAGGGCGGGTCGCTCACCGACTCGACGCGCGCGAAGCTGGCCGCGCTGCCCGACCGCTAGGAAAACTCCATACCGGTTCCCCTGCCGCTGAAACAGCCGGGCTTTGTCCCGATGACGCTGGCCGAGGCGCGTTCTCTCGGCTGGGAAGAACTCGACGCGGTCATCGTGACGGGCGACGCCTACGTCGACCACCCGTCGTTCGGCGCCGCGGTAATTGCCCGGGTGCTCATCGACGCGGGTTTCCGCGCCGGCATCATCGCCCAGCCGCGCTGGCAGGACGGGGAGGGGTTCACGGCACTGGGCCGGCCCCGGCTGTTCTTCGGCGTGACCGCGGGCAATGTCGACTCGCTCGTGGCAAACCTGTCGCCAGCGCGGGCGCGCCGGCGCGAGGACGACTACGCGCCGGGCGGCCGGCCGGGCGTGCGGCCGGACCGCGCGACGCTGGTTTACTGCAACCGGCTGCGCGAGCTGTACCCGGGCGTGCCGCTGGTCCTGGGCGGCATCGAGGCGAGCCTGCGCCGGCTGGCCCACTACGACTACTGGGACGACGCGGTGCGGCGGTCGCTCGTGGTGGACGCGCGCGCGGACCTGCTAGTTTACGGAATGGGCGAGCGGCAGGTTGTCGAGGCGGCGCGGCGCCTGGCCGCGGGCGCCGGGCTTGACGGCATCACCGGCACCTGCATTGTCCGGCGCGCGCGGCCCGACGGCTCGGTCGAGCTGCCCTCGTTCGAGGCGGCGCGCGACGACAGGCAGGCCTTCGCCGAGGCGTTCCGGCTGTGGTATCGCACGGCGCACGACCCCGGAGGCCCGGTCGTGGCCCAGGCCCACGCCGGGCGGTTCGTGGTGCAGTACCCGATGGCCCCGCCCCTTGCGCCGGCCGAGCTGGACCGGGTGTACGAGTTGCCCTATGCCCGGCGCGCGCACCCATCGTACGCCGAGCCGGTGCCGGCGCTCGAGCCGGTGCGGTTTTCCATCACCGCGCACCGCGGCTGTCTCGGCACCTGCGCGTTCTGCTCGCTCGGCGCGCACCAGGGCCGCATCATCCAGGCCCGCTCGGCCGAGTCGGTCGTGCGCGAGGCCCGGCGGATGACCCGGCAGGAGGGCTTCAAGGGTCACATCACCGACCTCGGCGGGCCCAGCGCGAATTCCTGGGGCGCGACCTGCCCGCAGATGCGCCGGGGCCGGGCGTGCGCCGGGCGCGAGTGCGCCTTCCCGCGGCGGTGCCGCGAGCTCGAGCTCGGGCTGGAGCGCGAGCTCGCCCTGCTTGCCGCGGTGCGGGCCGTGCCGGGCGTGAAGCGCGTGACCGTGGGTTCGGGCGTGCGCTTTGACCTGCTCGACGACGCGGCCGGGTTGCGCTACATCGACCAGCTCTGCCGGTTCCACATCTCCGGCCAGTTGCGGGTCGCGCCCGAGCACTGCTCGGACGCGGTGCTCGCGCAGATGCGCAAGGCGAATCATGAAAGCTACCTGCGTTTCCGCGAGAGCTTCGCGGAAGCCAACCGGCGGCTCGGGCGAAAGCAGTACCTGATTCCTTACTTCATATCGGGCCATCCCGGCGCGACCGCGGACGACGCGGTCGAGCTGGCCGAGTTCCTTGTCCGGGTCGAGCGGTTCGGGGTCAGGCAGGTGCAGCAGTTCACGCCCCTGCCGATGACGCTCGCGGCTGCGACCTGGCACTGCGGATTCGACCCGCTGACCGGCAGGCCGGTGCACGTGCCGCGCGACGAGCGCGAGCAGAAGCTCCAGCGCGCGCTGCTCCAGCTCTACCTGCCGGCGAACTTTCGGCTGGCCGAGCGCGAACTTTCCCGTCTCGGCCGGCGCGACCTCATCGAGCGCATCCGGCGGCTGCGGCCGCTGCTGGGCGGGCTGCGCCGCGAGAGCGCCGGCCCGGCCCGGCGCAAGCGGGCTTGACCAGCGGCCGGTTTGCGGCGAAACTGTCGGCAGGAGGAACGCGTGAAGAAGAAGCTTCCGGTTCTCGTCTTCGTGCTTGCGCTGGCCGGCTGTTCGTGGCTGAACAAGCCGCAGGACTTCGAGCCGACCGGCATCCAGTTCGCTCTCAACCCGGCCGTGCCGGTGGAATGCATCATCGGCGAAGCGCCCTGGTACAACCCGAACGGCTGGACGACCATCGGGCTGGCAGTCCGCGGCGATTCGGCCGCGTGGGCCGAAACCCTGCCCGGCGGCCTTTTCTTCAGAGCGAAGTCGAAAAGCGTCCAGAACATCATCCTGCTCAAACGGCACATCATCCGCGGCGTGCCCTATGACACAGTTTTCCCTATCGGCGGATTCTGCGTGAACTCGACGCGCGACCTGCCCGGCACGCTCGATACGTTCGAGCTCGGCCCGGTGACTGATAACCGGGACATCAAGCGGCTGGTTGACGCGGTGGCGGACAAGGACATCCGCTACGGCGCGGCCGGCTGGCTCCAGCTCGCCGTGTGGGAGGTCACCGAGGGGGGCAAGCTTTCGGACTACTGGCTGGATTCGATTGCCAACCTGCCGCCGGACACGGGCGGGCTCGCGCCGAACCGGCGGCCCGGCCGCCACGCAGAGAAGCTCCAATACGGGCGGGGACGATGAAACGCTGGCTTGCACTGGGATGCGCCGCGGCCGCGGCGAGACTCCTTACCGGGA
>CBFGIY010000072.1:0-11935 GCA_965648935.1 Caldifarciminota bacterium
GCTGCTCAGCCAGCCGCGCCGCGAGTTCACGCCCGGGAGCGATGCTCGGCCGGTATTCGAATTCGGCTCCGGCCACGCCGAATCCCGTCAGCAGCGCCGAAGCCCGCGCGAGCAGCGGTCCGGCCGTGCTGAAGCGTGCCTCGTACACCGCGGCGCCGGTCCGGGCAAGTTCTGATTCCCAAGTCCGATGCAGGTCCTCGGCCGCGTCGCTCTCCAGCAGCCGGTTGCGCTGCAGCAGCACCCTGCGGTACTCGATCAGCCGGCTGATGTACTCGCGCCGGCTCTTGGCAATTGCCATATCGAGGAACGCACGCCGGGCCCCGGGCCCGCCCCGCACCAGTTCGATGTCGTCAAGCAGCAGCACGACCACCGGCAACCAGCCCAGAAAGTCCGACAGCCGGTCCAGCCGGCCGCCGTCCAGCAACACCCGTTTCTGCTGCCCGTCAAAACGCACCTCGCCGCGCTTACCCGTGTCGTCAACCCCGGCCACCGCGGCCAGCTCCTGCCCGAACCCCAGCACCTCAGAGTCGCCGCAGCGCCGGAACGACCGGCCGATCGCCAGCCAGTGCACTGCCTCCAGCACATTGGTCTTGCCCGCCCCGTTCGGGCCGAAGAGGTAGTTGCACGCCGGATGGAACTCCAGCGTGACCGGCTTGACGTTGCGAAAACCCTGCAACGATAGTCGAACCAGCGGCACGGCAGAATCTACGGCAGCGCGCCGTTTTGGTCAAGAGAGTGGGCCGGCCCATTTGACACGGCGCGCGCGCGCCGGCTAAACTGGCCGGTGCGTTCCCCGACAGACTACCTCAAGCCCGAGGCGGTCGCCCGGCTGCGCGGCATCGACCTGCGCGCCCGACTGGTGGTCGAGGGCTTTCTCGCCGGGCTGCACCGCTCGCCCTACAAGGGCTTCTCGGTCGAGTTCACCGAGCATCGCCAGTACATCCCCGGCGATGAGCTCAAGCGCGTGGACTGGAAGGTCTACGGCCGCACCGACCGTTTCTACATCCGCGAGTACGAGGAAGAGACCAACCTGCGCGCCTGGCTCGTCCTCGACACGTCGGGCTCGATGGCCTTTGCCGGCTCCGGGATGAGCAAGCTGGAGTACGCCAACTGCCTCGCGGCCAGCCTCGCCTACCTGCTCCTGCACCAGAAAGACTCGGCCGGGCTCGTCACCTTCTCGGAACGCATCGACCGCTACCTGCCGCCGCGCTCAACCCCGGCCCACCTGCACGTCATCCTGCGCGAGCTCGCCCGGACGAAGACCGGCGGCGACACCGACGTCGGGGCCGCGCTCGACGCGCTGGCCGAGCGTCTCAAGCGCCGCGGCCTGGTCATCGTCATCTCCGACCTCTGGGACGACGAACAGCGTGTGCTGCGCGCCCTGCGCCATTTCCGCCATCGCCGCCACGAGGTCATCGTGTTCCACGTCACCGACCCGGTCGAGACTGAGCTCGGCTTCCGCGGCCCGGTCGTCCTGCGCGACCTTGAGTCTGGCCGCGAGCTCACCGTGGACCCGCGCGTCGTCGCCGGCGACTACCGCCGTCTCTGGCAGCGGCGGACTGCCGCTCTCGAACGCGGCTGCACCGAGGCGCTCGTCGACTACTGCCGGGTTTCGACCGCGACGCCGTTCGACCGGGCGCTGTTCGCCTACCTCGAGCGCCGCCGCCGCCTGAGCTGATGGGCTTCGCAGCGCCCGGACTACTGCCGCTCGCCCTGCTCGCTGCCATCCCCCTGCTCATCCACATCTTCAGCCGGGTGCGGCTGCGCCGCCACGACTTTCCCTCGCTGCGCCTGCTCGAGGCGGTGCGGCGCGAACGCTTCTCGTTTGTCCGGCTCAAGGAGATACTGCTGCTCATCCTGCGCACGCTCGCCCTGCTCGCGCTGCTGCTCGTGCCGGCCCGGCCCGCGCTGCGCGCCGCCGGCGCCGGGCTACCGCCGGGCGACTTCGTCGTGCTGCTCGACGACTCCTACTCGATGGGCTGGGGCACTCGCTGGCCGCGCGCGGTCGCCGCAGCCCGCCGCCTGCTCGAGGGCGCCGGATCGGGCCGACGCTGCGCCCTGCTCACCGCCTCAGGTCGGGCCGGCGACACGGTTCTGACCGACCGGCCGGCGCGGCTGCTCGAACTGCTCGACACGCTTGCCGTCTCGCTGACCGCCGCCCGGCTCGACTCGGGCCTGGCCCGCGCCGCGCGGCTCGGCGGCGGCCGGGTCACGGTCTTCGCCGTCACCGACCTGCAGTCGCGCGCCCTTCCGGCCGGCCGCTCCGACAGCCTCACGCCGGTCAGCTTCGTCGACGTCGGCCGCGACAACCCGGCCAACGTCGCTGTGATCGAGGTCGCGCCGGAGAACCGCCTGCCCGTACCCGGCAGCCCGGTGCGCATCCGCGCCGAATTCGCCAACCGCTCGAACCGGACCTTTGCCGGCACGGCGGTCATCGACGCAGCCGGCCGCGTCGAACAGACCGACCTCGAGCTGCCGCCGCGCGCGGTCAGCGCCCACACCTTCGCGCTCGCGCTCGACCAGCCGGGCGAACACGTTGTGCGCGTCGAATTCCGCTCCGACTCGCTGGCCGCGGACAACACGGGCTGGGCCGTGCTCACGGTGCCTGAGCGACTGCGCCTGCTCGTCGTGGAGACCCCGGGCGCGCCAGCCCGATTCGTCACCGCCGCCCTCGGACCCGACTCGGCCTCGCACTTCAGTGTGACGGTCGCGCCGGCCGGCGCGCTCGGCCGGCTCGACCCGCGTCGCTTCGACTGCGCGCTCGTCACGGACGCCGGCGCGCTCTCAGCCGCTGACCTTGACCGGCTCAATCTCGGCCTGCAATCCGGCACCGGCCTGCTGCTGATGCTGGGGCCCGGCACCCGGCCCGGGTTCAGCTTCGCGCCCTGGTTTGAGGTTACCGGCGCCGCACGCCCGGCCGGCTTCAACACCGTGGCATCGCTCGACACGCTCGCCGTCGCGCTCGAGATATTCCAGCCGCGCGACTTTCGCTCGACCCGCTTCTTTGCCCACGCGCTGGTCCGGCCGCTCGACGCGCGGCCCATCGCCGCGCTCTCGGACAACGCGCCGCTACTGCTTGAGGCCGCGGCCGGCCGGCTCATCGTCTGGGCGTTCGCCGCCGACACGACGCAGACCGACCTCGTCTACCGCGCCCCGTTCGTGCCGCTGCTGCACCGCTGCCTCGCCGCAATCGCGGGCGCCGAGCTGCGCTCCCCGCGCCGGGTCGGCGACACGCTGCGCGTGCCGGTGACCGACCCGGGCGCGACCGCGGTCGAAACCCCATCCGGCCGAGCCCCGGCCGACGTCGTCACGCGGGCCGGCCGCGCGCTGCTCGAATTCGGCGCGACGGCCGAGCCCGGAATCTACCGGCTCGGCGGCCGCTCGGTGGCCGTCAATCTCGACCCGGACGAATCCGACCTTGAGCGGGCCGACCCGGCGGCTCTTGCGGCACGCGGCTACATTGTCGTCAAGGAAGTCGGGCCACGGGCCACAGACCTGGTTCCGCTGCTGTTGTGGGCGGCCGCCGCCGCCTTCGCCGCGGAAATGCTCCTGCTGGCCCTCTAGGCCCTAGACCAGAACCCCGGTCTTGAGGTAGTTGACGTAACGGTGGAACACCGTTTCGTCTTCGAGGATCGACACGCGCGCAATGACGACATTGCTGCCGTCCATGTGCACTTTCAGGCCATAGGCCTGGTGCCCGGGCTCGCGCACCGTGAAGCCGAGGTCGTACACCTCCTCGGCCTTGGCATAGCCGCGGCCCGTCACTTGCTCCATGAAGTGGGCGAGGTTGTCGGCCACCAGTTCGAGCGTCTTGATCGGCAGCATCGCACCGGTTGTCGGCAGGAAAATGACCTCGCCGCCCTGCGCGCGGGCATCGACGACCTCGGCCCGGGTCGTGTCCACTGCCTGCTTCAGGTATTCAAGCGACTGGTTCAGCATCCCGAGAGAATCTAGCCGGCGCGGGCGGCCAGTCAACCCCGGTCAGGCCGTTGTCCGGCCATGTGGGCATAGACCAGCGCGTTGCGCACCATCCGCTCGATGACGCAGTACTCGTTGGGCTGATGGGCCCGGCCGTCATTGCAGCCCCACACCACCGCCGGTATGCCCAGCCGCCGGAAAAAGGCGGCCACCGTGCCGCCGCCGATGCCCTGCGTGAACGGCTCGGCCCGGTACACCGCGCGCACCGCGTCGGACAGCAGCCGCACGACCGGCGCGTCCGCCGCGGTCGGCGGCGCGGCCTGGGAGAACTGCTCGGTCTCGACCCGCACCTCGACCCCGTGCTCGGCCGCGACCTCGGCCGCGATTGCCTTCATGTCGGCAAGCACCTCGTCGATGCGGTACCGGGGCAGCACCCGGCAATCGAACCAGAACTGGTCCTCGCCCGGAATCGTGTTCACGTTGGGCACGTTCGACGCCTTCTTCGTCGGCTCGATGGTCGACTCAGGCGGCTCGAACAGCGCGTCGCGCGCCGCATACTTCTGGTGCAGCCGCTCGTCCAGGCGCAGAAGCAGCCTGGCCCCGGCGCGGTGCGCGTTGTTGCCGTGATGCGGGGCCGAGGCGTGCGACTGCCGGCCGACTGTCGTGAACTTCACCCAGGCGATCGACTTCTCGGCGACCTCGAGCATCGTGCCCTCGGCATTGCCCGCATCCGGCACAACGACCAGGTCATCGGGCCGGCACGGCGCGTGCTCGCGCAGCAGCCACTCCGCGCCCAGCGCCGAACCGGTCTCCTCGTCCGCGACCAGCATCAGCGCGACATCGGTCTCGGGTACCAGCCCCAGGTCGAGCAGCGCCCTGAGTGCGTAAGCCGACGCTACCATTTCCTGCTGGTTGTCCTCGGTGCCCCGCCCGTAGATGCGGCCGCCGCGCACGACCGCCTCGAACGGGTCGGTGTCCCAGAGCTCGCGCGGCCCGCTCGGCACGATGTCCAGGTGCGTCATCAGCCAGAGCGTCCGGGTGCGGTCCCTGCCGGCCAGCCGCGCGACCAGGCTCGGCCGGTACCCGCACGGCGCCGATGGGTCCGGCGCGCGGAACTCGGCCACCTCCAGTCCCCAGCCTTCGAGCAAAACTCGCAGGAAATCGGCCCGGGCCTTCTCGCCCTCGCCGCCCGAAGCCGGGCAGACCGCGGGCCGGGCCACGAGCTCGCGCTGCAGCCCGACCATCGCCGGTTCGAGCTCCCGCACCCTGGCGGCAATCCGGTCAAAAGTCGCTGTGTCCCACACGGCAATCCTCCGGGTAATGTCTCGGTCAGAAGGTCAGCGCAGTATCGGCCGAAACCGCCCGCCCGTCAACGCCGCGCGACACCGCACGTCGCGCCCCCGCTGCCCGCTCGCCGACAGCTGTTTACTTGCGGCCTTTCCGCGGCTAGAATCCGGCGATGTCGGGCATTCTCTCCTTCATCGCGAGCGACCTGCCACTCAAGGCCGTGGCGCTCGTTGTCGCCGTGCTCATATGGTTCCTCGGCGTGCTCAACCGCTCCTACACGGTTGATGTCAGCGTCCCGGTCCGGGTCGAGCGGCCAGAGAGCGGCACCTACGCCTCGGAGCTCAACGTCGACCAGGCGCGGGTCACGCTCGAGGGCCGGGGCCGCGACCTCATCAGCCTGCGGCCCAGCCATCTGCGGATCCGCGTCAAGTTGCCCGAGGGCGAAATCGGCCGGCGCGAGTTCAAGCTCACCCCGGCCGACCTGCGCGTCCCGCCCGGCATCGTGGTCCGCGACATCGAACCCGCCCAGGTCGCGTTCCGCCTGAACCCGGCCGACTCGCGCACGGTCGAGGTCATCGTGCCGACCGTGGGCCAGCCGCCCGGCGGACTCTTGGTCAGCGTCCGGCCGAACCAGTCGGTCCAGCTCTTCGGACCGCCCGCTGACCTCAGGCTCGTCACCTCGGTATCGACCGAAACCCTTGACCTGTCCTCGGTCAGCCAGCCGGGCATCCGGCGCCTGCGTGTCCGGCTGCCCGAGGGCGAAGGCTTCCTCGCCCGGCCCGAGTCGGTCGAAGTGGAGATTCAGACCGAGCGCGAGGTCGCCCGCATCTTCCTCGGCATCCCGGTCACGGTGATCGCGCCCAACGTTGACCGCGTCGAGGTGAGGCCGCCCGACGCCCAGATCGCGGTCGCCGGCCCGGCCTCGCGCGTCGACTCGCTTACCCCGTCCGACATCGGCGCGCGGATGAAGATTTCCGGGCTCGGCCCGGGCCAGTACAAGCTCGCCGCCGAGATATCGCTGCCTGCCGGGTTCCGGCTCGTGCGCTGCGAACCCCAGCTCTTCGAGGTCATCATCCGGTGACCGGGCTCTGTCTCGGCATCGAGACATCCTGTGACGAGACCGCCGCGGCCGTGCTCGAAGGCCGCGCTGCGGTCCGATCCAGCATAGTATCCTCGCAATACATTCACTCTGCCTACGGCGGCGTCGTGCCCGAGCTCGCGGCACGCGCCCACATCCGGCTCATAGTCCCGGTCGTGCAGTCCGCGCTCGCCGCGGCCGGCGCGCGACCGGGCGACCTTGCGCTGATCGCGGTCACCCACACGCCCGGCCTGATGGGCGCACTGCTCGTCGGCCTGCCATTTGCCAAGACGCTGTCCCGCGCCCTCGGCATCCCCTTTGTCGGCGTCAACCATCTCGAAGGCCACATCTTCGCGCTGCGCCTCGAACGGCCCGGCCTCGCCCCGCCCTTCCTCGCCTGCGTCGTTTCCGGCGGCCACACCGAACTGGTCGTGGTCGAAGACTGGTGCCGCTACCGGCTCCTCGGCGCGACCATCGACGACGCCTGCGGCGAGGCTTTCGACAAGGTCGCCAAACTCCTCGGCCTGCCCTACCCCGGCGGCCCGCTTGTGGAAAAACTCGCGCGCGGCGGCCGCGCGGTGATACCCTTTCCGCGGCCCGAGGCCGGCGGCCTCGACTTCTCCTACTCCGGACTCAAAACCGCGGTGCTCTACCACCTCCGCGCCCACCCCGAAACAGACAAGGCCGACATCGCGGCCTCCTTCCAGCGCGCCGCGCTCGGCCTTGTTGTCCGCAGGATTGCCCAGGCGGTCGAGCGCACCGGCCTGCGCACCGTCGGAGTGTCCGGCGGCGTCGCGGCCAACGCCTGGCTGCGCGACGAACTCGCATCGCTCGCCGCTGCCGACTCGATCGACCTCATCATCCCGCGCATCGCCTTCTGCACCGACAACGCCGCGATGATTGCCGCAGCCGGGGTCGAACGCTTCAGCCGGTACGGCCCTTCCCCGTTCTCACTGCCCGCCGCGGCCCGCACCCAGCTCGGCTAGCACGGCGCCGACCGCCCGAGGCCTAATCCGGCCGCTTGAACCTGCCCACGAGCTTCGCGGAGTCCAGAATCCGCCCGGCCATCATCTCCATCAGCTCATTCTCCGGCAGGCCCGGCCCGAATCCAAACTGCTCGTCCAGCGCATAGAGCGTGAAGACATAGCGGTGCGCCGGACCGACCGGCGGCCGCGGCCCGACGTAGCCAAAGGTCCGTGCGCTGTTCATTCCCTGCACACCACCACCAACCACGATTGGCACCGGTGGTACACCCTCAGGCAGACCGGTCGCACTCTCTGGGATTTCGTAAATCACCCAGTGCACGAAAGTACCCATCGGCGCATCCGGGTCACGGCACACCAGCGCAAAAGTCCGGGTACTTTCCGGCGCCCCGCTCCACTCAACAGCGGGTGAAATGCCTTCCCCGAACTGGCTGAACCGGTGGGGAATCTCACCGCCGTCGACAAACGCCGGCGAACTGATTCTCAAAACTCCGACTTTCGTCCCTGAACTGTCGGCCGTCGCCGCCTTCTTCGGCCCGGCGCAGCCCAACAGCACGATCGCACCCAGTATCACCACTCTGTTGAGACTTGTCATCAAGACCTCCTCTTTCCGCCAGTCTGGCGCGGCCTGCGCGGAAGCCGAGGCTACCAGTACAGGTACGGCCGCCAGTCGTCGGCATAGGTCGCCTCGAAACTGGACAGCTCGTAGAAGTTGCCCGGGGCCACGCCCTCTTCCTCAACCGCGAGCAGAAACGCGATCCAGCCGTTCGCCCCGCGCCCGGCGCGGAATAGGGAATCCGGGATGATGAACCGGAACCACTCGCCGTCGGGCGGCGTCGCGGTCGCGACCGGGTCCAGACCCTCCGCGCGCAGAAACAGGGGCGAGACATCGGACCGGGCCGGGTAGTCGGGTATTGAATCAAAATCCGGCACAATGTAGAGCCGCACCGGGCCGGGCGAGCCGCGCCTGAGTCGGCAGACCAGGAAGAAGCTTACATCGCCCGAGTCCCAGTTCACCGCCTTGAACCGGTAGAGACTGCGATACCAGAAAGTGTCGCCCGCAACCGTGCTCACCCCGACGCCGCCGGCCGCGCTCCAGCCGTACGAGAACCCTATTGCCGAATCGGGCAAGAGCGCGGAGTTCGCCGATACCACGCCGTCGTCGCGCCGCCGCGCCACCTCAACCTTGGGCTCGGGCAGCGGCTCGACCCCTTCGCAGGTTATGCCCGAAAGCACCAGCGCGGCCAGCCCCGCGCCCATAATCAGCCTTGTCATCGCTTCCTCCCGCCCTCGCTAGCGCTTCCTGCGGTAACAGACATAGATGTCGGCCTCGATCATCTGGATGTTGGACCCGCCGGTGAAGTAGTGGTGCACGAAATAGAGGTTGCCTGCGCTGTCCATCGTGCACTCGCCGGCAAAGCGCGACACGATTTCCTCAGGAACGCCCCATTCCCCGGCTGAGTCTTTCCTGCAACGCCACAGCGCCGGGCCCGGCCCGGCCCGCACCCCATCGGCCGTGAACCAGAGCTCCGCGCCGTCCGGAGTGACAAATGGCCAGCCGTCATTGGACGGCCCGTTGATGCCGCCGCCGAGATGGACCGGCGCGTCCCACCCGGTTGCGTTGCGTTCCAGCCGCCAGAGGTCATACCCGCCCTCGCCGCCCGCGTCGGCGTCGCGCGCGCAGTACATCGTCCGGCCGTCTGCGGTGATGTGCAGTTCGCCCACGCGGTAATCGTTGTTGAGCTGGACCCCGGCATTGCGCCAGTTGCTCCAGACGCCGTTGCGCAGGGTCGCCGTGAAGAACTGCGGCCCCTCGCGCACGGTGCCGTTGGAGCGGATCGAGCAAAACCACATCGTGTCGCCCTGCACGAACTCACAGCCATCCAGCGACGGCCGGTCGTTGAGCACCACACGCTCCGGCTCGGTCCAGGTCGACCCGCTGCGCCTGCACCAGTAGATGCCGGTCGCGCCGTCGCCGAGCTGGCCCTCGGCCGGCACTCTGACATCGGGCGTGAAAAAGAAGAAGAACCACCGGCCGTCCGGCGTGATGAAAGGCGAGTCCTCAGCCCCGGCCGTGTTCACCGGTCCGGGCATCGGTATCGGCGCCTCCCACTCGGCCGAGTGCAGTATCGGCGGCCAGGTGTCGGATTCGGGCGTCATCTTCACAGCGCCCGCGGGTATCGCCTGCTCGCGCGGAATGAGATGCAGCGGCTCGTCGCAGGCGGCCCCGAACACGAGCAGTACCGCTGCGGCAACCAGCGTCCTTCTCATCACCTCTCCTCTACGCCCGGGTCGTGAAGCTGACGTTGTCCAGAAGCAGGGCCGGGAACCGGCCCATCGGCGCGTCCTGTACCGTGTCGCCGACCGCGATCACGTTCTTCAGATCCTCGTACACGTTGCCCGCGACCATCGCGTCCTTGACCACGCCGACAATACGACCGTCCTCAACCCACAGCCCCGGAGCGAGCCCAACCGAGTAATCACCGTTGAGTATGTTACCTGAATGCGCACCGAGCACACCGGCCACGACCACCCCCGTGCCCATCAGCCTAAGCAGTTCGGCCAGTGGCTTATCGCCGGGAGCGATTGTCAGGTGTTCCAGTTTCGGCACCGGCCGCGCCATCACCGTTCCTCGATGGCCGTGACCGGTAGGTTCGGTTTGGGTCTTGTAGGCATAGAACCGGTCGTTGTAGAAGCTGCGGAACACGCCCTTCTCGAACAACACCAGGTCACGGCAGGGTGTACCTTCGTCGTCAAATGCCCGCGCACCCGGCAACCGATCATTCAGCGGCTGGTCAACCAGCGTCAGCTTCTCGCTCAGCAGTTGTTCGCCCGCCCGGTCGCACAACGGCGACACCCGCTGATACAGATACTCGGCATTGCTGGCGGCGGCAAGACGCCAGACCAGTGCATAAACTGCGTCGGGCAGAAACAACACCCGCGTCCGGCCGGTGACTGGTCGCACCGGCTTCTGTGCCGAGTTGTAGGTGTCAACAATGAACTGCAGTTCGGGCTCGGGAAAAGGCACAAATGCTTTGGCCGTAATCGACCGTCTGATTCCGGCGTAGCTGCCCGGATAAAGCACGCTGGCAAAGGCAAAACAGGCGGTGAACCGGGCGCGACAGTCAACCCCGCTCGATGTCAGTAACCGAACCTCGCTGGTGTCCCGGCCGGTTGTAAGATTCACCTGACCCTTGACCCGGCTCGACAGAAAATCGGCAATCCGGCGCGACTCTTCAACCAGCAGAGCGTTGCCCCCGGACTGGGCCGCTTCGGTATCGAGCACCGGCAGACTGACCGGCTCCGGCAGCGGCCCGGCCGCCTCGACTCCGCCGGCCAGAGCCGCCAGCGCATCCTGCACCAGCCCGTCACGGTCAATCAGGTTGCTGGTATAGGCAAATCCCTGACGGCCGTTTCTGACAACGGTCAGGGCCGTACCCGAGTACATGCCGCTTTCGATTGTCTTCAACTGCCCGTTCTCAAACTCGACCCGGTCCGTCGTTTGACAGACGACGCCGTACACGGTCGCTGCCTCGGCCTTTTTCAGCGCGGCTTCCAGCAATCGTTCCATTATCTACCCCCCACTACCAGACTCTCAACCAGCACATGCGGCGCGCCATTACAGGAACGGTAGTTGGTCTGACCCTTGCCGCAACCGCCGATTTCGCGCAGCGTCATGTCGTTACCTACCGCCGATATGTTCATCAGAGTTTCGTAAAGGTTACCCGAGATGTTGATGTCGCGCAGCATCCGGCCCGGCTTGCCGTTCTTCACCTCGAACCCGAACTGGGCCCCGAAAGTGAAGTTCTCGCCCGTAGTCTGGCCGCCCATGTGATTGCACAGATACAGTCCATCGCCAAGCAGTGCCAGCAGCTCATCCTTTGTCTTGTCGCGCGGCTCGATGAAGATGCATCCCATCCTGACGATCGGTGCATAACGGTGGTCTTCGGCAACGCAGTGGCCGGTAACCGGCTCGCCCATTTCGGCCGCGGTTCGACGCGAATGCAGCCGCCCGGCGAGCACGCCGTTCTTCATCAGCGCGACCGGCCGTGCCGCCACTCCCTCGTCGTCGTACCGGTAGAACCCGAGCTGGTCCGGACGCGTCGGGTCATCGGTTATTGAAAGCAGCCCGCTGCCCAGCTTCGCGCCGACCTGCATCCTTGCCCTCATCGTCGGCATGTCCTCGATGATGTCCGCCTCAGAGAAGTGGCCGAACGCCTCGTGCGTGAACACGCCGGCCAGCGACTGGTCAAGCACGACCCGGTATTCCCCGGCCTTCACCGGCTCGGCACCGAGCAGGTCCACCGCGATCCTCACCCGCTCGGCCAGCTCAGCCTCACGGCCGTGCAATCGCCCCAGACCGTCTGAACCGCCAAAACCGAACCGGACCCGCTGAGTCAGACTGCCTTCCTTGGCAACAATCAACCCGGCCAGCCGTACCGTCACGAGTCTTTCATGCAGCCGGGTTCCTTCGGTCGATACGAAGTATTTGTCCCGACAGATGTCGTAGTAGCCGGTCTCGGTCGTCGCCACCTTCGGGTGGTCAAGGGCAATCGCGTTGTAGTGGCGCGCCAGCTCGAGCTTGGCCTCGGCTGGAACCGCCTGCGGGTCTTCAGTCAGGGGCGGCAGAAACTCATCCTGCACCACCGGCACGGCGGCCAGTTTCACC
>CBFGIY010000073.1:0-11109 GCA_965648935.1 Caldifarciminota bacterium
ACGAACAGGATGGTCAGCACGATCGCCAGAGTCCCGGCCAGCGCGATCTGGCCGAGGTAGATTCGCCTGACCCCGGCGAGGAAAAACAGGCCGAATGTCGACATCGCCATTATCGCGGCCGTCCCGATCGCTGGTTGGGCCAGGGTCAGGCCGATGACGCCCAGCGCAACCAGGCCCGGTTTGAGCACGGAGTTGCGCCAGCCCCAGGCCTTGCCTGTCTCGCGCAGGCCCGCGAAGTAGGCGGCCAGCCAGATCAGCAGCACGAACTTGGCGAACTCGGCCGGCTGTATCGTGCCGATGACTTTCACCCTTATCCAGCGCCGCGCGTCGCCGGCCGCGAGCCCGAGCGCGAGGGTGACGACCATCAGCGCCAGCGTGGCGGCCAGAAACCACCACCGGCACCGCCGCCCGAGTACGTTGTGATTGAGCTGCATCCCGACGAACAGCGCGATGAGCCCGAACAGCACCTTGGCCGCGTGCGAGAACAGGTATGACGCGGTGCGATGGTGGGTCGCGGCGAATACAACGACCACGCCGACCACGGCAAGCGAAACCACTATCGTCAGCACGACGCGGTCGGCCGGGCTGGTCGGATGCTCGCGGCGCAGTCCGCCGATGCTGTCAGCGTAGATTCGCCACCTCCCGCTTGAACGCTCGGCCCCGGACCTGGAAGTCGCTGAACTGGTCGAACGAGGCGAAGCCCGGCGCAAAGAGCACTGTGTCGCCCGACCTCGCCCGAGCCGCGGCCGCCCTGACCGCATCGGCCAGTCGCGCGACAACCTCGTATTCGCCGAACCCGACCTGGTCCAGTCGCTCGGCCAGGTCACGGCTGTTCTCGCCGGTCAGTACGACCCAGCGCGCCTTGCGCTTCATCGCTTCGATGAACGGCTCAACCGGAAGACCCTTACCCCGGCCGCCGGCGATGAGTATGACCCGCCCCGCAAATGCCTCCAGCGAGCTTGCCCCGGCCGCCGGGTTGGTGCACATCGAGTTGTTGATGTAGCTGACACCGCGCAGCCGCCGCACCGGCTCAAGCCGGTGCTCGAGCCCCTTGAACTCGCGCAATGCGTTGCGGACAGCCGCCCTGCCCACGCCGAGCGATGCCGCGGCCGCGACTGCGGCCAGCGCATTGGAGACATTGTGCTGCCCGGGCAGTTGCAGGTCGCGGCGCTTGGCCATCGGGTCTTCACCGAACATCAGCGTATCCCCGTTGAGCCAGGCGCCATCAACCCGCTGCTCCAGCGAGAACCACAGCTTGCGTCCGTCGCCCCGCCGTGCGGCGCGACGGACCACGGCGTCGTCACGGTTCAGCACTGCCGTGTCGCCCGGGTCCTGACGGTCGAGCATCCGGAACTTGCAGTCGGCATACCGTTCGAGCGAGCCGTGCCGGTTCAGGTGGTCGGGCGTAACGTTGAGCACAACCCCGACGCGCGGCTTGAGCCAGCGCGCCCGCTCCAACTGGAAGCTCGATGCTTCAGCCACGTACCAGTCGCGGCGCGGCCGGCCCAGCGCCGCGGAAAGCGGCCGGCCCGGCGCCAGGTTGCCGCCGCAGAACACGGTGTTGCCCGCCGCCTCGAGCATCCGGGCAATCAGCGTTGTGGTCGTGGACTTGCCATTGGTGCCGGTCACGGCCACGAGGTCCGCGTCAAGGAGCTGGGCGGCAAGGTCCAGTTCGTCTGCAATGGGAGTGCCGCGCCGGCGCAGCGCGCTCAGCGTCGGACTGGTCTCCGGTATGCCCGGGCTGACCACGGCCCAGTCGAAATCGGCGCAGCCCGGCCCGGCCGCGATTCGCATCCCGGCGCGGCGCAGGCGCCGGGCCGCGGCGGTCTTCAGCGCCGCGCGATTCTCGTCGTATGCCCACACCCGCGCGCCCTGTCCGAGGAGATAGCGTGCCAGCGCCGTGCCTGCCCGTGCCAGGCCGAATACGAGAAACTTCATCCCGGCCAGTTCCCCGACCCGCGGCGCTACCGGCTCGCTCATCTTATCTTCAGCGTTGCCAGCGCCGCCATGGAAAAAAGCACCGCGAGAACCATGAACCGCGTGACAATCTGGGTCTCGGCCCAGCCGCCTAGCTCGAAATGGTGGTGCAGCGGCGCCATCCGGAAAAGCCGCTTGCCCTTGGTGGCGCGAAACCAGCCGATCTGCAGGACAACCGAAACCATCTCCAGCGCGAAGACCCCGCCGACCAGGGGCAGCAGCACCTCGTGCTTGCACAGCACCGCGGCCAGCCCGAGCACCCCGCCCAGAGGCAGGGAACCGGTGTCGCCCATGAAGACCTGGGCCGGGTGAGCGTTGAACCAAAGGAAGCCGAGGCATGCCCCGGTCACCGCAAGGCACAGCACGGTGAACTCGCCCACGGTCGGGCAGAAGATGATGTTCAGGTAGCTCGCGAGCCGGAAATTGCCGGCCGCGTAGCACAAGACTGCGTAGCTGCCCAGCGCGACGGTCATCAGCCCGGCGGCCAGGCCATCCAGCCCGTCGGCAAAGTTGACCGCGTTTGACGAGCCGACGACGACAAGCATCACGAACGGAATGTAGAACCGGTCCAGCTCGATGACGACGTTCTTCAGCAGCAGCACGTTCGCGCGCGACCGGTTGGCCGGGTCGACCGGCAGGAAGTACAGCACCGCGCCGATGAACAGCGCCAGCGCGAACTGCACCACGAGTTTGGTCGTTTTGTTCACGCCCCGCGCCCGGCCCCGGCGCACCTTGACGTAATCGTCCCAGAGCCCGAGCAGGCCGAGCCAGACCAGCGTCAGCAGGCCGAGCAGTATCGTCCGGTTTTCCAGGTCGGCAAAGACCAGCGTGGCGCTCAGCGCCGACGCCAGTATCAGCACACCGCCCATCGTCGGCGTGCCGGCCTTCTGCTGGTGGCGTTCGGGCACTTCCTCGCGCACGTTCTGGCCGATTCCCAGCCGCCGCACCCAGCGGATGAGCAGCGGGCCCAGCAGCAGCGTCAGGATTATGCTGGTCGCGCCCGCGGCCGCGGCGCGGAAGGTGATGTAGCGCAGCAGGTTGAATCCGCCGAAGGTCTCCCGCAACGGCAACAGCAGCTCGTAGAGCACTAACCCATCTCCTCGAGGAGCTTGGCCGCCACCGCTGCGTCATCGAACCACAGCCGCTGCTTGCCCACTATCTGATAGTCCTCGTGACCCTTGCCTGCGATGACCACCGTGTCGCCGGGCCGGGCCGCGCCCAGTGCCAGGCGAATCGCCTCGCGCCGGTCCGGCTCGATCACTCGCTCGGCCCCGCCCGCCTGCATACCCTTGACGATTTCTTCGATTATGGCATTGGGTGACTCGGACCGCGGGTTGTCCGAGGTCACGACTGCGACGTCGGCCAGCCCGGCGACCGCCGCTCCCATCAGCGGCCTCTTGGACCGGTCCCGGTCGCCGCCGCAGCCGAAGACGGTGATGACGCGCCCGGCCGTGAACTCGCGCACCGTGTCGAGCACCCGCTTGAGCGCATCGGGCGTGTGGGCATAATCGACAAACACGCCGAACCCGAGCCCGTTCGGTACCGGCTGGAGCCGGCCCGGCACCGCCTCAAGCGCGGCGGCCCCGCCGATGATCGCCTCGTGTTCCCAGCCCAGGGCCCGGCCCGCGGCGTACGCCGCCAGCAGGTTGCCGAGATTGTGACGACCGATCAGCCTGAGCCGGACCGGCCGAGCCGTGCCGTCCGCAGTCACCTCGCATTCAAGACCCTGTTCGCTCACCCTGAGCACCCTGCCGTGCACGTCGGGCACGTCCTCGAGGTCGGGCCGCGTGCCGTAAGTTATCACCCGGGCCTTGGTCTCGTGCGGTATCGCCCGGCCCATCGCGTCGTCGAGATTGGTCACCGCGTGCGCGCTCGGCATCAGGCCGGTGAACAGCCGCATCTTGGCCGCCCGGTAGTTGTCCATTGTCCGATGGAAATCAAGATGGTCCTGGGTCAGGTTGGTGAAAACCGCGACCCGGAAGTCAAGGTCAAAGACGCGGTCGAGTTCGAGTGAGTGCGAGGATACCTCGGCGATGCACAGCGGCACCTTCGCCTCAACCATCTGCGCCAGCAGTCGGGTGAATTCGAGGCTCTCAGGCGTGGTCTGTCCGGCTCTGTGCTTCTGGACGCCGTCCCAGTACTCGATGGTGCCAATGAACCCGGGCTCGATGCCCGCCTGCCGCGCCATCGCGCGCAGCAGGTAGGTCGTCGTTGTCTTGCCATTGGTGCCCGTCACACCGACCAGTGTGAGCTTGCGGGCGGGAAAGTCGTAGAACCGGTTGGCGACCTGGGCCAGGAAACGGCGCGGGGTCCGGGTCTGCACCGCGGTCACCCAGTTCTTGCGCACGCGCGCCGGGTCGCTCGTCGCGATCACCGTCGCCCCGCGGTTCACCGCGTCGTCGATGTACTGCCGGCCGTCCGCAGCAAGGCCCTCGATCGCCACGAACAGGAAGCCCGGGCCGACCGCGGTCGAGTTGAACGCTATGCCCTTGACCTCGACCGTGCTGTTGCCCTCAATCGCGCAGGGCACGCCCTTGACCAGCTCGTTCAACCGCTTCATCGCAACCCCGCCGCCTGTCTGCGGCTCACGGCCGACAGCTTCGGTCCTTCTTCGGCCGCGACCTTTGCCTCTTTGCCTCTGGCCCGTGACCCGTGCCCATCCGCCTCCACCATCTGCCCTTCCGCGTTCCTGCCCTTCGCCTTCCGGCCCGTCGGCGCCGACCTCGCCCCGTCGGCCTTCGCGCACCTTCCCTCGACCATCTGCGCCAGCTCCGGCACCTGCCGCATCCGTTCGAGCCGCAGCAGCTTCTCGCCGATCTGTGAAAACACCGGGCCGGCGACAGTGCTCGCGAAACGCTGGCCTGAACGCGGCTCGTCAATCATCACCGCGATGACATAGCGCGGCGACTCCACCGGCAGGAACCCGATGAACAGCATCCGCGAGCGCGTCTTGGAGTAGCCGCCGCCCGGCTCGGTCTTCTCGGCCGTGCCGGTCTTGCCCGCGGCCGCGACGCCCGGCACCGCGGCCGAGGCGCCCGTGCCCTCGGTGATGACCCGGGCGAGTATGCCCTGTAGCCGGCGCGCGGTCTCGGGCCGCAGCGCCTGACGCAGCCGTGCCGGGGAGTAACGCCGCAGTGTCCGGCCGGCCTGGCACACCGAATCGATGAGATACGGCCGCAGGTACGCGCCGTCGTTGGCCACGCACAGGTATGCCGCGGCAAGCTGGACCAGCGTCGCGGTCATTCCCTGTCCGAACGAGATGTTGGCCAGCCGCAGCGTGTTCAGCCGGTCCGGCCGGTCAAGACTGCCCGCGCGCTCGTCCGGCAGCCCGATGCCGACTGCGCTGCCGAAACCCAGCCCGCGCGCGGTCTCGTAGAACCGCTCCGGGTCAAGCTGCATCGAGAGCAGCGCGCAGCCCGGGTTGGACGAATACACCACAAGCCCGTCGAAATCGAGCACGCCGTGTTTGTACGGGTCGGCGATCTTGTACTTGCCGATCTGAATGAAACCCCTTGACACGTCGTACTGCTGGGTGGTCAGCCGCGCGGCGTTCGGGCTCTCCAGCGCGGTCGCGGCGGTCACTATCTTGAACACCGAGCCGGGTTCGAAGACGTCGCTCACCGCCGTGCACTTGTGCCGTTCGCGCGCGCTGCCCAGCGGCTGCTGCGGGTCGTACGACGGATAGTCGGCCAGCGCCAGAACCCGGCCGGTTCCGGCCTCGAGCACGACCACCGAACCCTTGAGCGCGTCGGTCGCGCGCACGCGTGCCGCGATGGCGTCGTAGCATATCGCCTGCGCATCGAGGTCAATTGTCAGGTGCAGGTCGGCGCCCGGCACCGGCTCGACCGCCGGGTAGGTCGGGTACGCGTGCTTGTACCCGAGTGCATCCTTCTGCAGCAGCTTCCAGCCTGGCCGCCCGCGCAGAATCGAATCGAACTCGCATTCCAGCCCGGCGAGGCCGCGCTCCTCACCGACGAAACCCGTGATCGCGGCGCAGACCTCGTGGTGCGGGTAGACCCGCAACTGATCATCGTCGACCAAGGTGCAGTTGCTGTACTTGCGCCGGATGAGCACCGCCCGCAGAGAGTCGGCCAGCTGCGCGTCGACATTGCGCCGGAACCAGAAGTGGCGCGTGCGGCGGTACAGCTCGGCCCGCACCGCGCGGCGGTCGGCCAGCCCGAAACCGGCGAGGATCGCGGCCAGCGTGTCCTTGCTGGTGGCGTACTGGGGCAGGATGCGAATCGAGCATATCGAGCGGTTGAGGGTCAGGGGCCGGCCCCGGCCGTCGTACATCCGGCCGCGCGGCGCGAGCAGCTCGACCCGCACGCCGTGCTGCAGTTCGGCCTGCCGCTTGTGGTAGCGCGCCCGCACAAGCTGGTGGTAACCGACCACGAACACCAGCGCGATCCATACCCCGAGCAGGCCGATGACGACCGCGCGGTAGCGCCCGCCCTCTGAGCTCAGATGCCGCTCCCTATCTGGGCGCGCGCGGCTACCGCGCCGGCCGGCTCCTCCGGCCCGGCCGGCTTCGGCCGGCGCCCCTGCGCAACCCACAGCGACTCCAGCCGCGTGTAGCTCGAAAGCCGGACGATGTCAACCTCGATGCTGTCCAGCTGCTGACCGAGCAGCTCCCGCTCGCGCTCCAGTCGCTCGATGCGCTGCGCCAGCCTGAGGCTGCAGGTGTGCTGCTGGATGTAGAGCACGCCCACCCCGCACAGGACAACAACGAGCGCTATGGCTCCCGCGCACTTCATCTGCTGACCTCGATTGCTCTCAGCCGCGCGCTCCGCGCGCGCGGATTCGCGGCCACTTCCGACTCGGTCGGCCGCACCGGCTTGGGCGTCAGCACCACGACGCGGCCCTCGGCCGCGGCCAGGCGGAAAGCCGTCTTGGCCAGCCGGTCCTCAAGTGAATGATAGGATATGACGACAAGCCGCCCGCCCGGCGCAAGCAGACCGAGCGCCGCGGCCAGGCCCGCCGCCACCCGGTCCAGCTCCCGGTTCACCGCGATGCGCACGGCCTGGAACACGCGGGCCAGCGCCTTGCGCCGGAACCGCGCCGGCACTGCCCGGCCCACGGCCCGCGCCAGATCGGCGGTCGTGCGCAGTCCGGCCCGCGCCTCGTGCACGACCCGCGCGACCCGCCCGCTCATCGGCTCCTCGCCGTAGGAACGCAGCAGGTCGCGGAGTTCGCGCTCCGGGGTCGAGCGCAACAGCTCGGCCGCGGTCCGGCCCGAGCCCTGGTCGAATCTCATATCCAGCGGTCCTTCAACATCGTGCCCGAAACCGCGCGCGGCGGTCGTGAGCTGGTGCAGCGACACGCCCAGGTCCAAGAGCACGCCGGTCACCGGCTCGAACCCGAGCCGGCGCGCGAGCGCCGCCATATCGACATAGTCGGACTGCACCAGTTCCACGTTGTCAAAATCCTCAAGTTGCCTGCGCGCCGCGGCGATCGCCTCGCCGTCGGCGTCAATTCCTAAGAGCCTGAAGGCAGGACCGCCGCGCTCGAGCAGCGCCCGGGCGTGGCCCCCGCCGCCGACCGTACCGTCAACAATCGTCCCGCTGCCGGGCCGAAGAAACTCAAGTACCTCATCGACCATCACCGGCTGGTGATACATCTGCCTCCGCCCCCGGCGCGCTGCCGGGCCGCCCTCCCCTCTGCACCTTCAGCCTGTCCAGTTCCACGAGGTCGTTGTCGTAGTTCTCGGAAGCCTTGCCCGAGTACTCGCGGTGCCGGGCCGGGTCCCATATCTCGATGAACGAACCGACACCGGTCACCACTGCGGCGCTCTTGATGCCCGACATCTCGCGCAGCGCCTGCGGAATCAGTACCCGGCCCTGCTCGTCAATCTCCACATCCCAGGCATTGGCGAGCTTGGCGCGCCGCAGTCGCCGGGCCTGCGGGTCATAGAGCGACATCCCGCCGAAAATCTCCTGCACGTGCGCGACCCAGGCATCGCGCGCGTAGAGCTCGATACACTGGTTCGGCCCGCGCGCCAGCACCAGCCCACGCTCGAGTACGGGCTGCAGCTTGCGCCGGAACTGCGTCGGCACCGCGAGACGCCCCTTCGCATCCACGGCGTGCTCAAAAGTACCGATGAAGTTGAAGTCAGTGTAGTCTACCACTTTTTACCACTTTGAACCACTCCGGCAGTCTAGCCTAACATCTTTCGCTGTCAAGGGCTTATCGCTCACCACCCCGCTATTCTGTAAGTATATGACTGAAATATCCTTACACGCACACAACCCGCGCGCTCGGCCGCGCCGGCCGGGCCGCGACGGCGCAAGCCTCTGAAAAAACTGGGGCTTGCGCCTCTTACGATATCTGCTCACTGCGCGGCTCAGTCGGCCGGGTGCGGGCCGCCGGTCACTGTCAGGAGTCAGTCAACTCGGTGGGGATTCAGAGCAGTGACCGGCCCGGGCGGCCGTTTACACCTGGGTTTTCTCTGCTAGAATGGCAGCCTGCAAAGCACATCTGCCCCAACGGACTCATTGCCGACGCGGCGCGATACCTTCGCCGCGTTCCGTCACCGCAACTATCGCATATACTGGTTCGGCGCTCTCGTCTCGCTCATCGGCACCTGGATGCAGAACATCGCCTCGGGCTGGCTCGTGCTCCAGCTCACCAATTCCGCCTTCTTTGTCGGGCTCAACTCGACGGTCGCCTGGCTTCCGGCGTGGTTCGTGTCTCTGCCCGCGGGCGTGCTTGCCGACCACTTCAACAAGCGCAACCTGATGATGGTCACCCAGTCAGTCCTCGCCCTGCTCGCGCTTGTCCTGGCCGTGCTCACCTGGACCGGCGCGGTCACCATCGTTCACATCCTCGTCATCGCCGCGCTCAGCGGGCTGGTCGTGTCGCTCAACTCGCCGGTCGTCCAGTCGCTCGTGCCCGAGCTTGTCGGCCGGCGCGACGTGCTCAACGCCATCGCGCTCAACTCCACGATGTTCAACGCGGCGCGCATCATCGGCCCGTCAATCGCCGGCGTCCTTCTCGGCATCATCGGCCCGGGCGGCTGTTTCGGCATCAACAGCGCGAGCTTCCTCGCCATCATCGTCGCCCTCGCCTTCATCCGACTCGAACCGCGGCCCCGGCCGGCCGCCGCCGAATCGGTCTGGCGCCGCATGACCTCGGGACTCGCCGTGGTGCGCGGCCATGCCGACATCCTCACGCTCATCGTGATGGTCGCGGTCTTCTCCTCGGTCGGCATCCTCTACCTCCCGCTGATGCCGGTTTTCGCCCGCGACGTGCTGCGCGCCGGCCCGGGCGGCTACGGCCTGATGATGACCGCCATCGGGGTCGGCGCGGTGCTCGGCGGTCTCACGCTCGCTACCTTCAGCCGCACCGCGCGCTCCGGCCTCGTCCTCACCTGGGGCACGGTTGCGCTCGCGCTGCTGCAGGTCGGCTTCTCGTTCGTCCGGCTCTTCCCGCTCGCCCTGGTCCTGCTCGTGCTCATCGGCTTCTGCCAGACCTCAATCGCCTCGCTCTCCAACACCCTCATCCAGACCCTTGCCCCGGACGAGGCCCGCGGCCGCGTGATGAGCATCTACACCCTCGCCTTCAACGGGATGTTCCCCATCGGCAGCTTCATCGGCGGCGCGGTCGCCCAGAAAGCGGGCGCACCCGCCGCGACCTTTCTCGGCGGGTGCGCAGTCCTGTTGAGTATCGGGCTGGTGTCGCTGGTGCGGCCCCAGCTCCGCCGGCTCTAGTCCAGCCCCTTCAGTACGAAGCCGTGCCAGCGGCCCTCGGCGCCGTCGGTCGAACCGTCGGCATCGCGCGCCACCCACAGCATCCCGTCGCACCACGACAGCGACATCGCGTAGCCCTCGAACGGCAGCTTCACGCTCGTCACGTAGTCGCCGCCCCGCGTGTACACGCCCACCTCGTCGGCGCTCTGCCAGATGAAGCAGTGCGTGTTCGACGCCGCCATCGCGTACTGGTACAGCCCCTCGTCGTGGTACCGCTCGACGTCAAACTCGTCCAGCTCGTCGCCATCGTAGTCGTACACCGTCACCGTGCCCTCGCTGAACTCGTAGATGCGCTCGCCGTCCGGCGAGAAACCCGGCGACGACTGGTCCTCGTCAAACACGTACTCGAGCGCCTCGTAGTAGTCCTCGCCCTCCAGGTCCACCTCGTACAGCGAAGTACCGAACCCCTTGACGTAGAACTCGCCCGCGACCGGGTTGTAGAAAATCGCCCGGCCGTCGAGCGCGGGATTGTAGCTCTCCACCAGCTTCCCGGTTCGGGTGTACTTGTTCACCTGGCAGTAGTCCTCGTTCCCGCCGTTGATGGTGTAGTAGTGCTTTCCGTCGGACGTGATTCCGGCGTTGTGGTAGAACACGCGGTCGACGAACCGCACTTTCTCCACCGCGGTCACCTTCGCGGCCCCGCGCGGCCCGCAGGTCGCGCGCACGAACACCATCAGCGCCAGCCCGGCCAGCACAAGCGTTACGGTCTGTCTTCGGCTCAAATGACCTCCTGTTACGGCAACAATTCTACCGGTGATGAACCCCTGAGTCCACGGTTGGCAGCGGCTCAATCGGCACATCACGATGGCTCGATTATCCCGCGGGGCTAAACCGGCAGTACGCCCCGAAACATGCCCACGCCCTGCTCCGGCAACGAGTTGCGCGAATTCTGGCGAATACCCCCCTCTCGTCCCCCCTGCGGTGTCCAGATCAGGACATGGGTAACACCTTATTATCAGGACATGGGTTACAGTTGGCGGTCACTCGACGGTGCTGGATGCCATGCCCGGTCAGCGCTAACTCACTGATGGGCAGGTCGCAGAACCACACCCGCCAACTGGATTCGCTCAACTCCTCCAGCCCCACTTCCTGGCCGATCAGGGCGCTGCTGACGCGCACATACCGGCTATGCACCAGGATACACCCGTCTTCCTGTACCCGCCGAGTCTCGTAGCTTGACGGATAGACGTAGGGCCGCACCATGCCCATCCGCCGGGGAGAACTCAGATATAGCTCGCCCGGCGCCTTCATCCCTAGCGCCTCGTGGGGCCGCTCGTGGTTGTACACCTGCCGCCACCGCTCCAGCCGCTGCGCCTCATCGGCAACCGTCGTGGCCGGGTGAGCCTGCAGGTCACGAGCCATGTCGCGGTGCATCCGCTCATGGCCA
>CBFGIY010000074.1:0-10993 GCA_965648935.1 Caldifarciminota bacterium
GGGGGGGGTTTCGGCCGGGCGCGCCGCTCGCGCCGCGTCGGGGTCAGTTTCTTGGAGTCGTCGGCGCCGGGGACGTCGCAACCCGGCGGCAGGACCACGGCGCCGGCAACGACCGGCCCGGCAAGCGCGCCCCTGCCCACTTCGTCAAGGCCGCAGACGAGTCGGCTACTCCGCCACAGCTTTCGGTCGAGGCTTGCCCTCAACTTTGCGCTCTTTGAGCATCGCGTCGCGGCCGGTCTTGTGCCGGAGGTAGTAGAGCTTGGAGCGGCGCACGCGGGAGTGACGCTTGACCTCGACCTTTGCGATGGCCGGGGTCAGATACGGGAAGATGCGCTCGATGCCGTAGCCGCGGCTGATCTTGCGGACGGTGAAGCTCTTGTTCGGTCCGGCGCCGCGGATGCCGATGACGGTGCCTTCGAACTGCTGGATGCGTTCCTTGTCGCCTTCGACTATGCGGACGTGAACGTTGACGATATCGCCGGTGCGGATCTCGGGCAGTTCCGCGGCCTGGCGCCGGGCGAGCGTCGGTTTCTTATCGGTGCTGGTCTTCTTGGCCATTGGCTGTCTCCTTCTGGAACTCGGCGCAGAGCAGCTCCCGTTCGGTTTCGGTCAGCACCGAATCGCGCAGGAGCTCGGGGCGGCGCCGGGCGGTAATCTTGAGTGACTGCTCGCGGCGCCAGCGGGCCACTCGGGCGTGGTCGCCTTCAAGCAGGATTTCGGGGACTGTCTGGCCCTCGAACTCGCGGGGCCGGGTGTACCAGGGCGCGTCGAGCAGCGCCGATGCGGAAAATGAGTCGGTTGCGACCGACTCCTCGTGTTCGACCGCGCCGGGCAGGAGTCGGGCCACGGCTTCGATGACCGCGACCGCGGCCGCCTCGCCGCCGGCGAGCACGTAATCTCCCAGCGAGAGATCGTCGTCGCAGCGCGACGCCACGCGTTCGTCCACGCCCTTGTAGCGTCCGCAGACGAGCACGAGATGCTGGAGCCCGGCGTACTGGATCGCGACTGACTGGGTGAACTGCCGGCCGCGCGGGGTCAGGAGTACGACGCGCGTGTTGTCCCGGCGAACGCTGTCTATGGCACGGGCGAGCGGCTCGGGCTTGAGCACCATACCCGCGCCGCCGCCGAATGGATAGTCGTCGACGATGCGGTGGGCGTCGGTTGTGAAGTCCCGGGGATTGACGAACGCTACCGCAAGCTCGCCCGACTGGCGCACGACCCGGGTCGGGCCGCAATCAAGCGGCCCGGCGAAGTACTCCGGGAACAGCGACACCACGTGGACCAGCATGCGGGCGGTTGACGGCGAGCCAGTGTTACTCGAGGATTTCGAGCTGCGCGCGCTTGCCGACCTTCATCGCCGCGGCTGCGATGATCATCCGGATGGCCTTGGCTGTACGACCTTCCTTGCCGATGACCTTGCCCAGGTCACCTTGACCGACGCGCAGTTCGTAGATCAGTGTCTTCTCGCCGGCGATTTCGTGCACGACGACCTTCTCGGGATGGTCGACCAGCGCCTTTGCGATGTATTCGATGAGCTCTTTCATCTCCGGTTCTCCTTAAGCAGCAGTAGTTTCGGAGTTGCCGGCCGTGTCGGCTGGCGTCGTCTCGGGTTCGGTTGCAGGAGCGGGCTCGATCGCGGACTCGGCCGCCTGCAGTGCCGGTTCGGCAGCGATGGACTCGGTGGCCGGCTCGGTGATCGCGGCGGGAGCCGGGCCTTCCTTGCGGCGGCGCCGGATCAGGCTGAGAACCGTGTCCGAAGGCTTGGCGCCCACGCCGAGCCAGTAGTCGGCGCGTTCCAGGTTGACCCACAGGTCCTTGCTGCGCGGGTTGTAGTTGCCGATGGCTTCGATGTACTTGCCGTCGCGCGCCTTGCGCGAGTCGATGACGACGATGCGATATGTCGGGCGATGCCGCAGTCCCATGCGCCTTAGTCGAATCTTTACCAAAACGATGCTCCTTTTTGAGTGGCTTACTGTAGCCAAACCTCGGTGAATGTCAATGTTGCGCGGCCAGCGCCGCGCTCGACCGCCTATGTCCGGTCCGGCCGGCTGTCGGGCAGGACGCCGGTGCTTTCAGCCTCCGGTGCCAGAGCGAGCTTGTCTTCCAGCCGTGTGAGCCGCTTGGACGCGTCGTCATACTTGTTGCGGGCGTGGCCCAGGTGCGTGCCGAGCTGGTCGAAGTCTTCGCGGAACCGGCCAAGGTCGGACTCGAGTCGGCCCAGATGTTCGAGTATCTCAACTGCCCGGCGCTCGACCTGCATTCCGCGCAGCCCGAAGACGATTGCCTGAAGATAGGCGTACAGCGAGCCGGGGGAGACCGGTATCACGCGGCGCGCGATAGCGTACGAATTGAGGCTCTCTTCGGTCTCCTCGCGGATGACCATCTCGTAGTAGACGTTCTCGGCCGGGATGTACATCATTGCGAAGTCGAAGGTCCCCTCGTCTGGCAGGATGTACTTTTTCGCGATAGCGTCTATGTGCTTCCTGACATCGGCCAGAAACTTGCGGCGCTGTGTCTTGCGTTCGGCCTCGTCGGTCAGGGTGAGCAGTCGCTGGAAGTTCTCCAGGGGGAACTTGGCGTCCACAGGCACCATCCGGCTGCCCAGCTTGATGACAGCGTCCACTATCTCGCCGGTCTTGAACCGGTACTGCATCTGGTAGTTCTGGGGTACGACCTGTTCGAGCAGGTTACCCAGAAACAGCTCGCCGACGATGCCGCGAAGTTTGGGTGCCCGCAGGATGTCCTGCAGGCTGGAGATGTTCCGGCCGACCTCGAGAATCTGCTGAGAGGCGCGGGACAGGTCGCCCATCGTGGCCGACACGTCGCGGATTACCCGGACTGCCGAGTCAAGCCGCTGGCCGACCTGGCCGGTTGTTTCGGTCAGGTTGCGTTCGATAGCGCCGAGCCGCTGGTTGAGCTGGAAGTTGATGTCTGTCGTCTGCTGGCTGAGCAGGCGATTGGTGCTGGCCAGCGATTCTGCGGTCTCGCGGCGGAGGCCGTCGAGTTGCTGCTGCATCAGCTCGAGAGCGTCGCCGCTCGGGCCGCGGTGGCGCGACTGATTCAGCAGCATCAGTATCAGTATCGCGATGACCGCGATGACAAGGACCAGTATGATGTAAGTTCCTGCGCCCATAAGACGTCAGTCTAATGAACTCCGAAGCGTTATCAACCCGGACTTGATTCTCAATATCGCCTGATCCCGAGCAGGTCGCTGGCCGGGTAGTTGACTTTGTTCCCGGTGCGGCCTAGAATCGTCATACAATCTGGAGTCTGCCTGCCCACAGTCCTTTGGGCCTGTCTGTCGGGGGCGAACGGCTTCGACGGGGTGCCTGAGGGGTCCGGGTGCACAGCGGGGTCCCTATGTCGCCCCGTTATCAATGGCGTAGGAACTACAGCTGCCAATAACAGCTACGCACTGGCTGCTTAACCAATAGGTTATGAGCCCCTCGGTTCGCGAGTTCGCCCGGCGCGAAACCGGGGCATACAAGGGCGATAAGGGCCAGGCATCGCGCCTCGGATTCCTGGCCTGAAACCCACAGGGGCTGGCGACCGGGCGCCTTTCGGCCGGCTAACCCGGAAGCGAGACTCAAAGACCGGATAACTGTGTAGAGCCTGGGTTCCGAACTCTCCGGACGCGGGTTCGATTCCCGCCGCCTCCATTCCCTGCGGGGTGGGTCGCTTGTGGTGCATCAGCCCGCGAGGCAGATTGTCTAACCACGTGAAGACAGCATGAGAGGTCAATGTGGAATTCCGCGATTACTATGAAGTGCTTGGTGTCAAGCGCGACGCCGACGAGAAGGAAATCAAGGCGGCCTTCCGCAGGCTTGCGCGCGAGTTTCATCCGGACGTCGCCGGGAACAAGGCCGAGGCAGAGCGGCGTTTCAAGGAGATAAACGAAGCCTACGAAGTCCTGCGCGACCCAGAGAAGCGCCGAAAGTACGACGCGCTGGGCCGGGACTGGCAGCGGTATCAGCAGGCCGGGGGCCAGGGTGACTTCGACTGGGCCCAGTATGCGGCCGGTCAGCGCAGGGGTCGCGCGCGCCGCTTCACGCAGGAGGACCTGGGCGCGGCATTCGGCGAGGACTCGCCTTTCTCTGACTTCTTCACTTTCATCTTCGGTCAGGGTGCGAATGCAGCGGACGCCCGGCCGCCGCGCGGGCAGGACTACGAGCAGGAAGTGCACGTGACGCTGGCCGAAGTCGTGACCGGCGCGGTCCGCCGGTTCCGACGCGCAGACGGCAAGGTCATTGAGGTCAAGGTACCGGCAGGTGTTGATACCGGTTCGCGGGTGCGCGTGCGGGGTCAGGGCGGGACCGGCCGGCGCGGCGAGGCCGGGGACCTGTGGCTCGTGGTCAATGTTGAACCGGACCCCAGGTTCGAGCGGTCAGGCCGCGACTTGCGCACTCGTGTCCAGGTTCCGCTGTACACGGCGATTCTGGGCGGCGAGGTGACGGTGAATCTTGTGACCGGTCGAGCAAGGCTGAAGATACCGCCCCTGACCCAGAACGGCACCGAGCTGAGGATGAAGGGCCAGGGTTTGCCCGAGCTGGGCGGCAAGACGCGCGGCGATCTGCTCGTGCGAGTCGAGGTTGTTCTGCCCGAGAAACTGAGTTCAAAGGAAAAGGCTTTGTTCGAGGACCTGGCGCGGCTGGCCGGTTAGCCGAATCGGCTCGGCGCGACGACCGGTCTAAGTGTTGACGTGTTCTAGCAGTAAGCATCGATGACTAACCTGTATGGAGGCAAAATGGCACTGAAAGGCACCCAGACCGAGAAAAACCTGATCACGGCTTTCGCCGGCGAATCCCAGGCCCGTAACCGCTACACCTATTTCGCGTCACAGGCGCGCAAGGACGGATACGTCCAGATAGCGCTGGTTTTTGAAGAGACAGCCAATCAGGAGAAGGAGCACGCCAAGCGTTTCTTCAAGTTCCTCGAGGGAGGCGAGGCCCAGGTGCTCGGAATGTTTCCGGCCGGGCGGATCGGCACCACACTGGAGAACCTGAAGGCGGCGGCCGCGGGCGAGCACCACGAGTGGGGCTCGATGTACCCCGAGTTCGCCAAGACCGCCGAAGCTGAGGGTTTCCCGGAGATCGCTCAGGCTTTCCGTGCCGTGGCGGTGGCGGAGAAGCAGCACGAGAAGCGCTACAACGATTTCGCGGCCAACATCGAGGCGGGCCGGGTTTTCAAGCGCGAGGGCAAGAAGGTGTGGCGGTGCCTGAACTGCGGCTACCTGCACGAGGGTCCGGAAGCACCGAGCGCTTGTCCGGCGTGCGTTCATCCCCAAGCCTATTTCGAACTGCTGGGCGAGAACTGGTAGCGGGCGAAACAGAGGCGGCAGCGAGTCAGCGAGCGCTGCAGAACGGAGCCAATTTGCAAGAGAGGACTGGTCTGGTAACAATGGGCGGCAAGCCGGTGGTCCTGCTCGGGCCGGAGCTCAAACCCGGTCAGGCCGCGCCGGACTTCACCGCGGTCGGCAACGACCTCAACCCTGTGAAGCTTTCGGATTTCCGGGGCCGGCCGGTGATCGTGTCGGCGGTGCCTTCTCTCGATACCGGGGTGTGTGATGTGGAGACTCGTCGGTTCAACGCCGAGGCGGCCAGGCTCAGCCCGGACGTGGTTGTGCTGACCGTGTCAATGGACCTGCCGTTCGCCCAGAAGCGCTGGTGCGGGGCGGCGGGTGTTGACCGGGTTGTAACGGTGTCCGACCACCGGACTGCGGAGTTCGGCGAGCGCTGGGGCGTTCTCATCAGAGACCTGCGCCTGCTGGCGCGCTGCGTCTTCGTGGTTGACCGCGCCGGGGTCATTCGCTACATTCAACTTGTCAAGGAAATCGGCACCGAGCCGGATTACGAAGCGGTTCTGGCCGCGGTGAAGGCGCTGTAGCCCTGGGACAGGTTCAGACCGGGCAGCCAACGGCGGAAAGGAAAGACTGGGAATGACGGCAACTCAACAGGTGTACTCGTGCAGCGAGTGCGGGCAGATGATCGCGGTGGTGCATCGCGGCAACGGCCGGCTGGTGTGCTGTGGCAAGCCGATGCTGGCCGCGGGCGATGAATCAGCCGGCGCCGCGCCCGCCGGCGCCGCAGCGAAGCTGCGCTCGAAGGACCTGACCGGCGTGAAGGACACGGGCATCACTCAGTACTGGAAGTGCACGAACTGCAGCTATGTGATGGAGGCGGCCCAGCCGCCGGACCGGTGTCCGTCCTGCTCGCAGAAGTGTCCGTTCGTGGACGTGACCTGCTACATTCCGGAGTGCGGCCTGACCGGGGCCGACCCCCGGCTGATTGCCTAGAACGATATGGAGGTTTGACAATGGCGAAGCGGATGGAAGTCTACAAGTGCGAGGTCTGCGGCAACATCGTCGAGGTGCTGCATGGCGGGGCCGGCCAGCTGGTCTGCTGCGGCAAGCCGATGAAGCTCCTTGTCGAAAACACCTCGGACGGCGCCAGGGAGAAGCACGTGCCCGTGATCGAGCGGACCGCGGACGGCTTCAAGGTGAAGGTCGGCTCGATCGCGCACCCGATGGAGGAGAAGCATTACATCGAGTGGATCGAGCTTGTCGCGGACGGCCGGGTGTATCGCAGCTTCCTCAGCCCGGGGATGGCGCCCGAGGCGGTCTTCAGCGTCAAGGCCGAGAAGGCTTACGCGCGCGAGTACTGCAACCTGCACGGCCTGTGGAAAGGTGAGTAGCCATGATACCGAAGCCGATTGAGACCGCTTTCAACGAACAGATCAAACACGAGCTCGAGTCGGCGTACCTCTACCTCGCGATGGCGGCCTGGTTCGACAGCGAGGGCCTGGGCGGGATGGCCCGCTGGATGCGCGCCCAGACCCAGGAAGAGGTCACGCACGCGATGCGCTTCCTCAAGCACATCCGGGACCGGGGCGGCGAGGTCAAGTTGCTCGCGATGAAGGAGCCGCAGCAGAAGTGGGACTCCGCGCTGGCCGCGTTCGAGGCGGCGTACAAGCACGAGCAGTTCATCACCGGCTGCATCGACAAGCTGGCCAAGCTGTCGCGCGAGCAGAGCGACTTCGCGTCGCAGTCGCTGCTGCAGTGGTTCGTCGACGAGCAGGTCGAGGAAGAGGAAACCGCGCTGGGCATCGTCCAGAAGCTCAAGCTCGTGGCCGGCGACGGCCGGGGCCTGCTGATGCTGGACAATGAGCTGGGCACGCGCAGCTTCACCCTGGCGCCGGAACTGGCCGGCTTCTACGCGATGGCCGCGGCCGGGGCTTAGGGCTGCCGAAAGGACGAAAGTGAGCGGATTTCGGGCCATCAGAGTCAGCGAGCACGTCTGGTGGGTCGGGGCGGTCGACTGGGCAATCGACGACTTCCACGGCTACGCGACCGACCGGGGCACGACCTACAACGCCTATCTGGTCACCGGCGAGAAGCCGACGCTCATCGATACGGTCAAGGCGCCGTTCATGGAAGAGATGATGGCGCGCATCGCGTCGGTCATGGACCCGTCAGGCATCAAGTACCTCGTCTCGAATCACTCGGAGCGCGACCATGCCGGGTGCGTGCTTGAGACGGTCTGCCGTATCAAGCCGGAGAAGGTCTTCGCCTCGATGATGGGCGTGAAGAACCTGCACGCCCAGTTCCACGACCAGACCGACATCACCGCGGTCAAGGACGGCGAGAAGCTGTCGCTCGGCAACCTCAGCCTGACGTTCCTGGAAACCCGGATGCTGCACTGGCCTGATTCGATGGTCTCCTACCTGCACGAGGACGGCGTGCTGTTCTCGCAGGACGCGTTCGGGATGCACCTGGCCACGGGCAAGCTGTTCGCGGACGAGAACGACCCGGCGGTGCTGGAGTGGGAGGCGCGCAAGTACTATGCCAACATCCTGACGCTGTACTCCGGGCTGGTGACGAAGGCGGTCGAGCGCATCGGCGGCCTGGGCATACCGATCAACGTGCTCGCCCCGGACCACGGCCCGGTCTGGCGTCGGGAAGTGATGACGCCGGTCAACTGGTACGCGCGGTGGGCAGAGCAGAAGCCGGCCAACAAGGCGGTCGTTGTCTACGACACCATGTGGCAGAGCACCGAGCTGATGGCCCGCGCGATCACCGACGGCATCGCCGAGGGCGGCACTGAGGTCCGGCTGTTCTCGATGCACACCGCGCACCGCAGCGACGTGATGACCGAGCTTCTGGGCGCCGGCGCACTGGTCGCGGGCTCGCCGACCCTGAACAACGACCTCTTCCCGACCATCGCCGACGTGCTTTCCTACGTCCGCGGCCTGAAGCCCAAGAACCTCATCGGGGCGGCCTTCGCTTCCTACGGCTGGAGCGGCGAGTCGGCCGGGCTGGTTGAGGAGTATCTGCGGCAGACCGGGGTCGAGCTTGTTGCGCCGGCGCTGAAGGTCAGGTTCAAGCCGACCGCCGAGGAACTGGTCAAGTGCCGCGAGCTTGGGCGGCTGGTGTCGGCGAGGCTGACCGAACGGGTCAGGGCGGCGGTTTGATAATCCCTTACGGCCAGTCCTGCGAGGTCGACCCGAAGCGCATCGACCTGAAGGCCCTGATGGCGCTGACCTACGGGTTGTACGTGGTCACAGCGCGCCAGGGCGACAAGCGCAACGGGCTGCTGGTCAACACCGTGACCCAGGTCGCGCTGACGCCGTGCGAGGTGCTGGTCAGCGTGGGCAAGGCCAACCTGACTCACGACATGATCGCGGCCAGCGGGCGGTTCGGCGTGGCCGTGCTCGAGCGCGACACGCCCCTGACCTATCTCGGGCTGTTCGGTTTCAGAAGCGGCCGCGAGGTCGACAAGTTCGCGACCGCGGCCTATGTCGACGGCGTGACCGGCGTTCCCCTGCCGACCGAGCATACCCTGGTTACCATCGAGGCGCGGGTGCGGCTGGCAGTGGACTGCGGCTCGCACACAACCTTCATCGCCACCGTGGTCGAGTCAAAGCGGCTGCGTGAGGGCGAGCCCCTGACCTATGCCTACTACCACGAGGTCAAGGGCGGCAAGACCGGCAAGAACTCGCCAACCTACGCGGCGAGCAAGGCTGCAGAGCAAACGACGCGAAAGGAAACCCAGACCATGAAGAAGTACGTCTGCGCGGTGTGCGGCTACGTCTACGACCCGGCACAGGGCGACCCTGACTCCGGGGTCAAGCCGGGAACTCAGTTCGAGGACCTGCCGGCTGACTGGGTCTGCCCGGTCTGCGGCGCGGGCAAGGACCAGTTCGAGCCGGAGTAACGACTACTGCGCCTTGCGCGCAGTCAGCCGCCCGCGCACCAGCTCGGGCGGCTGCTCTTTTCGGATGGCCGCGGGCGTCACGATGACCTCGGTCACCTCGGCGAGCGAGGGCAGCTCGAACATGATGTCGAGCATCGCGTCCTCGATGATGGTGCGCAATGCCCGGGCCCCGGTCCGGCGCGCGGCGGCGAGCTCGGCCGCGGCCCGCAGCGCCTCGGGCTGGAACGAGAGCTTCACGCCCTCGAGCTCGAAGTAGTAGGAGTACTGCCGGACCAGCGCGTTGCGCGGTCGGGTCAGGATGTCGACCAGCGCGTCGGCCGACAAGCTGTGCAGGGTCGTGGTCACGGGCAGGCGGCCGACAAACTCGGGGATGAGCCCGTAGTGAACGAGGTCCTCGGGCGCGACCAGGGGCAACAGCTCGTCCAGTCCGCGCGGTGTGCCGGCAGCGAGGTCTGCGCCGAACCCGAGGGCCGAAGTGCGCACCCGGCGTTCGATGATGCGCTCCAGCCCGTCGAAGGTGCCGCCGCAGATGAAGAGGATGCCGCGCGTATCGAGCCGGATGTACTGCTGCTCGGGATGCTTGCGCCCGCCGGCCGGCGGCACGCTGGCGACCGTGCCTTCGAGAATCTTGAGCAGGGCCTGCTGGACCCCTTCGCCCGAAACGTCGCGGGTGATCGAGGGCGAGTCGGCGCGCCGGGCGATCTTGTCGACTTCGTCGAGGTAGACGATGCCAGTCTCGGCGCGGCGCGGGTCGAAGTCGGCGGCCTGGAGCAGGCGCAGGAGCACGTTTTCGACGTCCTCGCCGACATAGCCCGCCTCGGTCAGCGGTGTCGCGTCGGAAATCGAGAAGGGCACGTGCAGGAACCGGGCAAGGGTCTCGGCGATGAGCGTCTTGCCCACCCCGGTCGGGCCGATCATCAGTATGTTGCTCTTGCCCAGGTCGGGCGCGTCCTTGCGCGAGCGCACCCGTTTGTAGTGGTTGTACACCGCGACCGAAACGACCTTCTTGGCCCGTTCCTGGCCGATGACATAGCCGTCGAGGAAGGCCTTGATTTCAGCCGGCTTGGGCAGTTCGGCGGGCAGGGTCTCGACCGGCTCGGGCCGGGCCGCGTTGAACGCGCTGCCCGCGGCCCGGGCGCAGTTCTCGCAGATGGCCGAGCGGCGCGATATCACCAGCCGGCGCTCGGGCGAGCCGGGCGCGCCGCAGAACGAGCAGGACCTGGGCCTGGCCGGGGCGCGACGGGAGCCGTTCTTCACTTGCGCTTCTCGATGACCTCGTCGATGAGGCCGTACTCCTTCGCCTCGACCGCGGACATGAAGAAGTTGCGGTCCGAGTCCTGCATCACGCGGTCGACCGGCTGGCCGGTGTGGTCGGCGAGTATCTCGGTGAGCTGCTGCTTGAGCTTGATTATTTCGCGGGCGTGGATTTCGATGTCGGTGGCCTGGCCCGATATGCCGTAGGCCGAGGGCTGGTGAATCATCACGCGCGAGCGGGGCAGGGCAAAGCGCCGGCCCTTCTCGCCCGCGGCCAGCAGCAGCGCGGCGATGGACGCGGCCATCCCGACGCAGGTCGTCGAAACGCGCGCCTTGATGTAGCGCATCGTGTCGTATATCGCCAGGCCGGCCGAAACCACGCCGCCGGGCGAGTTGATGTAGACGTTGATGTCCTTCGAGGAGTCCTCGGCCTCGAGGTAGAGAAGCTGGGCCACGACGAGGTTGGCGACGTTGTCGTCAATCGGCGAGCCGAGAAATATGATGCGCTCCTTGAGCAGGCGCGAGTAGAT
>CBFGIY010000075.1:0-10779 GCA_965648935.1 Caldifarciminota bacterium
TCTTCCGGCCCATGCCGAGCCAGTTGAAGCGCGACAGGGGCAGTCGCGACACGCCGCCGCGGTTCATCATGCCCATCATCTTCTGGACGAACCCCTTGCCGCCGCGCAGCCGTCCCTTGTCCTTCTTCACTACATTCAGACCCCAGCAGGCGAAGAACACGGTCACGTCCATGCCGGCCTCAGCGAAGCTCTTGGCCAAGAGCAGCGACTTGTGGGCCTTGTCCATATTGCCGCTGAACAGGAAGATTACGGCCTTGTCCTGCATTGTGATGTCTCCTGTTGGTTTGCGCCGAGCCCCGGACGAGACGACGACGTCGCATCAGGGCCGGCTGGTTGGGACTTCGGGCTATTGTGTTTGTGGGGATGGTTGGTCTGCAGGGTGGTCAGGACTCGACCGAGTCCCATGGTGACTCGAGTCACGGGACGCACCCCGTCGGCCGTCGTCTACTGCAGTTCACAATGGTGATTCTAGACTGAAGTCATCCACAGTCAAGCACAAGGGTGACCGGAGGCGCGGATGGCGAAGACAATGCGACCGCGCGTGACTTTGCCGCAGTAGCAGACAAGCGGGTTGGTCTGTGTCTTCACTGTCGAGTCCTCTGTCCCGCAGCGCCCATCCATGGCTACTTGCCCCCGGCGAAGAGCTTCTTCAGTTCGTCCTTGGACGGGACCTTTCCCTGCGCGACCACCTTGCCGTCAATCACTAGGCCGGGCGTCATGAAGACGCCCATCGCGGCGAACTTCTTCAGTTCGGTGATATGCTCGATGTCGGCCGCGATGTTCATCTCGGCAAGTACATCAATGACGCGCTTCTCAAGTTCCTGACACCGGGCACAGCCGATTCCGAGTATCTGGACTTTCACCTTGTTACTCCTCTTGGTTGCATCAACCTCGTACGGACTTATCCGGATGGTGTCTCACGGACTCTGTCCTACCCGCGTGTCCAGCACACCGATCTCAAGGCCAAACTGGTTTGGCAAGCCGGAGACTACGACCCTCTTTCCATTGTGGAACACATCCCAGGCAGGACTTACGCCGTCTCTCCGTAGGCCATCCCCGAAGTCCTTACCTTTGTTCCACACGGACACCACCCAGCGCCCGCCTTGTGACAGGAATCGTCTCTTCAGCGGCATCTCGTATCTCGTCATTCGGTCATGTACGGGATTCAGGACGATGCGTACCCCGTTGGGAATGCTCGCGCGCAGGCCGAAACTGTCGACCACCGTACGACTGGTCCTATCGTACTTGCCTGTGCCGTTGATCTCACCGCAAAGAAGCACGCAGCAGTTTCCTGTCATCCTGCGGGGCAGCTCTTCCCGCACGAAGCGCTGCAGAACGCCGGCCGACACACCAGCTAGCTTGGCGAACCACTGCCTGAGGGGATACTCATTCCACGTACCCTTCGCGTAGTGGTGCACTACATACCGGACTGCGTTCCTGGCCGTGCCTTCCTCCCTGTATTCCTCCAGTAGTACCGCCTTTATGTTCTTCAGAGGTTGGAGCGTGGCCTGGAGGTCGTAGTTTTCTCGCTGGACAAGGCCGTACAGCGAAAACAGCACGGTATCGCAGCCCTGCTGATCCAGCAGGTTGAGCACATTCTGCATCGAGTGGCTGAAGTCTCGATACCCATTGGGGAACGCCTTGGTATAGTCTCTTGAGACAAGGCCCAGCTTTGTTGCACTCAATTGAGGAGGACGTACGCTGGAAGTCTCACATGACCTGCCGGTGCGACCGGCGAGACTGCCGATTCTGTGAGGCTGCCTTCTGCGCTGCAGCAGCTCACTGAAGCGAAGCCTGTCGTGAGCACTCCCGGGATTCAATGAGCACCATGCGATGTCCCCCATTTTGATCCTCAGTGTCGGATTCAACCCTGCAGTCAGTGGTAGGAAGTCACGTAGGGTGTCATACCAGGCCCGCTGTTCATCACGAAAGACCGGGTCGCGGTCACTGGCCCGAGTCTCGTCGCAGCAGCTCATCCACTCCTGTCTATCGAAGCCAAGCGGCAGATTCACTGGGTAGTGGAAGAGCGCGACATGCCGAGCTGCTGTGAAATGCTGAGACTCGTCGAACTCTACGACCATGTTTGCGTCTGGGACGAATGCGTCGCAACGCGGTAGGTTACTCAACCTCACGAAATCGCGGTGGCCCCTGTGTTGCTCCAGAGCAGCGTGGATGCGCTTCAGAGCATCATAGCCGCTCTTGGAGCGGTAACCATCCAATCTTGCCGGCACGAGAATCTTGTGGTCAACCTTCACATTTCCATACGTTCGACGCAGGAATTCAATGAGAGCATTCTTACAGTCACTGCACCGGCCGTCGTGTCGCGATGCCTCTCCGGGCGGAGGATGCACCTCAGGGCCTGTAACCTCGAAACCAAGGTTCTTCAGGAGGTTGTTAGTCTCCCTGCCTCCGCTGAATTCGGACGGGCGAAGCTCACGGCCGCACGCGAAGCGGCTGGCCAACGAAAGAATCAGCTTTGGTGAATAGTCTCGTCCCCGAAAATGGAGATGGAACTTCTTGGCCATCCTGTGCTCGGGCGCTCCATTCTTGTTTATCTCTTGGATGGCCATGAGTACATGTTCGCGTCGGATATGCCTAGGTATCATGTTTGATTATACAACGGCGCCATAGGCCAGGCCAGCCAAGGTCGAAAGCACAACCACGAGTCCGACGTAAGTCAGGCCTTTCTTTGCTCCAATCATCCGGATGATGACAATCATCGAGGGCACGGACAGGGCCGGCAAGGAGCAGTATGTCCTTCGAGCCCCAACTGCAGCTCGGTTCGTTCCTGACGCAACAACCTGACGCGACTACTTGCCCGAGTTCAGCAACTTCTTCAACTCATCCTTGGACGGGACCTTTCCCTGCGCGACCACCTTGCCGTCGACCACCAGCCCCGGCGTCATGAAGACGCCCATCGCGGCAAACTTCTTCAGCTCGGTCACGTGTTCGACGCCGGCGGCGATGCCCAGTTCCGCCAGAGCGTCGATGACGTGTTTCTCAAGTTCGATGCAGCGGGGACAGCCGACTCCCAGTATCTTGATGTCCATGGCATCTCCCTTACCCGGATTCTCTGCCTGAGCGCCGCAGCACGACGCACTCTCTTCGGCCGCGCCATTCTTCTCCGGTTCCTCGGCTATCTCCTCGATATTCAGGTTGCAGCAACCCGACTTCTTGCCGCCGAAGACACCTTGCAGCAGGCCTTTCTTCTTTTCGTTCATTTCTGGTCTCCTTATCTAGAACAGGTAAAACGCGTATCCGGCCAGCACGGCGGTCAGGAACACGACGGCCACGAATACCGCGACGAGGCGAGTCTTGAATATGCCGGCGAGCATGCTCATCTCGGGGATACTCATACCCGCGCCGCCGATAATCAGGGCGATGACCGCTCCAAGGCTCATGCCTTTCTGGGTAAGCGCCACCGCGACCGGGATGACGGTCTCGGCCCTGACGTAAAGCGGGACGCCGATGATTGCAGCCACCGGTATGGCGAATGGATTCTGCGGGCCGGCGATGCGGGTGATGAAGTCACTCGGCAGGTAGCCATAGATGACTGCGCCGATGGCCACGCCGATGAGCAGGTATGCCAGCACCCCGCGGAAGTCGCCCCACGCGCCGATGAATGACCGGCGGAGTTTGGCGCCGAATGTCGGCAGCTTCTCGCGCGCCCCGGCGCCGCCGCTGATGCGCACGTGCTTCACGTCTTTAGACAGGCCGAGCATCTGCAGAACCGCCCCGCTTGCCATTGCCACGACGAACGTCGTTACTCCGTAGATCAGGCAGGCCTTCCAGCCGACCAGCGCCAGTAACATCGTCAGGATAATCGGGTTCAGCAGCGGCGATGCCAGGACAAATGACATTACCGCGCCGAACGGCACGCCGGCTCGCAAGAGGCCGACCGTCAACGGAATCGTGGAGCAGGAGCAGAAGGGCGTGACGGCCCCGAGCGCCGCGCCGAGGAAGTTGCCCACCAGCCCCCGGCGAGAGAGCCACCGGCCGAGCTTCTCGTTGGAAACGTACTCGAACACCAGGCCGACCAGCGTGCTGATGCCCAGGAACAGGACGGTGAGTTCCGCCAGGATGAGGCCGAAGAAGCGAAGCGAGACCAGGAGTGAGTTCATCTTCTTTTCTCTTCTGCACGTCTCAGTGCTCTCAGCTTCTTCAGTGTCGTCATCGACTTGTCATCCGCCAGGTAGTCGCAGAAGCAGCGCCACAAATACTCCTCGACGTGATTCCTCGGCCGCGAGAGCTTGTAGTACATCCACGTCCCGTCGCGGCGCGCCGTCACCAGACCGGCGGACCGCATGAGTGAAAGATGGTGGGAAATCTTGTACTCCGGCTCACCCAGAATCTCAGCCAGCGTGCAGACGCACGTCTCACCCTTCGGCGAAAGGAGGACCGCCAGCCGCAGGCGCGTCGGGTCGGCCAGCACCTTCAGCGACGCCGCCTCCGCCGCCAGGTCCAGCTTCTGCTTAATATCTGCATATCTGTTCATATCTACAGATAATACACGCCTCGGCATTCCTGTCAACAGAATTCTCGCGGGCGGACGTGTTACGGGTTCGGCGCTTGCTGTATCAGGTCTGACCGCGCCAGCTTGTGCTTGGTCAGGCAGTCTGTCGTCGAGCCACTAACCGTTCTATGACCAATCCCATCAAGACGACAGCGGCTATCGTAAGAACCAGCCTCACGGCCATGAACTTCACCCCGAGGAACTGCAGTTCGACGAGTTCCTGTGGAATGCTCATGCAAGCCCATGCGGATAAGAGGATGACGACGTTTGACACCCGAGCGCCCTTCTTGAGCAGTTCTGCCGCCATGGGAAACGCGGCATAGAGGGGACCGTTTGGCATCGCGCCCAGGAGTAGCGCAAAGGCTATTCCCTTCGGACCCGAAGCCTGCCCAAGATACTTGGTGACAGTGTCATTCGATACCCAGACTGCGAATAGTCCCATCAGTACCATCGCTGCGGGCAGGACTGCAGCCATCTCCACGAGAAGCCTCACGGAAGCCGCCCGCGTCGCTTGACCGCGGCCGGGAAAGACGATGACCAGCACCACTGCCACGGCCAGTATGACCCCGAACAGGACCCAGGGCCTGACTGCCGACTTGCTGCGGTCGGTGCGGCGTCTCACAGGATCACTCCCATTATGAGCGCGATGGCAACGGCGAGGACGAGACTCATCGCATTTCTGGACAGCGCCAGTCTCTTGCCCAGCAATTCCGCTTCCAGGGGCAGGGTGACCAATCCGACCATCGTCAGCGTCGTAATGAAGGCAGCGACGGCACCAACGGATGCGCCGCTCCTGACGAAGGAACCGGCGAGAGGGAACGCAACTATCGAAGGGATGTACAGCACGGCACCGACTGCCGCGGCGATGAGTACGCCGATCAAACCTGACTCGCGGCCGATGGTCCTTGAAATCAGGCCTCCAGGTACGAAGCCCAGCAGCAAACCGACAAGGACGACCACGGTAAGTGCCATCGGCAGGACTTTCAGGAACGACCTCGCAGCAATTGCCAGAGCGTGAAGGCAGCGTGTTCTGTCCCTGAAGAAAGCACCCACGAGGCAGCCGAGGGCGAGGACGTTTATGATGACGGCCGGTAGACTCACCGGATCACTCTCCGCTAATGCCGGCAGCGTTCGCTCGACCCACTGCTGTGTTTGAACCGGCGGGCATGAGCAGAGGCCGAGAGACCCGCCGCAGCGACTCGGCTCTCACGCGCGCCGGAGCGCCTCCGCCGCGGGCGGAGCGTCGGTCACACGGGCTGTTCCCGGGCTGCAGGAACGACTATCTGGATGCCCAGGAGCCGCGCGCCCTGAGTCGAGTTCATCTCGATGGTGGCGGGCGCGGTCACCAGGCACTTGCCTTCGTCGAGCGCGAAGCTGCTCCCGTCAACGCGCATCTCCACCTCGCCGCGCAGGACGACGAAGATGACCGATGATTCCATCCGGCAACTCGGCTGTGTCTCCCCAGGCGCAAGTTCGACAATCCGGGTCTTGAAGCCCGGACCGGAGGCGAACACATTTCTCTGCCGCTCTGCCCAAGGAAAGGCCGGCAGCGTCTTCAGGTCAACTGACTCGGCCGTTGCGGGCGCTACTTTCTGCCCGACTTGCTGACGCAGGGATGCTTCTTCGTCGTGCCGTGGCACTTCCGAATCTGCTCAGGCGTGCAGTCCTCGGGCTTGCCTTTCAGTTCCTTCGGGCACCGACACTTCTCTCTTCCACCACACATGGTCTGGCTCCTTTCTTTGGGTTGAGGACGGAATGCAGGGCGGACTCAAGCAGCCGCTGCGCGCCCGGCGCGAGCCGGTAGTGGACGAAATACCCGCGCCGCTCCGGCCGAACCAGTCCTACCGACTTTAGGATGCGCAGGTGCTGTGACACCGCACCGGCTGAAATCCCGGTCAGGCGCGACAGCGCGCCGACGCACAGGACGTGCTTTGACAGCAGTTGCACGATACGCACCCGGCTCTCGGCCGCCAGCGCGGCAAACAACGTCGCGTGCGCCCCGGCAGCATCGCTGGACTTCATCTAATTTAGTATACGCTAAAATACCGCGAGGTCAACCACCGGCTCTCTGACGGCGAGTACCGTCTCGCGGCCACCCCGAAGACCTCTCACAGCAGGAGCATCCTACATCTCCGCCATTCGCTCATCGCTCAGCGCTTGACGTCCTGTCTGCCCATTTTGGCTTCTGCCTTTTGGCCTTTGGCTTCTGGCTCTATCTGCCAGCACCTCTCTGTCCCCCTTGTCCTCCCATACCTCTTCTGTCGCTTGGCCGCTGGGCCACTCGACCACTTGACCGCTCCTTTCAGGGCTTGACAAACTTCCGCTTGACACCCCCCCCGTTTTCGTATTATCCGGCATCATGTATTGGTCTGTGAGGACAGACCGTGAGACTATGAAAGCGGATGCTGCAACGGCATCCAAATCGTCCGAAACGTCGGTTCCCAAGAGAGACAACGTCCGCAAGGACTGTGCCGGTTCTGCCCAAGGGCAGCGCGGCAGACACGGCGCAAGAACAGAAGATAGCGCTGCCCCGGCGGCACCGGCCGAAATGAATAGTGCACATCCGAGGTGCGCGGATGTGGGTTCTCGGAGGTGATATGCAGACTGGTAACTCAGTGCGTACGGCGCTGTTCAGCCGCAGAGTGATCAGAATCTGTTTTGTTGTGACGCTTTGCCTTGCCGCAGCAGCAGTGCTTACGGGGTCGTCGTATGCTGGCGAGTATGAGAAAACGATGCAGCAGATCCGAGAGTGTAGAGAGAGGATACGCTCGGCTGAGCAAGCACTCGCCAAGTATGATGCCGAACTGAGCGCGAAGCTTTCAGGAATGGACCCGAGCACTAACGAATACTGGAATACTCTGCTTTCCGGTGGACTTGGAACTTGGATTCTGACTCTGGTGTACGGAGACCCGCGGAAGATGAAAGAGGACTTACTGAATCTCGAGATGAAGGCTCAGTCACTGCGGCCGTCAACAAGCTACGAGCCGCACCTCAACTATTCGTATGGTAACCCCGGTGGCAGCTGTTATGTCGCCACCGCCGCGTACGGCACGCCCGACGAGTCAGAAGTCCTTGTTCTACGCGAGTTCAGAGACAAATACTTGCTGACGAACGCGCTTGGGCGTATGCTTGTGGCAATCTACTACGTAACGAGTCCGCCAGCAGCAGGGTTGATTGCTAAGTCCCCACAGGCCCGCGCCGCAACAAGGCTGATGCTGCGGCCGGTTGTGCGCGCTGTGGCACCGCTCGTCGGCAAGTCAGAGGGCAGGAAGGAACGCAAGGCAGATTGACCGTCAAGAACTACTACAGGAGGCAGGAATGAAACAGGTGTTCTTGCTGGCGTTGGCCGGCGCAGGCAGCATTTTCGCCGCAGGGTTCTCAGCGGATTTCTCCCGCAGCGAGATATCCACCTCTGGGGCATGCGCCGTGTCCAGGAACTATGCAGCATACAACAGCAGCTACGGCAGTAGTTGGGTGCTCTACCGCCCGGGGGAAAGCTCAATTCAGGTGGATTTCGACATTCCAAGCAACGTGCTGGTGGGCGGCGCTAGTGTCACGATAACGCACCTGACCTCGTACTCCCAGGACGCAAGGGGTAACGGCTACGCCCCAGTCACCTTGGCGATGAATGGGCAGCGTTTCGCAACGGAATACGATGTCGCCGAGCATCACGATGGCAGTCACGGCTTTGAGACCGACCGGTGGGGCAACCTGTCCGTGGCGCAGGGGAGAAACACGCTCTCGATTTCGTATTGCGGGGATGCCGAGACGCATTACTGGATTCAATCTATTAGAATCGAAGTCACCGAACGGCCTCCTTCTGGAGTCATTGGTCCTGCAAGCGGCAGCAGTAGTGTCCGATTGCTGCCCTGCGAACTGGTCGCCGCTTCCGCGATTGATAACTACAACTTCATCGAGCCTTTCATCTGGAGCTTTAACGTCGGAGCCAAACGTGACATCACATACAATCCGGAAACAGGAAAGCTCCACTTTGCCCTTGAGGGGATTCAGGGGAAGTACAGCGACAGAACAGAGGTGACGGTTCTCTTTCAGGGACTTGGTGTGCGGAGCCTCGCGCTTCGCAACGGCGGCGATGGTTTCCGAACGTTGCCCGGGACGTACGTGAACGTCAGCGAAAACCCCAGTGATGTGCTCATGGCTCCCGCCTTCTACGCGAGTATCGTCAATTGGGACAGCGACCTGGTCTTCGCGGCCACTTTGCCTGAGCAGCCGCAGGGCGAGTTCTCAATCACCATATACGCTCAGAACCCTTCGCTCAGTGCTCGTCTTGTTGGGGACTTCGGCAATCTTGTGTTCAGCCCCGTCATTACTATGGTCAAGCTACTGGGTTATTATGACACCTACGCGGTTTCCTCCGCCACCTACCAGTGTACGTTTGAGTCAAGCCTTTCGGCCGCTGGTCGTCAGAGGACAACCCGACAGGTGTGGTTCATCCTGAAATCGCTCTTCAGCAGCTACCTCAGATTGAAGCCGTAGGGCTACAGCAAGGGATTTCGGTGGCCGTAGCCGGATAGCGCGGACGGGCGGAAACCGTCGGGCTGAGCGACCGAGGCAGCAGGCTCAGGTCTTCGCGGACGTAAGGCCGAAGTAGGCAGTCTTGGCCCGGGAACGGGGTATCGCTTTCTCAGCTAGGAAGGAGAGCGCCTCGACAATCGCCTGCAGCCTGTCACCGGGGAAGCCGAGCACCGCTTCGTTGGGGCCGATGTCGGTGGCTTCGCGGCAACCGTAGCAGCCGAAGGTGAAGTTGAGCCGTCTTTCCAGAAAGGGGATAATTGTCGAGTCTACGCACGTTGCCTGCAATACCGCGGTGCTGGCCGTGCGCCGCTCGCCGCCCGCGACGTTGAGGTCGGCGAGGAGAATCCACATCAGCCGCTCGGGCAGGTCTTCGACGACAACCACGTCGGGCAGGAACGGGCAGGCGGACAGGGGCGCGGCCGCGATGGTCTTGACCGCTCCGGCCGCGAGTCGAGGCATGTCGCGGAACATCGTGTGGCCGGTCTCGGGCGCGGCGACGATGCCGAACCCGACCAGGCCTTTGCCGTGGGCCAGGCCTTCGGGGAGTTCGCGCAGGCCGAAAGCGGCCGCGGCCGCAGGGCAGGCAAGCTCGGCATCCTCAAGCAGCACCGGCTTGCCGGAGCGTGCCCTCATCAGTAACTGACAGTAGCGGTGGCGCTCTACCCGCTCAAAGCCCTCGAACGGCTTGAGGTCGGGATCTGCCTTGAGCAGGAAGACGCCGACCGGGTCGTGCTCAAGGCCGATGACTGTCCGCAGGCGGTCGGACAACTGTCGCAGGTCGCTCATGGATTCTGTCTCCTTCTATAGCCGCGAATGACGGCCAGCCAGCGCCGGCCGTGGTTCAGGATGAGCGCACCGAGTACGCCGAGGATGCCGACGATACCGATGCTGACCGGAAAGTCGGGGCGGCCGTAGCTGGAACAGGCTGAGCCGAACGCCAGGTACGCGGCGCTGATTGCGGCCCAATGGCGGGAGAAGCGCAGAAGCCCGGCCAGCACCCGCACGGCGCGGCTGCGGGGAATGGCAGGCGGGGTCGGCGGGAGCCGGACAACTACCCGCAGACGGCCGGACGGTTCGTGCAGGTCGTTCACTTCTTGTGTCGCCCTATGCGATTGCGGACCGCGGTGAACCCGCGGTGGCCGTAGTTGATAATGAGCGAGCCGAGCGCGCCGAAGATGCCCGCAACGCCGATGCCGACCGGACAGCCGGGATTGCCGCAACAAGGGCAGGTGCCGCCTCCCATCGCCGCGTAGGCGGCGGAGATTCCGGCCCAGAGTCCGAGGAAACGGAGTAGGTTCGCAAGCACACGCGCGGCCCGACTTCCGGGGACGACGGACGGTGCCGCTGCCGGCGTCACTTTGGGCTGCAGTGTGGGCATGTGCAGCCGTCTGGTTCCTTCGTGCCGGTTTCCTCCTTGAGAATGACAATGATGTCCGGGATGCAGCAGGTACCCTTCGGGTTCAGCTCCTTGCAGCGGTCGCCGACTCCAGCGCCGGTTGTTTCCTGAATCTGCTTGAGCGTCGTCGCCCCGGCGCGGATGGCGGAGACAATCCGACCGCGCGTTACCTTGCCGCAATAGCAGACGAGCGGGTCGGTCACGGCTTCTGCGCCAGCGCGTCCACGACCGCGGCGACGACCTTGGCGATGTCGTCGTTGGTGTGGTCGAACTGGCCGTGCTTCCTGATGCCGAGTTCGGTGACTACGACGTGGACCGCCGGCTTCACGCCGAC
>CBFGIY010000076.1:0-10723 GCA_965648935.1 Caldifarciminota bacterium
ACCGGCGACCAGGTCAACCCGCGCAAGGAATCGTCGGGCAGCCAGTTCTACCTCTGCCTTGAGCCGCTGCCGATGCTCGACGGCAACTACACGGTCATCGGCCAGATTGTCGAGGGAATGGACGTCCTCCAGAAGATCGGAGCCGTGAAGACCGGAGCGCAGGACCGCCCGGTCAATCCGGTCGTGATGGAACAGGTAACGGTCACCACCCAGTAGCAACCGGCTTTGGCCGCAAGGCCCGGGCGCTTGCCCGGGCCTTGCGCTCTAACCGGGCTCTCTGCCCGCCAGCCTCGCCAGCGAACGCGCCAGGGGCGGCCGCGCTATCCCCCGCTCGGTGACTATAGCGCTCACCAGCCGCGCCGGGGTAACGTCAAAAGCCGGGTTGTAAGCGGCGACACCCGCAGGCGCGGCCCGGCAAGAGCCGAAGCCGCGCACTTCGGCCGGATCTCGCTCCTCTATCCGAATGCCCGCCCCGTCCGCAGTGGCGTTGTCGAAAGTCGAGGTTGGAGCGGCGATGATGAACGGTCGGCGCGCGGCCCGGGCAAGAACCGCCAGCATCCGGGTTCCCACCTTGTTGGCAGTGTCGCCATTGCGCGCTATACGGTCGGCACCGGCAAGCACCGCGTCACACCGCTCGACCACTGACGCGGCCGCGCTGTCGACTATCAGCCGCACCGGCACGCCGGCCCGCTCAAGCTCCAGCGCGGTGAGCCGCGCGCCTTGCAGGAGCGGCCTCGTCTCGCAGGCATAGACCATCGGCCGCTTGCCATCAGCGTGCGCCTGCAGCACGATGCCGAGCGCGGTACCCAGACCCGGTCCGGCAAGAGAGCCGGTGTTGCAGATGGTGAGCACCACCGCATTCCTGGGCAGCAGCCCGACGCCGTACCGGGCGATGAGAGCGGAACTCCGGGTTTCCTCGGCCTCGATTGCACGCGCCTCGGCCAGCAGCTTACCGGCCAGATCGCGCCCGGCGGAATCACCCGCCAGCACTGCGCGCATCCGCCTGACTGCCCAGCCGAGGTTGACAGCGGTCGGACGGGCAACGGCCAGCAGGTCGCAGGCATGCTCGGCTCCGGCACGGGCACGGCTTTGAGCAGATCGCGCCCCTTCCAGCGCGACGCCATATGCCGCAGCAACGCCAATCAGTGGGGCCCCGCGCACGGCCAGCGTCCTGATGAGTTGCGCAACATCATATGCGGTGCGCGGCCGCCGATAGACCACGCGACCCGGCAGCAGCCGCTGGTCGAGCACCTCCAGGCAACCGCCTTTGCGCGTACTTCGCCAGCGGACCGCTCGGAAAGGCGGATCCGCCGCCTTCGGGCTAGCGCTTCTCGAGCAGCGCGACGATCGAGAAAGAGCTTGATTCATCTGCAGACTCCTCATCTCCTGCAATTCTCACATCTGACCAGTCAAACGTGACGTTTGCCGACGGCAGCAGCGAACACACCGCGCTGCCCGTGGCGAGGGCCACCCGCAGCGCGAAACGCGTCAGACCGTAACTTTCGAGAACCGCCGCGGCCCGGTTGACGAGGTAGCCGCCGCTGTTCTCCGCTCTGACAGCCTGCCTGACGATGGCCGCGGAACACAACCGCCAGAGCCGCCAGTGTTCGAAGGGGTTGAAGGAATGGTCGGCAAGGCGTTGACGCATCGTTCTAGAGCTGTACTCGACCGGGTGGGGACCGTACCCCGAATGGGCACGCGGAAACGGAGTCCGGTCAGGGGTCGAAAACACGACCCGCGCGCCCGACGCCAGTCCAGCGTGCAAGCGGTGCAGCAGTTTGGCGGCCTGGTGCGGCGGGAAGTGCTCGATGAGTTCGAGCATCATCACATCATCAAAGCCGCCCAGCTCGTCGAACCCGGCACTGACCGCATCGAGACGCCGGAACTCAAGCCCGGCTGTCGCGCCATCCCAGCGCGCCGTGCGGTCGGTTGCAACCAGCTTCCAGTCAGCAGGCATCAATCGGGCGAACTCACGGCTCAATCTGCCGCTCCCGCAACCCAGCTCGAGCACGCGCCTAGGTCCTGCACGGTCAGTCAGGATGGCTAGCGCCGCTGCGTAGTTGGCCGCGTGATGCAGCTTCAGTCGCGCATCCGGATGCTGCTCGACCGCAGCACCCTCGACGTTGGCGAAGCGTCGCGGCGGACGGCACCTCGTGAACGCGCCAGCGATGCTCTCAAGAGCGGAGGAAAACCGTTCACGCAGTGGCGGTACGCCTGCCACGCGATGATACTACGGCTCGGGATGTCCGCGTCAACCGCGCGAACGGCCTGGCCTGCCGTCGTCGAAAACACTCATCACAACAAGCCGCTCTCGCGAACCGGTGTCGTGCCGTGAGGCCACGAGCACTTAGCCGCTCCCAAGACACCCTGCCCGGACATTCCACCAAATAGCAGTTCCTGTCAGCGACTTTGCGGCCGACTGCAACTCCACCTCTGGCCCAGAAAGCAATAACAGTTTGACCACAGGCAGCTTAACCTCTCTCGGCGGACGAACCGCTGACCACTAGGGGAACGGCTCCCCCATACAGATGCAGTATTGAAGTAAGGACTAACTCTTGTCAAACGGGAACACTCGCCATTCCATCGGCATCTCCGTAAGTTATCATCGCATTCCCCCGACCCGGCGTCTCATTGTGTCGGCAGCCCCCACCGAGAATCCCCGGCCCCGAACTCCGCTGACGTAGCAGCGATCATATCGCGGTCTGCCGCCTTGACTTGCCGGCCCTCTGCCCTACCATTTGGGCCGTGAATCAGACCCGACTCGAACACGTACGCAACATCGGCATCGCCGCCCACATCGACGCGGGCAAGACCACGACGACCGAGCGAATCCTCTACTACACCGGCCGTATCCATCGCATGGGCGACATCGACGACGGCAACACCCAGATGGACTGGATGATACAGGAACGCGAGCGCGGCATAACCATCACCGCGGCTGCCACTTCCGTGCGCTGGCGGGACTGCGCCATCAACATCATCGACACGCCGGGCCACGTCGACTTCACGATGGAAGTCGAGCGTTCCCTCAAAGTGCTGGACGGCGCTGTCATCGTTTTCTGCGGAGTCGGCGGCGTCGAACCGCAATCCGAAACCGTCTGGCGTCAGGCCGATCGGTACCGGGTGCCGCGCATCGCGTTCGTCAACAAGCTCGACCGGACCGGCTCCGACTTCGAGCGAGTCGTCCGGATGATGTGCGAGAAGTTCGAGCAGACGCCGGTCCGGGTGCAACTGCCCATCGGCAGCGAGGACACGTTCCGGGGAGTCGTCGATATCATCGAGGGCAAGGCCTTCGAGTGGGAAGACAGCGACCTTGGCGCGACACCGGTCGAGGTCGCCATCCCGGAGGAACTGGTCGAGCCGGCCGCGCGCGCGCGCGCCGAACTGATAGAAACCCTGACCATGTTTGACGAAGAGCTCATCAGCCGCTACGTCGGCGACGCCGCAATCACGCCGGACGACATCAGGGCCGCAGTCAGGCGCGGCACGGTCGCACTGCGTGTGGTCCCGGTGTTCTGCGGCAGCGCGTTCAAACACAAGGGCGTGCAGAAGCTGCTCGACGGCATCGTGGACTACCTGCCGTCGCCGCTCGACCTGCCCCCCATTGAAGGCACGAACCCGAAGACCGGCAAGCCCGAAAGCCGGCGTCCCGACCCGTCCGGACCGTTCTCTGCGCTCGTATTCAAGCTCGCCGCTGACCAGCACCGCGGTATGCTCTCCTACATCAGGGTCTACTCGGGCCGCGTTGAAGAAGGCCAGGTCGTGATGGCTGTCCCGGAGATGAAGCGAGTCCGAATGACCAAGCTGCTGATGATGCACGCCAACCGCCAGCAGGAGGTCGAGTCCCTGTCGGCCGGCGAGATCGGCGCGGTCGTCGGACTCAAGGAAAGCCATACCGGCCAGACCCTGGCTGACCTTTCGCACCCGATTGCCTTCGAGGCGATGCAGTTCCCCGAGCCCGTGGTCTTCCTTGCGATCGAGCCCAAGACCAAGGCCGATGACGACCGGCTGGCCGCGGCAATTGCCACGCTCGCGCTTGAAGACCCGACCTTCCGAACGAAGACCGACCCCGAGACCGGCCAGCTCATCCTGTCGGGCATGGGCGAGCTGCACCTGGACATCCTGCTGGACCGGCTCCAGCGTGACTTCAAGGTCGGGGTTCACTCGGGCAGACCTCAGGTTTCCTACCGGGAGACAGTCACGACGTCGGCCGTTGCCGAGGGCCGCTTCATCAGGCAGACCGGCGGCCACGGCCACTATGCCGTGGTGAAGCTGTCGGTCGAACCGTCGCCCGAAGGCAACAAGGTTATCAACCAGTTGGCACCCGGCACTCTGCCGCGCCAATTCGTTCCGGCCATCGAACAGGCGCTGCGCGAGAACCTCGACTCTGGCGTACTGGCCGGGTACCAGGCCGCCAACGTCTGCGTTCGCATCCTCGACGGCGCCTGGCACCAGGAAGACAGCAGCGACGTCGACTTCAAGGTTGCTGCCTCCAGCGCCTTTCGCGAAGCCTTCCTGTCGGCCGAACCGACTTTCCTTGAACCGATAATGGAACTCGAGGTTGTCACGCCGGACGCCTTCATCGGTGCCGTGCTCAACGACATAACGGCGCGCGGCGGACGCGTTGTCCAGATGGAGCCGGTGAAAGGACACCAGATCGTGACCGCCGAGGTTCCCCTTGTCCGCACCTTCGGATACACCACCAGTCTCCGGTCGCTGAGCCAGGGGCGGGCATCGAACTCGATGCAGTTCAAGCGCTTCGAACCCGTCGACGAGGAAACCAGGGTTCGGCTCTACCCTCTCTTCAACCAGGCACGGCCCCAGGCTGGCTCTGTTTGACCGCGCCCGAAGAAGACCCGGACTGCGACCCGGGTCCGGCTGCCCGCGCCCGCCTGACTTTCGGCGAAGCTAGCGCGGCACGATTATCGAAACGGTCCCCGACTGGGAATTGGCTGCGTAGACCTTGTTGGAAACGCTGTTGTAGCAGATATCCACGGGTCGCGAATCGATATTGATGAATCGAATCACCCGGTCGCCGGCCCCATCGATGATGGTGACGGAACCTGCGCCCCAGTTCGCCACGTACAGCTTGCCGGCCTGTCGTGCGTACACCCCGGAACGGGGCTGATTGCCCACCGGCAGCCCCATGACGACGCGGCGCTCGACTCCGTCAATCACCGAAACGTTGTTGTCGGCCGCGTTGAGTGAATAGACGCGCCCGCGCACCGGGTTGCTCAGCACAACCCAGGGTTCACGGCCGACGATGACCGGCGCGAGAGGCTGGTTCGTTGCCCCGTCTATCGGACAGAGCGCATTTCCGGTTCGGCCCGCCGCCCAGATGATGTTATTCGACTCGTCAACCAACAATGAGTACGGCAATAGAGAGAGGGGGACGCTGGCCACGAGCTCAAGTGTTCCGCAGTTGATCACGCTCACCCGCCCCGGCATCGAATCCGACACGTAGACCCGGTCGGCGGTGCGGCTGTAGACTACTGCCCGCGGATTGCGGCCGACGACGACCGTCGCGACCACCGAGTCGCCTGCGCAGTCGACAACCGTCACCGTGCTGTCGCCGGAATTGGCGACCCACACCCGCTTGCGAACCGGGTCGTAACAGAGTGCCGATGGCATTCGCCCGACCGCGATGATTCGGCGCACGCTCAGCGCCGCCGGGTCAACAACAGCAAGCGTGCCCGAGTCGGTCGCGCAGTACACACGGTTCGGATCGGGGGTCCAGAGCAGGCGACTCGGGGCCGGTCCCACCGCCACGCGCCCGACCACTGCGTTGGTCTGACCGCTGATGGCGACAAGTTCGTCGCCGCCCCGCAACGCACAGAAGACCCGGTTGTCCAGCGAGTCGAAACACAGACTCGACGGATTGACACCGACCGCAACCGACGGAAGCAGGGAATCCGGGTATGGCGGTTCGATTACAGCAAACGCGACGCTTGTGCCCGATGCGGTATCTGCCCGGCAGTGAGCCACCACCCGAACTCTGGCCTTGGTTGACGCCGGGCCAGATGGTATCCACGCGAACTGACCGGGCTGCTTGGTGCTGCCCTGGCGCTGCCAGGTCATACCGGAATCGGCCGAGTAGAAGACAACGCTTGAATCCATCCCGTCAGTGCCCCCGGTCCAGCGTATCGTGTACGACGAACCGACGTTCCAGCGGCTCAGCGCGTTCGGCACTGTAACATTGATGCTCGTCGGGCGCAGAGTGTCATAGATCACGACGGCGCCGGACGAACCAATCCAGGTGTCTCCCTCTGCCCAGACCCTGACCTGGACGCCGCCCGAGGCCGTCACCGCGCCCGGCACGGTCCATGCGAACTGCCCGCCGACCACCGGCTGTCCCAGCCTGACCCAACTGCTGCCGTCAAGCGTGTAGTAAAGAACGGTCGAGTCCAGCAGGTGTGCCGCCGGACCGCCACTGTAACGTATGGTGTAGTTTGACAGCATCCGGATGCGATCACCCGACTTGGGGGCGTCGATTCGCAAGGGAGACATCGTCGCGAAACGCCAGACAGGACCCGGCGTGGCCGCCCTGCGGTTGTCGCGAGCGACAACCTGCCACAGGTACTGCGCGCCATACTGCAGGCCGCTGACCCGAAAGAACGTGTCACCCAGGGACTCGGCGACGGTCGGCAGCGGCAGCGAAGTGCCGAGACGGATATCGTACTGCAGCACGTCAAGCGAGTCCGGGTCCGACGCGCTCCAGCGCAAGACCATCCTGTTGCTTCGATCGGTTGCACCGCTCTCCGGCACCGGGGAATGTGGCGCGAACGGAGCATGATTCTCGGCCGCCATCGTGAAGGTCCACAGCGGACCGTCGGTGCTGCCCAGCCAGTTATCCTGCGCCCTGACTCGCCACCAGTAGCGCTCCAGCCAGACGAGGCTTGACGGCCGCCAGTTCGGTTCGGCCAGACCGCTTTCGGCCAGCGGCGGGTCAGGACGATTCCCGAAGTAGATCATGTAGCTTATCGTATCGCCCGAGTCAGGATCGGTGCACGTCCAGCGCAGCACCAGGCCGCTGTCGATCCCGGTGGCGCCACTATCTGGAAGGGGCCGCGAGGGCGCTAGAGGGGGGCGATTCCGCTCATAGGGGTTGTCCCACTTGCGGCACCCGCCCAAGACAAACGCGAGAAGGCACGCCGCCGCTGCTATCGGTACCCGCCTAAGCTTCACTTACCACCGCACAAGCAGCCACGTCACGCACAGCGCGCCGCCCGCGCCCAACGCGATATTGCGGCCCAGGTCCCATCGCTCGGTCACGCCGCGCCAGTAGCGGGCTGAGTCGGGCATCTGGGCGGACTGGTAGCGGGCATAGGATTGCTCACCCATCCACGCAGACACGCCGCCCGCCGCGATCCCCAGGGAGCCGGCAATGAGAAAGGGGATCTTGCGCGTCCGAAGCCTCTCCATCGTGACCCTGACATTCGCCGTTTCGGCCTGGTACACCTCGGTGTAACCAACCCAGTCAACATAGCCCTTCTTCGTCAGGTTCAGGACATAGCGGTCCGGGTTCAGCTCTCCGAAGAACGGAGTAGTACCGCTCGGCCGATTGGCAATCGACAGCCGGGCGCTGTCCGGGCTGGACGTCACCACCAGAAAACCCTTGCCCGAACCAAGGCGAAGAGTGACACCATATGGACCCGGTGTCTGCAGATCAACGGTCTTGGTCACTTCCTTGTACCCCTCAAGCCGCGCCTTCACAGTGTGCCTGCCATAGGGTATGCCCAGAAGCGCCAGGCCGCCCTCGCCGGCACGGCCGCGTGGGGCACCATCAAGAAACACCTCCGCGCCGACAGGCTCAGTGGTCACAACGATCGTACCAATCAAAGCGATGATAGTAAACGAGCCAGAGTAAGAAGCATAGCCGCGCTTGCTGACCCGGTACGTATGGCGACCGGCCGACAGGTCGCGCAGTTCGAGTGGCGTCCTGCCCCTCGGAATGCCGTCGACCTCGATGTCCGCATCGCCGGGTTCCGAGCTTATCACCACGACGGAACCCAGCACCGCGGCGCTCGCCGACAGCTGCCTTGCCTGCTGACCGGTCGCAGGTCTGCTTTCAAGGCGCGCTCCGCAGTTCTTGCAGAATTGGGCCTGGTCGCTGTTCACGGTGCCGCAAACTGCACAACGCTGGTCGGCCGCAGCGACGCCTGCGCCTGCGAGGATGAGCAGCACGGTAGTCAGACACCATAGAATCACGCCGCGTCGCATCATGACTGACACATCAGAACCTGAAACCACAACGCACACAGAATCTGGCCCCTCGCTCGCGCGCGGCGCCACACCTCAAGCACGTCGCGCGTCCGCCTGACACCGTGACGACGACGGTCGCACCGCTCGCAATCGCACTGCCGACGGCCGGCCGCGTTCCGATGACGCGCCCCTCGGGCTGGATGTCGGAAAAAGAAGTCTCAACAACCGGACTTACGCCCAGTCGGCGCAGTTGTTCCACAGCATCGCTTGAGTCACGCCCCGCCAGTTCCGGCACAACTATACGCCCGGTGCTGACGCGAAGCACAACGGCCGTCCTCGCCCCGACCCGCGAACCCGGTTCGGGTTCCTGCACAACCACAGACCCGGCCGGTGCCGCATCTTCAGTCTCCTCGACCCCCACCGCATCGACGCCAACCGACAGAAGCAGCTCTTTCGCTTCCAAAAGGGTCTTTCCACGCACATCTGGCATCCTGCGAACACCCCTTAGCAGTACGAAGGCAGCTCCTGCCACGAACAGAGCGACAGGGATGACCAGCACGAGTGGAGAGAACCGCGCGCGCTGCCGGGACGCAGGAAGACGTTTCGACTCGACAGCCGCCCCGACATCGTTGCCACTCTGCAGCACCGCGCTCTCTTGCGGCTTCTCAAGAGCATCCAGCAGCGCGGACCGAAACTCAGCAACACTCTGGTATCTCCCGGCCGGATTCTTGCTAAGGGCCCTCAGTATGACTCGCTCGAGCTCAGGCGAAACCTCCGAAGAAACGAGACGCGGAGGGTCAGGCGGCCTGTTGATGTGGGCAGCTATGCACTCGTGTCTCAGTTCGCAATCAAAGGGCCGCCGACCCGTGACTGCCTCATAGAGCACCACTCCCAGAGAGTAGATGTCCGAACGGCTATCCGGTGCGCGCTTCTGACAACGCTCCGGCGACATATAACGTACGTCGCCGAGGCCGCCAGCTCCACGCCCGGTCAGGGTGTATCGTCCGTCTTTCAGGACGATGCGGGCGCTTGTGATGTCACCATGAACTTCGGCTCTGGAATGCACCGCCTGGAGGTCGTCGAGCACACCGCCAAGAATCTCTGCAACCTCGGTTGCGCTCAGGCATCCCCGCTTGGCCAGCAGCTGAGCGAGAGTGCTGACGCCCGACTCCTCAGCGTCTGGAGTGACTGCCGACCCAGCCTGGTCTGTCCTTGGCGTCGAGTCCATCATTCAGCAAGCCTGTCGGTTCGCAATGGATTATTGTAGCACGCAGGACGACGACCGCAAGAATCGCACAGACTAGTGCAGCCCACCGGGTGCAAGCACCCCTCCCTGTTCGGCCAACAGGCTTCTGGCCATCTGAGCATATGGAGAGGCCGGGAAGCTCGCGACCAGCTCCCTCAACAGATCCTGTGCGGTCTGCTGCTCGCCCAGCATCTCACGCGCTATGCTCGCCTGACGGTAAAGCGCCTTGGGCAACAACCGCTTGCCCCCGGAGCCGAACCTGTATTCGACCAGCGTGTTGACGGCCTCTCTTGGACTGCCTGCCGCGGCAAGTGCCTCTGCTGCAATCAGATAGGCGGCCTCCGAAGCGATGTCGGAACCGCCAAACAGCGACCGGGCACGGCTCACGGCAACCGGGTAGTCCCCGCAATCAAAAGCGTGCATCGCCTTGGCCAGGGAAGCGGCCCGTTCCGTGGTGTCGACCAGGATCGCGAGCTCCAGCGCATCGTTCAGCAGTTGACTGGCAGGATGTGTCTGGGCGAAACGCCGCACAGCGGCCCGCAGGGAATCCATCTCCTGCAACTGAAAATGCACCCTGAGAAGCAACATAAGGGCTCGCTCATCCCAGACCTGCAACTGGTTCAGCCACTTCTTCGCCCGGTCAAACTGGCCCATGCCGAACTCGGCAGCTGCCAGACCATACAGTGCGTCGGCACTGCCAGGCCGCGCCTTCAGCGCCGCCGAGTAGGCAGCGGCCGCCGCGGCATAGTCACGCCGGCCGAGCAGATACAGGTCCCCCATCTCAAGCTTGGCCGCAGGGTTATCGATCCCGGCGAGGATTGCTGCCGCCTCGCCGTAACGGCCAAGCTTGCGCAGAACTCGTGCCTGGTCAGGCTTGGACCCCTGCAACGAGTAGACCAGAAAAGCCGCATTCAATCTGCCGGCCGCTTCCGCATCATGTGCGAACCGATAGAGAGACTGGGCGTCCGCGTTGCGAGACATGACTCGCACTGCTTCTTCGTCCCTCCCGGCACCCAGATACAGCTCCGCCTGGGCGCGAGCCCGCTCATACTGCCCGGCGATCCTGCCCGCTTCGCTCAGCAGTCGATCGAGTGCAGCCTTCTTGCTCAGTGTCGAGAGACGCGGCAGCAACGCGTTCAGTCTGGTCCGGTCGCGATTGACCAGGCCCGCTATCTCCCTTGTCGCGGAAACGGCGTCGCCGCGCCGCTCATAGAGCGAAATGAGCTGTTCGCCAAAACTCGAGTTGTCGCCCGTGGCCGCCCGAGCCCGTAGATA
>CBFGIY010000077.1:0-10700 GCA_965648935.1 Caldifarciminota bacterium
GGGCAGTGGGTTACTTCCGGTATGAGACGCGCGAGCAGTTGCTGCTGCTCAACCGGCTGTACCGGGTATTGCGGCCGTACACCAACTTCTTCCAGCCGACGGTCAAGCTGGTAAGCAAGACCCGGTACGGCAGTACGGTCAGCAAGCGTTACGACCGGGCGCAAACACCGTATCAGCGGTTGCTGGGATGGAAAGAACTGCCTGAAGCCGACCGCGTCCGGCTGGCAGAAGAGTATGGGTCGCTGAACCCGGCGGCGTTGAAGCGTGAGTGCGAGCGGCTGCAGCGGCGGCTACTGAAGCTGGTGGAGAGCCAGAAGGTGTCTGCACCATCAGGCCGCACTGGACAATGAGGCGGATTCGAGTAGAAATCTATTTTGAGGCAACGGGGCGCGCCGGAGTAGGCCCATATATGAGGCAACAGGTGTCACGGGACTTGACCGCTGGGTCATGTTGCGCTATTCTGCGGAGCAAGGTGTCGAAGACCCCCGCTAATGGACAAACACAGGGGTGCGGGGGCCTTCGCCGCGCAGCTCGGCGCGGTTGCATGTTTGGATGAAGGACTTCCGCACCCCATTCAACGTCGGTCCGGCGCGGGCCGGCGGTCAATCCTTCGGCTGGAATATCAGGTCAGCCTGCTGTCACGCAGTGGATGCGGCACGGTCGTCGGCCCTCCCCAGCCGACTGCCGATATCTATTCTCCTCGAACCAGCGCATAAGTCAACTGCTGACCGCTATTCGCCATTCGCCACTTGCGCTTCACCTTTAGCCTCTCACCGTCCCCCGTCTCGACCTTTGGCCTGCCTGCGGTCGAGTCCCAATTTCCGGGCGACCGGGCAGGCTTGACATTGAGCGCCGGACTTCTATTATCCAACCCGTGCCCAGATTGCTTGTCGAGATCGGTACTGAGGAAATCCCGGCGTCGTTTCTTGAGCCGGCCGCAACCGAGCTGAAGCGCCGGGTGCTTGCGCTGCTGGCCGAGCACCTGCTTCCCGGCGCCGAGGCCCGTTCGTTCTACACGCCCCGCCGTATCGTCCTGCTAATCAAAGAGGTCGCCGAGTCCCGGCCAGCCCAGGTCATTGAGTTGCAGGGCCCGCCGCGCAAGGCCGCGTTTGATGCCGCGGGCCAGCCCACCCGAACTGCCCAGGGCTTCAGTGCTGCCCATGGCAGGACAACTGCTGACCTCTACGTCAAGACCACGCCCAAGGGCGAGTACGCTTTTCTCAGGAAGGAAGTGCCGCCGGTACCAACCCGGAAGGTGCTGGAAGAGCACCTGGGCAGCATCATCACGACCATTCCTTTTCCCAAGAGTATGCGCTGGGGTGCGACCGAGCTGCGTTTTGCCCGGCCGATTCGCTGGCTTGTCTGCCTGCTTGGCAGTGAGGTCGTGCCGGTCCGGCTCGACGGTCTCAGGTCAGGCAACCAGACTGAAGGGTTACGCACGGCCTGCCCGCGCACGTTCTCAGTCCCAAGTGCCGACGAGTACGAGGCCCTGCTCGCAACCTATCGGGTGATTGTCAGCCATGAGGCAAGACGCAGTCTGATTGCCGGCCAACTGAGCGGGCTGGCCGAGAGTGTTCAGGGTCTGCCCGTGCCGGATGATGAACTGCTCGACGAGACCGCTGATATCACCGAGTCGCCGCAGGCTCTGCTCTGCTCGTTTGCTCGTGAGCATCTTACCCTGCCGGCCGAAGTGGTCACAACCGCGCTGAAGAAGCACCAGCGCTGCTTTGCGATTCAGTCGCCTGACCAGCGCCTGCTCCCCTGGTTCGTGGCCGTGACGAACAACCCGGACTGTGACCAGAAGACCGTGGCCACGTGGTACGAGAAGGCGGCTGAGTCGCGGCTGCGCGATGCCCGTTTCTTTTTCACGAGCGACCTGGCACGCGGGCTTGAGCCGCTGGTCGAAGCTGAACGCCAGGTCGTCTGGATTGAGGGCATGGGGACTTACTACGACAAGACTGCTCGGCTGCGCGCTCTCTGCCGGCTGCTCGCGGCCCGGGTGCCGGAAGCAGACCCGGCCCTGCTCGACCGTGCCGCCTTTCTGTCCAAGACCGACCTGCTCACCGACATGGTTCGGGAAAAGGAATACACCTCGCTTCAGGGTGTGGTCGGCGGCATCTATGCCCGGTTACTCGGCGAGCCGGCAGACGTGGCCGATGCCATCAGCGAGCACTATCTGCCCAAGGCGGTCGGTGACACCCTGCCCAGGACTCTGCTCGGCGCCCTGCTGTCGATTGCTGATAAGGTGGACAATATCGTTGCCACTTTCCTGACCGGCGCGATTCCCTCCGGCTCAGAAGACCCGTTTGCTCTCCGCCGCCAGGCAACCGGACTCCTGACCATGGTGCTCGAGCGCAATCTGCTCGTGGACGTCAGTGACCTAATCGACACTGCTGCGGCCGCATTTCCGGATGCCTCTCCTGAGTACCAGGCCCTGCTGCCTGATTTCCTTCGCGAGCGGCTTGCCGCCCTGCTGGCCGAGCGCGGCGTGCGCTACGATGTAGCCAATGCGGTCCTGGCCGACTACTGGTCGGTGCCGACCGAGGCCCTGAGACGCTGCCAGGCGCTGACCGGACTGCGCTCGCGGCCCGGGTTCGAACAATTGATTATCGGGCAGAAGCGCGTTGCTAATATCCTGCGCGGCCTTGACGTCTCAGGCCTGCCGGAGCCTGACAAGCTGGTCGAGCCGACCGAGAAGCTGCTCTGGCAGGAGGCGAAAGCTCTCGAACCCGCCCTTGACCAGGCCCTGGCCCGGGCAGCGTACGACGAGGCATTTGAACTGCTGCTCGGTCTGCGCGGAACCATCGACCGGTTTTTCGACGACGTATTGGTCATGGCCGAGGACGAGAGAGTCCGCGCCAACCGGCTCCGGCTGCTCGCCTTTGTTCGCTCGCTGTTCCGTCGCGTGGCCGACCTCTCCTCTATCGTCCTCGAAGGCGAGTCGAGCTGAGCCGTGCCCTGGGCAGAGAGTAGCCGCCGCGCGGTCGGTCATCTGCTCTTGGCGTGCCTCTTGACTGCCTGTCGGCCACCAACTGCATCACCGCCCAGGAAACCTGAACTTGAGGTCCCGTCTCCGGCCGCCATCCAACTGCTCATCAAGGGGAAACAGGTCGGGGCCGAGGTTGTTCGTGAGGAACAGGAACGCGCCCGCGGCCTGATGTTTCGCCAGAGTCTGGCCCCTGATTCCGGGATGCTGTTTGTGTTCGACCAGGACGAGGTTCTCCGCTTCTGGATGAAGAATACTTTCATCCCACTGTCGATTGCCTTCATCGACCGGACCGGAGTGATTTCCAATATCCTCGAGATGGCCCCGCACGACACAACCACACCCTACCGCTCGACCCGGCCGGTTCGATTTGCCCTGGAGATGAACTCAGGCTGGTTCCACGCGCAGGGAATCCGGGCCGGTGACACTGTCCTCGGCCTGCCTGCGCCCTAGCGCCGGATGCACGGGTCAAGGCGCAGCACGACAGGCAGCAGAAAAGTCGACGCCTTTGCCGGCCTGACTCTCGCAATACTCCTGACCCAACTGGCATGTCCGTCGCAGGTAGCGCAACCTGCGGCTGGTTCGGCGCGGCCGGCAACAGACGGCTCGGATATCGCGGTGCTACGCGAGGCCGAGCTGGCACAGCATGGAACTTCGGCCGGCGAGCTCCGGGCCGAAGACGGAACGTGTCTGTTCTATCGCTGCTGGGCAACCCAGGACAGCGCCGGTCAAGCAAAGGTTCTGGTCCTCGTGCACGGCATCGGCGAGCACAGCCTGCCTTATGCTCAACTCGCCTCGCACCTTGCCGGTCAGGGAGTCACGGTCTATGCGCTCGACTTAAGAGGACACGGGCTGTCCGACGGCCCACGCGGCACGCAGCGCCTGCGCACCGTGCTCAGCGATGTCCGCGCTCTTGTTCGATACGTGCGCCAGGCCAACCCGGATGCCCGGCTGTTTCTACTCGGCGAAAGCATGGGCGGAGCGTTTGCCCTGCGCTACGCTTATGAACACCAGGCTGACCTTGACGGCCTGATACTGGTCGCGCCTGCACTTGAGGTCGCGGACCGCATGGTCTGGAGACCTCAGAATCTGCCCCTTCTCCCCTGCCTTATCTTCTGTCGGGACCGGCCTGTGTTCTGGCTCGGCGGAGCGCCCCTGGAATTGAGTTCAGCCGACTCATCGTTCAAGGCGGAGCGGGCACAAGACCCGCTCGCCCTGATGCACGTCAGTGCCAACTACCTGCTGGCTGTGGCCGATGCGACACGCAACTGGCGCAGCCTGGCTTCAAGCATCAGCCTGCCGACTCTCATACTCCAGGGCGGACAGGACTACGTCCTGAAATCGCACGCTGCCCGCACCCTGCACAGTCGTCTGGCCAGCGCCGACAAACGGCTTTTCTGGCTGCCTGAAGCATACCACACGTTGCTCTGGGACCAGTGCACGGGCCGGGTGTTTGCGGCCATTGGCTCCTGGCTGCTGGAACGCTAGCTTTCCGGGTCAGCGGATGCTGCCTGACGGCAGGGTCGCCGGTGCACCAGCCAAAAGACTCCGGGCAATCGCCGAGTAGGGTGAACCCGGATAGTCAAGCACCAGCGCCTCAAGCCGCTGCCTGAACCCGGCCGGGTCAGCCAGTTCGTCCCGGACAATCCGCGCCGCCTCAAGTCTGGCTCTGGGTCTGAGCGGACTTGACGGGAATCGGTGCTCAAAGCTGTCGAGCACCGCCACTGCCCGGGCCGACTGCCGCTCACTCACCAGGAACCGGGCAGTGAGCAGTTCGGCTGCTTCGGCCACCGGGCCGCTGCCCTGGGCCAGGGTCTGGGCGCGACGTGTGCCCGCCGCGAAGGCACGGGTTTCAAGCTCGAACATTGCCCGGGCAAGCTCGGCCAGAGCCGTGCTGTCCGACCTGGCTACTCTGGTCAGCAGCAGCAGTTCCAGCCCGTCGTTCGCCAGCTCGCTCTGCGGCATGGTGCGCACCAGTTGGCTTGCGTAGTACGCGGCTGAGTCGAACGCAGCTTCAACAAAGAAGCTGCGGGCAACCAGCAGTAGCTCGCGGTCCTGCAGTCGATCGAGCCGTCGGACAAAGGTGCGGGCCTGCCTTGCCTCGCCCAGGCCCAGTTGGGCCCGGGCCATGCCGAAAAGGGCTGGTGCGTGTCCGGGGTTCTGTTTGAGGACCTGATTATAGGCTGCGGCCGCAGCCTGGAAGTCGCCATCGTCGAGCATCAGTTCGGCAAGTTCGAACTGAGCACCCGGGCCAGGGTCACGGGACAAGGCTTCCCGCGCCTCGGCCATCCGGCCCAGGCGCCTTAAGACCTGGGCCGCGCGGGTGTGTGCGGCCAGCGCCCGATAGGCCGCGAGCGCCGCTTCCAGTCGGCCTTCGGTCTCCCAGTCCTGTGCCTGCCGGAAAAGCTCCTGGTCGGCCAACGCGGTCCTGAGCAGTTGCACTGCGTCGGCATTCCGACCAAGCGCGACCATGACTGCAGCCTGGGCCCGGGCCCGGGTCTTGACCGGGCTGAGCTTGTCCAGCTCGGCAATGAGCGCACGTGTATCAACCTTGCCGGCATAGGCGGACAACTTCTGAGTATAGGCATTGACTTCATCAGGCCGACGTTGAAGAATTGCCACCACCTCGCGCACCGCGGCCTGATGCTGGCCCAGTTCTTCATACAGCGGAATAAGCCGCTCGGCGAAGAGCAGGTCGGTTCCGGCACGTTCCCGAGCCTGACGGTACAGCGTCACTGCTTCTGCCCGCTCCTTGTGCCGGACCGCAATGTCGGCCAGCTCAGGAAGCAGGGACGGGCTGGCCCGGGCCACGCGCCGCAGTTCTGCCCGGGCTTCAGAGACACGGCCCAGACCAAACAACCCTTCAACCACGCCGAGGGCGAAGTCAGGCCGGTCCTGATGTGCCGCGAGCAGCCGCCGACTGAGCGCCAGCAGCGAGTCTGACCGCCCGACCTCCTGGGCCAGCCGCACCAGTCCGGAGAGTGCCAGCCGGTCCCCGGGATTCGCCACCACCACCTGTCGGTACTCATCAAACGCCGCAGCCAGTTGACCGGCCCCCTCAAGCATCTGAGCGCTGCGCACCGACTGAGCCGCGCCCATGTTCCAGACCAAGGCCAGCACTGCGCTGGCCCGCCTGACAATGAACTGGTAATGACCGGCCATTGCTTACTGCGCCAGCAGCCGCTCGAAGTACTGCCTGATCATGTCTTCATACTCGACCGGATACCCGGCCTTCAGGGCACGCATCAGCTCCTCACGCAGGAGCCGGTTCCGTTCTCCCCGGTCAAGCGGCATGACCGGCCTTGCCTTCAGCTCAAATGCCTTGCCCGACTCGCTCTCGCGCTCCTCCTTGAACCCCTGCTGCCTCAGGCTCCGCTGGGCATCGAGCAGATGAGAAAGGATGCTCTGCTGCCGTTCAATCAGCTCCCGGGTGACGTTCAGGTCAGCCAGGTCCCGCTCCACGCCTTCCATCTCGTCGAGCAACTGGTCGAGGCTGGCGGTCAGGCCCGGCCTGGTCCCGCCCATGTTCTGAAGCATCTGCTGCAGTTGCTCGCGCACCGAGCGCTGCAAAGACAGCACCCGGGCTAGTGCCTGCATCTGGGCCGGGGTCAGGCCCCCAGGCAGGGGAATCGGTATCCCGCCCATCTCTGAGTTGGCGCCCATCTGGTCCTGAGTCATCTTCGACAACTGCTCAAGCAGACTCTCCAGCCCGCCCGACATACCGCCGCCCTTCTGCGCCTGACCCAGCGCGTCGAGCAGGGCCAGAGCCGTCTGATTCAGGCCGGCACGGGCTGCAGCCGAGTTCTGCCGTGCCGCGCCCAGATTGTTGTCAACCATGCCCTGGGCCCCGGACTGCATCGCCCCGACCGCCCGCACCAGCTCCTGGGCAAGCTGCGGCGACACCGACATCGACTGGCTGGCCAGGCTGGTCAGGCTCTCGGCCACGACCTGGACTGCTGCGGCCAGCCCCATCTGCTGCCCGGCCAGGGGCGCAAGGTCGGCCCGGCCCGCAAGTCCGCGCTCAAGTTGTTCCTGCTCGCGCGACAGCTCGACCACGTCACCGGCCACAGCGGCAAGCCGGCGTGCAATCTCGCCTGACCGCTTCGACTTCAGCCTTTCACTCAGACGCGCAAGAGACTGTGAAGTCCTCTTCAGCTCCTGGCCCAGCCTCTGGCTTCTGTTCTTCGACTCACCGGTCCGACCGCTCTTCATCTCGCTCGCCAGTTGTTCTGCGGTCTTGGACATCTGCTCCTTGTCCATCTCCTGTGCCAGCTCGGCCAGCGAGTCTGCGATTTCCTGGTCAGACATCGAATCAGCCAGATTCTCCATCTCCTGCTTCAGGGCATCAAGTCCTTGTTTGACTTCAGACTGCATCCGTGCCGACTGCTCGGCCGGGTTCTGACCCAGTTGCTCGGTCAGTCGTTCCTGCAACCTGGCCAGCTCATCTGCTTTGCGGGCCAGTGCCTCAAGCCGCTGCTCTTCGGCAATCTTCTTCAACAGTTCCAGGGCCCGCTCGATGCTGGCCTTAAGCCGGTCCTGGTCGAGTTGGAACCGGTCCAGAGCCCGGCGCAGGTCAGGCGCGTTCTGGTCCAGCCGGCGGCGCAGCTCAGCCAGCGACTGCTGTAGCTCGCGGGGCAGAATCTGTGAGAGCAGCTCCTGCAACTGCCCAAGCTGCTCCATTGACGACTGGTCCATGGTCATCCCCTCAAGCATTTCGTCCATCATCTGCGCCACTTCCTGCCTCAATTCCTGAATCTGCTCCATCAGCCCTTCCTGGCCCGAGAGCATCTGCCTGAGCGCCTGCTGCTCATCCCATGAGAGTTCCCGGCTCCGCTTCATCTCCTCAGCAATCCGAGAAAGCTCCGCGCCAAGCTGCTCCTGCTGGGACTGCTGATTGCCCAGCTCCCGGGTCGTCCGCTCGGTCTGTTGGACCGCAGCATCGTACATCTCGGTCACGGTCGGAAACCGGACCCGGAAGACTTCGCTTCGGCTCCGCTTGGGCCCGGAGACCAGGTCGTTGTCCGTAACCGTGACGTAGTAGCTCAGCTCCTCGCCCGGCAGCAGACCGAGCTCAGACAGGTCCCAGTAGTACAAGGTCGTATCCTCGCGCCGGCCCGGAATCTGCTTCAGGCGCAACCGACGCGCCGGGCTGGTGTCGGCTCCCAGACCGCCGACCACCTGCCAGTGCAGGCTCAGTTCGCCCAGACCAAAGTCGTCAATGCTGTTCACTCCGAGCAGCACTTTCATGCTCATCGGCATGTCCACGTCTCGGCCCGGTGCGAACAGCTTGACAAACGGCGGCTCATCGTCCAGTGCGCGCACGCGGATTGCGGCTGCGGTCTGCAAGACCCGGTCGTCGGTATCGGCCAGGTCAAGGACGCCACTGGCATCACCGTTCACGGTGAAGCCAACGCTGAACCGGCTCGAATCTTCGGGCGCAAGCGCGACACTGACCGTGTCCGGGCCGAGAACCAGCCTGCCCTCAGCCATTGGCCGGTCGGTCTCGCCTTCGATATACACGCTCGTTCCCTTCAGAGCGCTGATATCCGTGCTTGTGGTGCGTAATTCCTTCAGCCCCGAGTACGCCGGATACCGGCAGTTCACGACCAGCCGCGTAACCTTGAGTGGCGCCATCACCCGAACAAGATGCTCGCGCGAACTGACCGACAGCACCCGGAAACGATATGTGAACCCGGCATCAGCCGGCAAGGCCACTATCGCTGTGTCTTCATCCAGCTTGACCGGCATCCGCTCACCGGCTCCTGAGGAGCGGCCCCGGGCCCGGCGCTCGAACACGACCCGACTGAACACGCCCGCGGGTTCGACCCGGCAGCGCAGGGCAACGCTGCTGCCTGGGGTCACCGCAGTATCGCCGGTCAATGCCTCGACCCGCACCTCCAGCCGCGAAGGAGCAAAGGCATTTGCCAGCCCGACCCGGGCTCGGCCCAACTGCACGAAGCCGAAGAACACGCCCAGAGACAGAACCAGACCCAGCGCCGAAAGAACCAGCCTGGCTCGGCTCACCAGTCGACCGATCGGCAGCGGTGCGAGCAATCTCTCGGCGTCGGCCACCGCGGCATCGACCAGCTCGATTGAGTAGCCCTCGGCGCGGTCGACCTGGTACGCAGAGAGCTCAAGCGCACTCGCCAACCTGCCCCTTGTTTCCATGAACTTCTCTTCAACATCGTGCGCCGTCCGCACCAGCCCGTCCCTTCTGAGCCAGTGCCAGCCCAGCGCAACCACCGGCACGGCGAGAACCACCAGCACCCAGCCGGACCAGAACAGCACCGCAACCACAACCGCGGCCAGCACGGCCAGGGCCAGACCGGCAAGCAGAACCGCGGCCAAGTCATTGACCAGCCGCTGCCGACTCAACCGACCGAGCCGGGTCCGGAGCAGCAATCCGCGTGTTGACTTATCGTACATCACCGGGGAACGTGTCCTTATGAATCAAGACAGATTATATCGACCATCGGTTGCCCGTGCCAGCTTTGAACGGACAACCGCCGATAGAGTTCCGGGGTGTCTCCCTAGTTCCGATATTGCGGTGTGAATTGGAGTGAAGAAAAGAGGCTGCCTTGCTTCAGTCATCGGCGTCTAACGAGTACGCTAATACTTCACCCGTCAGGTGACATGAAAGGCAGCCAGGTATTTGGACGCAGTGTAACTCAGGAACGGCTCGATTTCCAGATTGCGCCAACCTCCGATACTATCACCAGTCGGGCAGATCTGGCCCTGTTTCAGGAAGCCGCACTGGTGCTGGGTGTCCGTAAGAGGATTATTGGGGACGGTACCCATTTAGGCAGTTGTGTCGTCAATAGCCATCGCCATTCTGCACTCTGCATTCTGAAATCTGACTTGCCTCAGCATGACCATCCCCTGGCTGGTAAGGGGGACGGTTCCCCTTTCCGAACCCCCTGCCCCGACCCCGGCCGAACCCCATTGGGCAGCCCCAGGCGAAGCGGCTACGCCGGCCCCTGCCCCAGTCCTTTCGGCAACCCCTGCGCCTGCCGCCGCCCCGGGGGTTTCGGCGGCCCGCGCCCTGGCCCGATGCGTTCGCGGGTCCCAGACCCGGACCCAGACCGGTGCCGACCCCCCTGCCCATCCGCCCGCGCCTCCCCTTGCCCAAGCCACTGCGATAGCCCTCGGGCCGGCGCAAGACCGCCCTCCGGCTTTTTCGTCTGACTTACCCCCACATGCTGCGGCTCTGATTACTGGCTGGTGTGTCGAGACGCGAGAGGTCTGACGCGGCGACGTAGTCGGTGACATTACTGTGACACGGAGCGTAGGGCGCGGCCTTGTTCCGAAAAAGGCGCGCATATCCCGCTGCATGGTGGTATCTGTTGCTGTCGTGAAGGCTGCTCAGCCGTCAGCGCCGGGCTGCTCTTCTGGCCCACACCGCCGACATGACGCGACCAGCGTAGCCGGTAGACCAACACCACCAGCCGTACGAAACTGACATCGGACTGCCGTTTCACCACGCGCAACTGCTCGGCAACCGCCCGTGGATACAGATAGGCAGTAACGCCGGCGGTGACCATGGCCACCAGCAGCAGGTGCGCGACCCGCTGCTCGACGTCCTTCCGAGGACGCAGCCGCTTGAGCCCGAGCGTGGTCTTCAGGTCGCGGAAGTCTTCCTCAATCCGCATCCGCAACCGGTACCGCTCCTGCGCCTCGGAGGCCGGCAGGTCGGTCACCAGATAGACCAGCTCCT
>CBFGIY010000078.1:0-10368 GCA_965648935.1 Caldifarciminota bacterium
GGGCGCGGCCCGACTCAAGCCGCGGCGCGGCAGGGCGGTTGACCGTGCGGCGGGCAGGGCTAGACTCACTTCACCATGAAACGCATCCTTGTGCTGGCTATGTTGTGCTGGGCCGCGTTCGCGGCCGCGGCTGACGACATCTACGGCGACCCGGGCGGCGGCGTGCCGGCCCTGGTCGGATGGTCAAACTCAAAACCACAAGCCCCGAATCACGACGCAGGTATGGACAGCATCGGGCCGGCGCTGATGCTGGACTCTGCGCTCGGCCTGATACCTGCCGAGGGCGTGCAGAGCTATGTTGAACTTGCACGCGGCGATGATGCTTACCTCGTCGCGTGGCACGACAACCGGCGCAAGACGACCAACGACATCCTCGCGACGCGTATCAACTTCGACGGGCAGGTGCTGGATACGCAGAACATCGTCATCTCGGGCAAGGCAGGCGACGAGTCCTTCCCGGCGGTGGCGTTCGACGGCACAAACTGGCTGGTGGTGTGGTCGGATTCGCGCTCCGGCGTCGCCGACATCTGGGGGGCGCGCGTGAATCAGAATGGCGAGGTCATCGACTCGGCCGGATTTCTCATCTCGGGCGCGACAAACACGCAGACGATACCATCGGTCGAGTTCAACGGCAGCGACTATCTGGTGGCATGGACCGACTACCGGGCGTCAACCTGGAAGACCTACTGCGCGCGCGTGACCCCGGCCGGAACCGTGCTTGACCCCGAGGGGATTCTGCTCTCGGGCGGCGGCTGTCTTTATCCGGAGATAGCCACCAGCGGCAGCGACTGGCTGGTGACCTGGCACGACGAACCGGCCAAGCTGATAATGGGCGGCCGGGTCGGGCCGGACGGCACCGTGCGCGACCCGGGCGGGTTTGTCATCGGGTCGGGCGCGAACGACCGGTTCTTCCCGGACGCGACTTTCGACGGCACGAACTACTATGTCGTGTGGCAGGACCGGCGCCAGGGCACGAGCGTGAACCACTGGTCGATCTACGGCGCGCGGGTCACGACCGCGGGCGTGGTGCTGGACCCGACCGGCCGGGCGGTGGTGAACAACGACGCCAAGTACGAGGGCATACCGCAGGTCTGCTGGGGCGACAGCACCTTCCTCGTGACCTACAAGGACGACGGGTTCTCGATGCGCGGGGCGGCGCGGGTGCGGCCCGACGGCACGGTGCTCGACCCGAACGGATTTCCGCTGAACGGGATGCCGCAGTGGTTCGCCGACATCGGGTTCGACGGCACGAATTGGATGACCGTCTCTTCGGGCAATCGCGAATCAGGCGGCGTGGGCGGCGGCGAGGACCCGATGGCGGCGCGGGTGACGCAGACCGGTGTCGTGCTCGACCCGTTCCCCAACATCCAGCTCGCGTATTCGGCGCACTGGCAACATTATCCGGTTGCGGCCTGGAACGGTTCGTACTGGCTGGCGGTGTGGCAGGAGCAGGTGGCGGTGAGCAATTCCGACCTGCGCGGCATCCTGCTCGACGCGACCGGAGTGCCGGCCGGCGCGCCTTTCGACATCTGCACTGCGCCCAGTCACGCGACCACGGCCGAGGTCGTGGCGGGCGATTCGGGCTGGCTCGTGCTCTGGCAGGACTACCGCGGCGGGCAGCTTGAGGACCTCTACGCGGCGCGGGTGAGCCGGGATGGAATCGTGCTCGACCCGAACGGGTTCGCGGTCGCTTCGGTCTCCAGCGTCAACCGCTACCCGGCGGCGGCGTTCGACGGCACGAACTGGATGGTCGCGTTCTGGAAGTTCATCGGCCCGGATTACCACATCTACGCCGCGCGCATCGCGCAGAACGGCACGGTGCTCGACCCCGAAGGGTTCGATGTCGCGGCCGCGGTCTACGGCCAGGGCTGGAACTACCACATCAGGCTGGGAATGGCTTTCGACGGGACGAACTACCTCACGGCGTGGCCCGACTACCGCAACGGCAGTTATGACATCTACGGCGTGCGCATCACGCCCGACCGGCAGATACTCGACCCGGGCGGATTCACCATCGCGCGCGCGGCCGCAGACCAGGAACTGCTGCAACTGGACTATGGCCGCGGCCGGTACTGCGTGGTGTGGCAGGACACGCGCTCGGGCAAGCAGATCTACGCCACGCTCGTGGACACTTTCGGCATGAGCGCGGACACTTCCGGGTTTGCGGTATCGCGCGGGTCCGCCGGGACCGAACCGGCGGTGACTTTTGACGGGGTCAACTTCGTCGCGGCATGGACCGACTCGAACCCGGCCGGCCGGGATATTTATGTCGCGCGCATCGACCCGGACCGCGGCCTGATCGACACGAACTCGATACCAGCGGCGATAACGGCGGAAATGGAGGGCGGGCCGGCCGTGGCGGGCGGGCCTTTCGGCTCGACCGCGGTTCTGTTCCACCGCTACGCACCGGCGCCGTGGATGTGCACGCGAGCCTGGGCCGCGGTGTACTCCGAGCAGAGCGGCGTGGCCGAGAGCCGCAGGCTCGCGGCCAACAGCCCGAGGCTGGTGGCCAGCCACGCCCGCGGGGTCATCAATCTGACACCCGGCGGCAGTGACCGCATGGCTGACTTCGCGCTGCTGGACGCGGCCGGACGGCAGGTGATGGCACTGCGGCCCGGTGACAACGATGTGTCGAACCTCGCCGCCGGCGCGTACTTCGTGCAGACGGCAACCGGCAATCGCCGGTCGACGGTCGCGCGGGTCGTGGTCACGCGCTAGGCTCGCTGGCGCGGATAGAAAAGCCGGACCGGGCAGATGCCCGGTCCGGCAGTTTTCCGGTGGTCAGCCTAGTCGATCTTGACCAGCTTCTCGGACGCGGTGAAGCCGTCGGCGCTCAGGCGGGCATAGTATATGCCGCGGCTGACCGGGCGGCCCGAGCCGTCCCGGCCGTCCCAGCGCAGCGAGTAGCGGCCCGGGGCCCGCTCGCCCGCCTCGAGCGTGCGCACGAGCGCGCCCGCGGCGCTGTAGACCGAAAGCTCGATCCGGCCGGCCCGGGGCAGGGCATAGGACAGACCGAGCCCGCGGCGGAACGGGTTGGGCTCAGCCCGGCCGAGCGCGAACGCGGCCGGCAGGTCGCGGCCTTCCTCGACCCCGGTCAGGGGCCGGACAACGACCCAGCCGTCAAAGCAGTTGTTCGACGGGTTCTCGTCGCTGCCGAGCGCGGTCGTGCAGCGGGTCGAGAACCGGCCGACCGAGTCGGCAAGCCAGGTGTCGAACTCGACCGTGTCGACCGCGCCGGCCGCGAGGCTGATGGTGCGGTTGACCGAGTAGCCCGCGCCGATGGTGAACCAGACGTCGAAGGTTTCGGATTCGGTGCCGAAGTTCCTGACGACGCCGCGCGGCGCGATGCTGTCGCCGTAGTCCATCGTGTCGGGCGGGGCGAGAATCGCGATCACGCCGACGTCGTGGGTGAAGCTGGCCCCGGCCACGTCGCCGGTCAGGGTCCAGGCGAAGCGCTGGCGCGAGCCGGTGGCGACGCTCTGGCCGTACACGCGCAGCGTCCAAAGCCCGGTGTCGGGCGCGTTCACGCGGGCGCACTCCTCGACGTTGATCGAGTCGCGCAGCGCCGGGTTGGGCGTGGACTGGCCCGAGGTGTACTGATTGCCCCAGTACTGGACGCCGGTCGGCGAGACGAGCTGGAGATTGAGGTTGTTGACCAGTGTGCGGGTAGCCGAGGGCGCGGCCGCGGTATCGGTCCAGGCCAGCGCGGCGCGCAGCGGGATGGCCGAGTTGACCCGGAACCGCACTTCCTTGTACTCGCCGGTCGCAAGGCCGATGGTGTCGTCGGCGAGCATCAGCTTGCGCAGGTCACCGGCGAAGTAGAGCACCGAGTCGGCATCAACCCGGCCCCAGCCGATGTCGAAGTTGGGCACGTTGGCCGAGCCGACATTGGGGTCACCCGATACCATCGCCATCGAGCGCAGCAGGGCCGACGAAATCCACGAGATGCGGTTGCCCGGTTCCGGTGTGCCGGTCGGGTAGTAGCCTTCCTGCAGGTAGCAGCGCATCAGGCCGAGCGTGCCGTTGGCGGCCGGGGTCGCCATCGAGGTGCCGGACATCTGCTGGTAGGACGCCGCGCCGGTGCGGTCCGCGGACCAGAGATTGACGCCCGGGGCGACGATGTTGGGCTTGATGCGATTGTCCTGAGTCGGGCCGCGCGAGGAGAACGAAGCGATGGTATTCGAGGTGGTGCCGTTGTTTGTCGCGCCGATGGTGAGCACGTTCTTGGCGATGCCCGGGTTGCGCAGGCGGCGGGTCGAGCTCTCGTTGCCCGCGGCCATCAGGCAGAGCCAGTCGGGGTGAGCCCAGCAGTACTGGTCGGTCGAGGCGTCCTGCAGCAGGTAGGTGCCGGAGGAGTTGGACCAGCCCCACGAGCCGGAGTGCTGCTTGATGGGCTTGAGCGAATCGGGCAGGCCGCGGCCGAGGTAGGTCGTGTCCCACATCGGGGTGTGGTCGGTGGGTACGAGGAACGACGTGCCGCTGGTGACGTCGACGAAGTATATCCGTCCGTCCCGGGCCATTCCGTCGTAGTAGCTCGTTCCGCCGGTTATCGAGTCGTCGCCCGCGACCGTGCAGTTGACGTGCGAGCCGTGGTACTGGCCCTCGCTGGTGTCGGCCGTGCCGTAACGCTTGTACGCGACGACCTTGCGGTGGGTCGGCCAGACACCGGGCTTCTGCACCGGCAGGGCCGGGTCGCGGAACATGTTGTGGCCGAGGTTCAGCCCCGTGTCGGTCGTGGACATTATCACGCCCTGGCCGCGCACGCCGTTGCGCCACACCGGGCGCGCCGCAAGCGAGGTGTCGGGCGGGGCCGAGGACAGCCAGCCGCTCTGCAGGACCCACTGGCAGGCGTTGTTGGTGAACGAACCCTCGGCATACTCCTGCATCCAGAACGTCTCCTGCATCCGGGCCAGGGCCGGAATGTCGGCGCCGTCCAGGGTTGCGGTAATTGTCGTGCCGAAGCTCGAGGTCATCGCCTCGCGAATTACCCCGCCGCGCGACTCGATCGCATCGGTCACCGCGGCCGCTTCGGCCCCGCGCGCAAGCAGGATGACCACGGTCCGCTCGCCCCGGGCGTCGAGCAGCTTGTCTTCCAGCTTGTAGCCCGGCTGGTACAGCCCGGTCCACTTCACCATCGGCAGCGCGGCTACTGCGGCCCGGGTCTCGGGCGTGAGCCACGCCAGCACTGCGTTGGCCGGCAGCGCGCCATACAGCCCGGCCCCGGCGCGCACAAGCGCGTCGCGCCACGCCCCGAGCACCGGCCCGGTGAACTGGATGATGTAGAGGGCGCGGCCGGCCGGCGGCTCGATGCCGAGCCCGGTCGGCAGGGCCGGCTCGCCGGCGCGGGTGTCGATGACGAACCCGTTGGCAAGCTCGATGATGTCGGGACTGCCGGATGAGGGCGTGAACCCGCGGGCAGGACCCATATTGTAGTGGGACCGGGGAACGCCGAAAGCGGCGCCGGTCAGCAGGACGGACAGAACCACGGTCAGGACTGCTCTCACTCAGACCTCCGCGTTTGACAGAACACTCAGAAAATCGTGCGGCCGCCCAGGGCGGCCTGCTTCTCATCTACCTGCATAACCCTTATACCCGCGCTGCGGGCCGAGTCTTCGGCTATATTATCCCCGGCCGTTTGCCGCGTGTCAAAAAGAGCCCCGTTCTAGTGGATAATGACGATGCGGCCTGCAGTCACCGTCTGGCGCGCCGCGCCCGATACCGGCCGCGCGAAGTACACGCCCGGAGGCAGCGAGGAGATGTCGCTGGCGCCGGGCCTGAGCGAGAGAACCCGGCGGCCGGAAGCGTCCAGAAGCACGAAGTCAGATGTGAGATTGAGGACCCCGCGGGCATGGCTGGCGGTGAGTTGTGAGCCGCCAGCCGCTGGCCGCGGGGTCTCCGCGATGCCGTACGGCTCGCCGAGGTCGGCCAAGGCGCGGCGACAGAACGGGATTGCGGTCGAGTCGGTCAGGTAGTACAACGGTAACCCGAGCGTGATGGCGCGCGCCGGCAGGCCCTGGCGCAGTGCCACGGGCTTGCCGGCAAATGTGTCGCCCGAGAACGAACGGTAGCCGAGCACCGGTTCGGCAGTCGCGGGCAAGAGGCAGTCGACATAGGGCAACCGGCCGCGCAGGGCCGGCAGCAGCTTGGCCGAATCAACTGCGATGTCGGGATAACCGGCAAGTCCCGAGCCGCCGATGAAGTCGGCCCCTGCGGCCTGCTCGGCCCGCACAACGCCCAGACGGTCAAAGGCGAAACTGCCCGGCGCAAAGGTGAACGGGTAGGAGTTCGAGCCGGCAATGCCGGCGATGGGTTTCCAGCCGGAGTAGAGCAGGTGCCCGCCGTGCTCGAGGTAGTTGGCAAAACCCGGCACCGAGGGCGCGATGAGCTGCTGGGTGTAGTCGTCGGCGTGCCAGAACACGGTCGAGTAAGGCCCGAAGTCGCCCGCCCCGGGTATGCCTTCGGCCGCGGCATCCCAGTCGGTGAAGGTGTAGCCCGCAAGCAGCGCGTGGTAGAACGCGTCCTGCTGGGCGTCGCTCGGGTTGCCGGGCGCGCCCGAACCGTCGCGCGTCTCGTCAACCAGCAGGATGCCGCGCTCAAGCGTTATCGGCCGGCCCCGCACCGTGTCGGATTTCGGACTCTCGTTGCCGGTCGAGTCAACCGCGCTGACCGCGTAGACCCACAGCGATTCCGCGCCGATGCCCGAGTCGCGCCAGAGCGTGTCGGTGACCAGCGCGGAATTGAGCCGGCGCCAGCCGCCCGTGCTCGCGCGCCAGATATTGTAGCCGGCAAGGTCGAGCTCAGGGTTCGGCCGCCACCACAGCGCGTTGCCGAAGCGAAATGGCAGGAGCGCAAGCCCGTTCGGCGGCCGCGGCACCACCCCGGGCGCGGCGCTGTCTTCGGGAGCCGGGCCGCTTTCATATCCGGCCGAGTCGAGCGCGGTGACCGTGAAATGATAGCGCGTGCCCCCTGCGAGCCCGTCGACCCGGTGCGAGTTGACCCGGCCGAGCAGGACCGAGTCGGTGTAGCTGTGGGGCGCCGGGCCCCAGAGCAGCTTGTACCCGGCGAGGTCGGGCGCGGCGCTCGGCTGCCACGAGGCGAACAGGCTCGTGCCGTTGCCGGCATCGGCCACGCGCAGTCCCTGCGGCGCGAGCGGCGCCAGCGCGAGGTGCACGAGCGTCGCGGTGGCCATCCGGCAGACATCGGCGCCGAGCGCCGGGTCGATGTTGCCCAGCGTGTCGCCCGACGTGTGATACCACTGGTAGCCGATCGAGCCGTACTCGTAGCCCGAGGTCGCGGGATAGCCCTGCAGTTCGTACGAGCGCGCGTCCGAGGGGAAACTGCGGTAGGACAGGCTCGTCGCGAGCGGCGTGTACAGCGCGGCCATCCGCGCCTGCAACTGGCAGAGCCGGCGGGTCGGCTCGAGGCCCACGAGCCGCACTCCCCACGCCCCGCCCGGCCACGCGACCATATCGAAGTTGAGCATCGCCAGCACCTCGGCCGCGCGCGCGCGCAACCAGCGGGCGTGCGCGTCCGAGCCGAACAGGCCCTGCTCCTCGCCGGTGAAAGCGATGAAGATGACGGTCTGGTCGAGGTTCTCGGCCGCGAGCACCCGCGCCGCCTCGATCGCCATCGAGGCGCCCGAGGCATTGTCCTCGGCGCCCGGGGCCAGGGTTTCGGGACACTCCGATATCGCGTCGATGTGCCCGCCGATGACCAGCAGCTTGTCCGGGTTGCGCCGGCCGACTTTCGTCGCGATGACATTGTGCCAGGTGTCGGCGCCGCGCGGGTAGGCCTGCAGGTACACCGAGTCGTAGCCGAGCGAGCGGAAGTAAGCCGCCAGTTGCCGCTCGGCCGAGCGGCAGGAATCGGCCGGCGACCAGCGCGTGCGCACCGCGCAGAGCCGGGCGATGTGCGCGCGCACCGAGTCGGCGCTGATGCGGCCGATGATGCGCTGGATGGCCGTGTCGGGCCGGTCGGGCAGGGTCGCGGAGAACCGCGCGGGCCGGGCAAGCGGGAACGGCGTGGGCAGAGGGCAGTGGCGGAATCCGAATGACGAATGGCGCAGTGAGGACAGCGGAACGAGGGCGACGCTATCTTCATGCACCAGCGCGCCGGGCAGGGCCTTGCCGGAATGCCAGACCAGGCAAAGTGATTCGGCCGCAGCGAGCGGGGCGAAGGCGATGCCGGCGCGTTCAAGCGCGGCGCGGGACTCGGGCGAGTCAACCAGCAACAGGGACGCATCGGTCCGGCCGACGCTCATCACGCCCGGCCCGGCCAGCAGCTCGGCCGCGCGGCATTCCGGGTCAGGCACCACGAGCAGTTGCGGGGACGCGGCAGCGAGGGCGGCGAGCAGGATGACAATCGGCATGGTCGAGTTTCGGCCCGGTGCGAGCCGGTGTCAAGCAGGCGACCACGTTGACCGGACGGATGCCGACGCTAGGATGGGTCGCTGGATATGACTCGCTCAGGTGTCGGCAAGACCGCCCTGGTGACCGGCGCCACGTCAGGCATCGGCCTCGCCGCGGCGCGGGCCTTGGCTGATGCCGGCTGCCGCGTCGTGGTGCTGAGCCGCAACCCGGCCAGATGCGCGGCGGTCGCGCTCGAACTGCGCGAGGCGACCGGCAACGAATCGGTTCACGCCCTGCCCGCTGACCTCGGGTCGCTTGAGTCGGTGCGCGCGGCCGCGGACGGGTTCCTGCGCCAGCACGAACGGCTGGACATCCTGCTCAACAACGCCGGCGTGTCGCCGAGCCAGCGCCGCCTGACCGCGGACGGGTTCGAGCGTGCGTTCGGCGTCAATCACCTCGGCCACTTCCTGCTCACCGGCCTGCTGCTGGAACGGCTCACGGCGTCGGCGCCGGCCCGCATCGTCAACGTGTCGTCGAATATCTACAGGCAGGCCAGGCTTGAGTTCGACAACCTGCAGCTCGAGCGCGGCTTCTCGGCGATGCGCGCCTACGCGAACTCCAAGCTCGCGAACCTGCTCTTCACGGCACAACTCGCGCGGCGCCTTGCCGGCACCGGCGTGACCGCCAACGCGATGACGCCGGGAATGGTGAAGACAAACATCGGGCAGGAAGAGGGCTGGCTCTACGCGTTCGCCAAGCGGCTGGCAGACGCCTTCGGCGCAAAGACGCCGCAGCAGGGCGCGGACACGCTCGTCTGGCTCGCGACCGCGCCCGAGCTGGCCGGCGTGAGCGGCAGGTACTTCCAGGACCGCCGCGAACTGCCGCTCGGGGAGGCGGCCCGCGACCCTGAACTGGCCGCGCGGCTCTGGCAGGCGAGCGCGGACCTGGTCGGCATCAAGACTTGACGGCCGCGCGCCGGACGCTATAATTACCTGTTCGGAGGATAAGGACCTCTCTTCCCGACATAAACCAACGCAGGTCCGTTGCAGAAGCTTGAGTTCGTGCCTGGTTCGTGACCGGTTCGCGTCCGGATGACCCGACCGTTGCTCGACCACCGCATCCCAAGCTTACAACCCATCGGAGGTATTCTGATGAGTCAGCGCATATTCGTGGGGAATCTTCCCTTCAGCGCTACCGACGAGCAGCTCAACGAGCTGTTCAGCAAGCACGGCGCCGTCAAGTCGGCCGAAGTAGTCAAGGACCGCTATTCCCAGCGTTCCCGCGGCTTCGGTTTCGTCGAGATGGAGTCGGCCGAGGCGGCCGCTGCCGCCATCGCCGCGCTCAACAACCAGCCCATGGACGGCCGTCCCCTGACGGTCAGCCAGGCCAAGCCCCGCGCCGAGGGCTCCGGTTTCGGCAACCGCTGGTAGCGATTGCGCAAATGCTCCGGGCGGCGAACTTTCGCCGCCCGGGCTCTTTTTGACGGGAGCCTGCCAGCGCTTACAATCCCGCGCGTGACCAAGCCATTCAGACGGCTGCATACTGAGCGGCAGGACGGCTGCGCGCCGGCGCCGGCCGAGGCGGCCGCGCGGCGCGCAACCCGGCTGTTCGGCGCCGGATTCTCCTGCGCCGAGAGCGTGCTGGCCGCGGCCTGCCAGACCTGGCGCGTGCGCTCGCGACTGGTGCCGCGCATCGCCACCGGCTTCGGCAGCGGCATCAGCCGGCAGGGACTGCTCTGCGGCGCGCTCTCCGGCGCGATAATGGCGCTGGGCGTGAAGTGCGGCCGGTCCCGGCCCGATGCCGGCCGCGCTGCCTGCTATCGGCGGGTGCGGCTCCTGCTCAAGCGCTTCGAGCGCGAGTTCGACAGCACGGCCTGCCAGACGCTGACCGGGTGCCGGATGAGCTCGGCGCGGGACCGCGCAAGGGCGACGCGGCAGGGCGTGTTCCGGACGCTCTGCCCGCGGCTGGTGGCCTGGGCCGCGGCCGAGTGCGTCCGGCTCGCGCAGTAGCGTCCCGAGGA
>CBFGIY010000079.1:0-10180 GCA_965648935.1 Caldifarciminota bacterium
CTCGAACGGCGCCAGCACCGGTGCGGCCAGACATAACAGCAGCACAAGCATCAGTGGTTCTCCTTTCGCTCCCGCCGGTGCGCCAGCGGGCAGGTGGCGGGCAGAAGATTCAGCCGGGTCTGGCGGACACCGTGCAGGCCGCCGAACTCGTCGGCCAGCCGGCGCAGGTCCCGGGCCGGGCCACGCAGTATCAGTACCTCGAGGCATTCGCGCCGGTCGAGGTGGACGTGGGTGCTGGATACGATCAGCCGGTGCCGGGCGTGGCCGGCCGCGGCCAGTCGCCGGGCAAGGTCGGGCTGGTCGTGGCTGTAAACGTAGGACAGCACGCCCACCGCGGCGGCCGCGCCGGTGCGCAGCTCGGCCTCGGCGAGAAAGGCGCGGATGAGGTCGCGCACTGCCTTGGAGCGGTTGGCCGCGCCCCGGCCGCTGGCGCGGTCGAACCGCTCGACCAGTCCTGCCTCCATCGACACGCTGAAGCGGACGGTTTCGGGCTCGGCTCGGGTGTTACGCATCGGGCAATCGTAACACCCGGGCCGCCCCGGGTCAAGGCCGGCTACTCGGGCGGCCGCGGCCGGAAAAACAGCGCGGCCGAGTTCAGGCAGTAGCGCCGGCCGGTCGGCGCTGGCCCGTCGTCGAACACGTGCCCGAGGTGGGCCTCGCACCGGGTGCAGAGTATCTCGGTCCGCACCATGCTCAGGCTGCGGTCCTCCTGCTCGGTGATGTTCTCTTCGGCGAACGGCCGATAGAAGCTCGGCCAGCCCGTGCCCGACTCGAACTTCGCGTCTGACGAAAACAGCGGCAGGCTGCAGCTCACGCAGTAGTAGATGCCCGGTTCCTTGTTGCCGAGCAGCAGGCCGCAGTATGCCGGCTCGGTGCCCTTGCCGCGGGCGATGCGGTACTGCTCCGGGGTGAGCAGGCGCTGCCACACCGAGTCGGGCTTGACGACCATCGCCACGGCTTCGGGAGCGAGCGGCGCGCCGTCCGGCCCGGCGAGCCTGACCGCGACCCGGCGCGGGACTGCATCGCCGGCCGGCGCATCCGGCGCGGCAGCGGTCCGGTCCGGGGCCGCGGTCCGGCCCGGGCAGCCGGCCAGAAGCGCCAGCGCGACCGCCCCGAGAACCAGTCCTGTCGTCAGTCTCACGATCTGCCTGCCTTTCCTGCTTTTATTCGCCCGCGCGCGGCCGGCTCAGTCCGGGCCGTGCCCGGGGTTGATTGTCAGCCGGTCCAGGTCGCGCACCGTGGCGTAGGGGACGTAGCCCCGCGCCGCGGCCCGGGCATAGAACCGGTCAATCAGGCTGCGCTGAGTGACATAGTCGACCACGAGCACGAGCTTGCCCGCGGCGCGGAATTGGTCCAGCCTCGCGCACGCCGCGGCCGTGTCCTCGGGCTGTTGCGGCTCGTTGCCGTCGTACCAGACATCCTCGCGGCCGATGCCGGTCACGGCTTCAAGATACTCCGGGTGCGCGCCCAGCGCCTCGCCGTTCTGCGGAAAGATGCCGAACCCCTGCGGCGCGCGCGCGGCGATCGACCGGACAAACTCCACCATCTCGTCCTCGGCGGTCGGCCGGTTCAGCCCGCTTTCGCCGCCCGGGCCCCAGTATTCGTAGCCATCAATGATGTCAAGGTACACGCCGTCGAAACCCGCCGCCAGAATCCGCGCGAGGTACCCGCTGTCCCCGAGGATGATTTCCTGCCAGCCCGGGTCCCAGTAATGCACCGGGTAGTTGTCCGGCCACTCGGGATTGGCCGTGCCGAGCCACGACGGCGCGAGCGAATCGGGCCGGCCGTCGCCGTCCGCGTCCCATTCCTCGCGCCAGTACCAGCGGTAGTTCTCGGCCTCGCCGATGCTCATATAGGCCAGGACCAGCTTGGTGCCGCCCGGCGAGGACTTGAGCGCGGCAATCTCCTCGGCGGTGTAGCGCGTCCCGTCGTCGCCCTCGCGCGAGTAGTCGATGATGGCGAGGTCGAACCGCGTGTCGCCCAGTTCGGCAAGGTCCACGTTCTGGAGCTGGCAGGCGAAATCGTCCACCTCGCTGAAGGTCCTCACCCCGTCGTCCGGCGCCTCGCGGCAGGCCAGCACGACAAGCAGGAAAGCCGCCAGCAGTCTTGTCACGATACCTCCTCAGTCGCCCGGCTCTGCGCCAGTCGCGCCACGCCGCGGCGCCCGATGAGCTTGCGCAGCTCGTCGGCCACGAGAATCGAGCTGGCCAGCGCCACGATGCGCAGCCAGTCCCACGGCCCGAGCCGCACCGTGCCGAACACCAGCGGCCCGACCGGGGTGTAGATGACGAGAACCTGCAGCGCGATGGCGACGAGCACGCCCAGGAGCAGGGGCTGGTTGCTCCCGAGCCCGAGCCGGAACAGCGAAGTGCGGCTCGAGCGCATCGTCAGGGCCTGGAACCACTGGAACGCGGCGAGCGTCGTGAACGCGACCGTGCGGGCGTGCGCGACCGAACTGGTCTGGCGGTCGAGCGCGAACTGCGCGGTCACGCCCGCGGCCATCACCAGCGCGAGCAGGGCGATGCGCCGCATCATCGCCGCGCTGACCAGCGGCTCGGCCGGCGGGCGCGGCGGCTCGGACAGCACGTCGCCGTGGCCCGGCTCGATGCCCAGCGGTATCGTGCACGCGCCGTCGGTGACGAGGTTCACCCACAGCACCATCACCGGGGTCAGGGGCTTGTCCAGCCCGACGATGATGCAGGTCGCGAAGGTGAGCATCTCGCCCAGGTTGGTCGCGATGAGGTAGGTGACCACGCGCCGCAGGTTGTGGAATATCACCCGGCCCTCTTCGATGGCGCGGACTATCGTCGCGAAGTTGTCGTCGGTCAGCACCATGTCCGCGGCTTCCTTGGCGACCTCGGTGCCGGCCGCGCCCATCGCAACGCCGATGTCGGCCGCCTTGAGCGCGGGCGCGTCGTTGACCCCGTCGCCGGTCATCGCCACGACCTCGCCCCGTGCCTGCAGCGCCCTGAGGATGGCGAGCTTGTGCGCCGGCGTGACCCGGGCGAACACCGCGGCGCGCGCCAGCCGCTCGCGCAGCGCTGCCTCGTCCATCCCGTCCAGCTCGCCGCCGGTGGTGACTGCGCCGCGGCCCTTGCCCGTGATGCCGACCTGCCGGCCGATGGCCTCGGCCGTGGCCGCGTGGTCCCCGGTGACCATCAGCACCCGCACGCCCGCGCCCCGGGCCGCGCGCACCGCGGGCTCGGCCTCGGGCCGGGGCGGGTCAACCATCCCCCACAGCCCGAGCAGGACAAAATCATCGCCCAGGTTGTCTTCGTCGAGCTGGTCTTCGCCCGGGGCCAGGTCCCGGTATGCCGCCGCGACCACCCGCAGGGCACGGGCCGCAAACTGCTCGATCGCGTCGCGCACCTCCCAGAGCGCTTCCTCGTCCAGCGGCGCCTCGGCGCCGGCACGCGCGACACGCCGGCACCGGGCAAGCACCCGCTCGGGCGCACCCTTGAGATAGACCCGCCGGCCGCCACCCGGCATTGCCACCAGAACGGCCATGAACTTGCGGCTGCTGGAGAACGGCACTTCGGCCAGCCGCGCGTGTTCGGCCCGCGCCGCGGCCGCGTCAACCCCGGCCGCGCGCGCCGCCTCGACGATCGCCTTCTCGGTCGCCGATCCCTCGATCACCGCGTCCGGCCCGCTGCCCGACACGGTCGCGTTGCTGGCCAGCGCGCCGGCCAGCATCAGCCCGGCCATCCCGCTGCCCGCGCCGGCAAGCGGCGGCTCGGCCTCCTCGCCGCCGGCCCAGGCCCGCGCCACGCTCATCTGGTTCTGAGTCAGCGTGCCGGTCTTGTCCGAGCAGATGACCGTGGTCGAGCCGAGCGTCTCGACCGCGGCCAGCCGCCGCACTATCGCGTTGCTCTGGGCCATCCGGCGCACGCCCAGCGCGAGGGTCACGCTCACCGCGGCGGGCAGCCCGGCCGGCACCGACGACACCGCGGCCGCCACCGCGAAAAGCATCATCTCCAGCGCCGGGTACCCGCGCAGCAGCCCGATGCCGAAGAGCGCGCCGCCCAGCCCGACCGCGACAAAGCCCAGCGCCGCGGCCAGCCGGTTGATGCGCACCTGCAGCCGGGTTGCCGGACGGCGCGTGCGCCGCATCTGCGCCGCGATCGCGCCCAGGGCCGTGTCCATCCCCGTGGAGGTCACCACGGCCCGGCCCCGGCCGCCCGTGACCACGGTCGAGAGCCACACCATGTTTGTCCGGTCCGCGACCTCGATGCGCTCGGGCAGAGCCGCGACGCTCTTGGTCACCGGTTCGGACTCGCCGGTCAGCGCCGACTCGTCGGTCTGCAGTTCCTCGGCCGCGACCAGCCGCGCGTCGGCCCCGACCCGGTCGCCCGCCTCGAGCGCGAGCAGGTCCCCGGGCACGACCTCGGCCGCCGGGACCGACGCCGCCTTGCCGTCGCGCACGACCCGGGCCCGCGGCGCGGCCAGCTTTTCCAGCGCGGCGAGCGCCTGCTCGGCGCGCCACTCCGACGCGACCCCGAGCACGGTGTTGAGCACGACCACGACCGCGATGGCCGCGGCGTCGACGAAGTTGCGTGTCAGCAGGGAAGCCGTGATTGCCGCGAACAGGACGTAGGTCACCGGCGTGGCGAGGTGGTGCAGCGCGAGCCCGACCACGCTCTGGCGTTTCTCTCCGGCCAGCGCGTTCGGCCCGTACAGCGCCAGCCGAGCGCTCGCCTCGGCTCCGGTCAGGCCCTCAAGGCTTGACCCGAGCCGCGCAAGCGCCGCGCCCGGTTCCAGCGCGTGCCATTCGGCCGGCTCGACTCGGCCGGCCCTCGCTCCGGCGTCGTTCGCCACGACCCAGCATAGCGGCCCGAACCGGCCCGGTCAAAGAGGCCCGGCCTGCTCCATCAGGAGCCGGCCGAAAGTGTCGGGATCATAGGATATCGGCAACTGCCAGTCGGCCGTGCCCAGCCGCGGCTGCTTGCGCCGGAAATTCGCGCCCCAGACCTGTCCCGCGCCGGCCTTCACCCCGAACTGCAGAAGGGGCAGCCGCACCTCGACCGACCACCAGTCCCTGCCCTGCGCGGTCTTCAGCTCGCACTCGGCATTCCAGGCAATGTCGGCGCTGACCGTACCTTCATCCGATATTGTTATCGCCTGGTCGAACACCGCGCCGGCCGGGTTGACATAGAACTGGTACACCGCTCTCGCCAGCGGGTCGGGCTGCAGAAACCAGCCGACGCAATCGTCCTGGTGCACCGGCCCGTCCTGCCCGGCCGCGCGCGCGCGCAGGCTCGCCGGCCTGGTCTCGCGGCAGAATGCCGCGAGGTACAGGTTGTCGTCGTCCCACGCGAAGAGAAACGCGGTGGACTCGGCGCGCGCCGGCTTGCCGTTGGGCCGAAACAGCCGTGTCGCCGGGTCGCGCCACAGCTTCTCGCGCAGCTCGCCGTCGATGTCGGGCCGGCCGCGCACCGCGCGCGCCGTGCGCCGCACGCGCAGCGGCGCGGACACGGCCACGCCCTTGCCCGGTGCGTAGGCGACCCGCGCGCTCGCCACCGGCACCGGAAAGATGGCGTCGTCTGAGCGCGCCAGCACCGCGGCCGCGGCCGCGCCGTCGCCGTCCGCGAACTCCAGCCGGCCCGGCGCGGTCACCGACCAGCCGTCCGGCACCTCCCACCAGAGCGAATCGCCCACCGGCCCGAATCCGAAGTTGGTCAATACCAGCGGCACGACCGCGGTGCCGGCCGCGCCCTCGACAATGTCCAGCGGCTCGGCGAAGCGCAGCCCCTCGGCCCGGGCGCGGTCAAGCGCGAGCTTCTCCTCAAGGCTCACCTCCTGCCACTTGCGCGCGGAATTGTCCAGCGCCACCGGCCTGATTGCGATGCCCCGGCGGTCCGCCGCCACCTGCAGCCAGTGAAACCCCATGCCGGTCGGGCCCGGCGCGGACGCGCCGCCCGAAGAGCCGACCGAGGTGTACTTGATGCCGTCGATCGTCCCGGCGAAGTACTCGTGGTAATGGCCGGTGAACACCGCGCTTACGCCATGGCGCCGGAACAGCGCGTGCAGCGTGTCCGGCCGGCCGCGCAGCACGGCCTCGGCCCAGAACGGCTTGTGCATCAGGACGACTTTCCAGCGCGCGCCGCGGAAGCTGTCCAGCGCCGATGCAAGCCACGCCAGTTGTGCCGAGCCCATCTCCTCGGCTCTGCCCGCCTCCGAGTTGTCGAGTATGAAGAACCTGATGCCCCGGCGTTCAAACGTGTGATACGGCCGGCCCCACAGCCGCTCGTATGCCGCGCGCATCATCGGGTTGGCGATGTCGTTGTTGCCCGCCACGGGGTACAGCGGCGCGCCCAGCTCTGACGCGATTGCCCGGTACTCGTCCCACCGCGCCGCCAGCTCGGCCGAATCGCTCACCGGCCCCTCGACCTGGTCCCCGACCGTGAGCACGAACTCCGGCTTCGCGCGCGCGACCTGCGCCACGACCCGCTCGTAGATGCCTTCCTGCGCCTCGCCGGTCCTGTCCCCAAGAATCGCGAACCGGACCGGCCTCGCGCCGACTATCGCGGCAATCGCAACCAGAACGACCGTCAGTCGCTCCACTTTTCGCCTCCCTGCCGTCTGTTGCCTGCCATGCCGGGCCGCCTAACCGCGGACAAACAGCGCGGCCAGCACCGCGGCAAACACGAGCGCCGGCAGCATGTTCAGCACCTTGAGTTTCTTGAGCTCCAGTATGTTGATGCCCAGCCCGAGGAGCAGCAGCCCGCCCGCGGCCGACATCTCATTGACGACTGTCTCGGACAGCGCGCCGCCCAGCGTCGCGGCCAGCAGGGTGAGCCCGCCCTGGTATGCCAGCAGCGGGATGACCGAAAACACGACGCCCGCCCCGAGTGTCGCCGACAGCGCGATTGACGCGAACCCGTCGAGCACCGACTTGGCCACCAGCAGGTTCGGTCTGCCGCCCAGTCCCTCTTCGATTGCCCCGAGCACGGTCATCGAGCCCATGCAGAACAGAAGGAACGCGGTGACCATCCCCTCGGCGAACCGCTCGCCGCCGAGCCTGAGCCTCTGCTTCAGCCAGTCCCCGAGTCGCGTCAGGTGGCGCTCGATGTCCAGAAGCTCGCCGGTGATTGCACCGAGCACGATGGCGAATATCAGCACGAGCAGGTTCTTTGTCTTCGCGGCCATCGTGAACCCGAGAAAGAGCGTGAACAGCCCTATGCCCTGAAAAGCTATCGTGCCGAGCCGCGGCGGCAGCTTCGCCTTGAACAGCAGCCCGACCGCGCTGCCGGCAATCACCGCGGCCACATTCACCAGCGTCCCGACCAGCCTCAATTCACCGCCTCGCTGTCCGCCGCCTCACTCGAACCTGCTCCACCCGACCTTGCGCCCGCCCGCGTCGCCGCCGAGTTCGAGAAAAGCGGTGCCGACGTTCAGCCGGTGCGGCCCGCGGTTGAACTCCGGGTGCGGGTACTTCATATCGGCGCAGAGGTTCAGCGTTTCCTCGAAGCTCGCCCCGGTCTCGACCGCGCGGCCGACCCGCTCGGCCAGGTCCAGAAGGTAGTGCAGGTCCGCGTCGAGCCGGCGCGCCGCCTCGTGCTGGTCCCGGGTCGCCCGGCCATGGCCCGGCACGAGCACGCGGGTGTTGAGTTCCTCGAGTTCGTTGAGTGTTGCGATATAGTCGGCCAGGCTGTCCATCACGAACGGCACCTCGATGTCCGAGAGCATGTCCCCGGCCCAGAGAATGCCTGCGGCCGGCTCGTAAACGACCAGCGCCTCGGGCGCGTGGCCGGGTGCGGCGATGAGCTCGAGTCCCGCGAGCTTGAGCCGGTCCCCAAACACGCGGTCCGGCCGCGGAACGCGAAAACCCCCGTCGTGGCGGATGTCGTTGTCCTTCAGCCACTGGTTGACCTGCTTCTCGATTGTCGCGCCATGCTCGGTGATGACGTCCAGAGCACGCGCCTGCGCGATGACCGGTGCATCCGGTAGCCGCTCCGGGCCGAGGATGTGGTCCCAGTGGTAATGGGTGAGTATCACGCCGGCAACCGGCGCACGCCTGCCCTCGCAGAACCGCTTCACGGCGTCGGTCTCCTCGGGGAAAACTCCCGGGTCCACCAGCCACGCCCGACCCTCGACCAGCAGCACCCCGGCGTTGTAGCTCATCGAGCGGCTTGAGGAAATCCAGAGTTCGGGAAGCGCCATAAGTCTGACCTTAACCGCGGCCGGCCAGCTCTCCGTGCCTGAAGCACCCCACGAGGTGATCATTGACCATCCCTGCCGCCTGCATATAGGCATAGCAGATGGTCGAGCCGACGAAGCGAAACCCGCGGCGTTTGAGGTCCGCGCTCATCGCGTCGGACTGCGCGGTACTTGCCGGTATCTGGCCGGGACTGCGCCAGCGGTTGACCCGGGGCCTGCCCCCGACGAACCGCCAGATGTAGCGGTCGAAGGAACCGAACTCGCGCTGGACCGCGACGAACGCCCGGGCGTTGGCGCGCGCGGCAAAGACCTTCAGCCGGTTGCGGATGATACCCTCATCCGTGAGCAGTTTCTCCAGCCGCGCGTCGCTGAACCGCGCCACCCGGGCCGGGTCAAATCCGGCAAACGCCCGCCTGAACCCTTCGCGCTTCTTCAACACGATTGCCCAGCTCAGGCCGGCCTGAAAAGCGTCGAGGATGAGGAACTCGAAATGGCGGTGGTCGTCGTGCGCCGGCACGCCCCATTCCTCGTCGTGGTAGCGCACCATCTGCGCGTGGCCCAGAGGCCAGGGACAGCGCTTCGGCTCGGCCGCGTTCGCCACGGGACAGCCTATCCTTGCGGCCGCGCCCGGTCAACAGAGCGGGGCGGCAGATGCCGCCCCGCAGTATCCATCATCGGCCGCTACCGGTTGACCACGAGCTTGCGCGTCTCGACCCGGTCCGCGGTGCGGACCTCGAGCAGGTACACGCCGGCTTCCAGGCCGCGCAGGTCCAGCCTGACCACCTGTCCGCCCGGGCTGTGCGCCTCAAGCGCGAGCCGCCCGGCCGCGTCCCACGCCCGCACCGTCGCCGGCGCGCCGGTGCCCAAAGTCAGGACCACGGCCGCGCCGCTCGCCGGGTTGGGCGCGATGCGCAGTGCCACCGGCGCTGTCCCGGTCCGCTCGCTCCCGGCCGCGCCGTGGCGAGCGCCGCCGGCCGGCCCGCTGTTCATCGTGGTCGCGATGCCGCGGTAGCGCCAGAGCTCGCGCGTCCCGTTGCCCTTGAGCGCGTACACCGCATCGGGCAGGGCGGTAAGGTTGCCGCCGTTCTTCACGCGCTTGGCCCGGCCGCTCGACCCGAGCTTGGGCAGTGTGTCGAGCTCGACCCAGCGGTCCTCTCCCGGAATGTAGCGCCAGAACTCCTGGGTGTTACTGCCCTTGAACGCGACGATACCGTCGCGGTACCACGCCGCCGAAGAACCGTCCTTGGCCTTCTTGCTGCCGGCCGAGCCGGAAGTCGGCATCGCGGCCGCCGCGGTCGGGTTCCACTGCCCGGCCGCCAGGTCATAGGTCCACATCTCGTGGTAGCGTGCCTTGTGGGCGTACAGCGTTGTCGCGCCGTCGTACGCCAGCCACGAGCCGCGGTTGTAGCGCGGCTTGATGCCGGACGGCGGCTCGGGCAGGGTCTGCCACTGGTTCGAACCGACATTGTAGCGGTAGAACTCGTTGCGGTAGCCCTTGAGCAGATAGACGTAATCCGAGTCGCCCAGGTCGACGTAGGCCATGTCGTCGCCGCCCTTGACTTTCTTCCCTGAGATACCAAGCGGCACTTCAGCGAGCAGCTCCCACGTCTGGGTCTGCGCGTCGTAGCGCTGGAAGTCGGTCGTGTTGTTGCCGCGCAGGGCGTAGACGTAGCGGTTCCCGTCGGTCACGCCCTCGGCGCCCTTCTTCGGCGGCCGGGCGCTCGTGCCCTGGGGCATGTCGGACAGCGCGTCCCACGCCCCGGTCACAGGATCGTAACAGAAGAACTCGCTCGTGCCGTAGCCCTTGAACCCGTACACCTTGCCCGCACCGGCCATTGCCGCGAGCCACGCGCCGTCCTTGCAGGAGCGGCCCGACGCCCCGGCCGGCATGCCTTCGAGCTCGGTCCAGCCACGCTCGACGCGGAACAGGACCGATATCTCGTCGTTGGTCGGGTCGGCGTCGCCCTGAATCCAGGTGCTGCACTTGGCCACCCACGGACCCACCGCCGCAAGCGTGCATGGC
>CBFGIY010000080.1:0-5283 GCA_965648935.1 Caldifarciminota bacterium
ACGGCGCGCTGATGGGCGGACTGCTGTACGCCCTGAAGGGCGGCAACACGGTCGAGTTCTTTGCCTGGGACCCTGCGACTGCGACCTGGACGGAGAAAGAGCTGATCCCGGAGATTGGCTCGACTGCGAAGAAGAAGCGGGTCAAAGGCGGCGGCGGCCTGACCACGGACGGCACTGCGCTCTATGCCCTCAAAGGCAACAAGACCGCCGAACTGTGGCGGTATGGCGCAGGCGCGCTTGTGTCTTCCGGTTCCGCCCAGAACGGCGTGATGGACGGGACTTCACAGCCCGCTCGCTTTGGATTCACGCTGGTTTCGAACCCCGTCAGCAGCGGCAACATCAACATCCGTTACGCGCTGCCCACTTCTCAACCGGCCATGTTGCGCCTGTTCGACGTGACCGGTCGCACGGTCATCAGTCAGACGCTGGCTGGCCGCGCCGGCACGACCGAGCTCGACCTGCACGAGCTGAGTTCCGGTATCTACCTCGTCAAGGTGGAGACAGCCGGCTGGCAGGGCACGCAGAAACTGGTCGTCCGCAACTGACCCGAGCCCTGAGTACCCGGACAGGGGCGGCGCTCGCCGCCCCTGTCCGCTTTGAGGCTTCGCGTCTTTGGACAGATTTGACCAGACCTTGGGTCATTGAGTATCATTCTGCGTGAAGGCAATAGCTATTCTCCTCGCACTGATGTCGGCGTGCGCGCCGCGGGTCGATCGTCTGCCTGACCGACGGCCCGATGATGCCCCGAGTGCTCCACATTCCGCACCGATCGCCCATCCGCCGGACACGGCCGCAGCGGACACCGGCTCGAACAGGCAGAACGCTGCCGACACGGTTCCGGAGCGGATTGCGCGCCGCTTTCCCAGTGCGACTTCGTTACAATTGCGGACAACGCCCTTCGAGCACGGTGTCGTCCTGCAGGGTCGCCGCGTGACGGGCTACGAGGTTGACTCTGACCGAGCCGGAACCACAGCCGAGGGATACGGCGGGCCGGTCCCGCTTCGAGTCTGGCTCGACGCCGACGCCCGTGTCGTCGAGGTCAGCGTCCTGGCCAACGACGAAACGCCGGGATACCTGAAGCTGGTCATCGACGGAGGCTTGCTGGAGCGCGTGCGCGGACTCGATGCTGCCGAGCTCGAGAGCATCGACGCCGTTACGATGGCAACACTGAGCTCGCGGGCGATAGCCGAGGGCTGTCGCCGCACCGCCGAACGCGTCGCACGCGAGGTTGTCTCTCGCTGAATCAGATCCGCCACCTTTGACAGGGGGGCCGCTGGCGCCTAGAATTGTCAATGGCAGACCCGATGCCCGTCGAGAGCACTCTATTGGTCATCAAGCCTGATGCGGTGCGCGACCACCGCACCGGAGCGATACTCGCCCGCATCGAACAGGCCGGGTTCACCATCACCGGGCTGACAATGCGCCATCTCAGCGCGACCGAGGCGACTGAATTCTATGCCGTGCACCGCGGGCGGGATTTCCTGACCGGCTTGGCCGATTTCATCGCGTCAGGACCGATTGTCGCGGCCCGACTTGAGGCGTTGGACGCGCGCGCGCGGCTGCGCAGTTTCGTAGGCGCAACCGACCCGGCCGCTGCCGCACCCGGCACTATTCGCGCCGACTTCGGCACCTCGGTGCGAATGAACGCGGTTCACGCATCGAACCCGACCGAGGATGTCGAGCGCGAACTGGCCTTCTTCTTCCCTTGAAGGCAGCATCCCATTGACCGCTAACCAGACGACCTTTGCGGAGGCATCGTGAACCACAACCGTCTGCTCATGGCCGCACTGCTCCTGCCGGCACTTGCCCTGGCGGGATCAATCACCCGCACCTTCACCTTCGCGCCCGACGAAGTGAGATTCGAGCGGGTCAACGGCTACGACGTCGTGACTCTGCGCGATTTCGTCTCGACCTCATCACCGGGGCAGCCGATAATCCCGCAGGCTCTGAACACTTTCCTGATCCCGGCCGGCGCGAACGTTACCGGGGTGACGGTGGTGAAGTCGCGTCCGGTCGAACTGCCCGGCAACTTCCGTATCCACCCGGCGCAGCAGCCTCGGCCTCTCAGCGCGCACACCGCGCCGGCCTTCGTCGAACCAGACCCTGCTGTGTATTCTTCGACGGCTGACTTCCCCGGTCGCCTGGCCGAACACGGCCACACCGGAACCAAGTCCGGGTTCAGGGTCTGCGGCATCAGCCTCTTCCCGCTGCAGTATTCGCCGCTTTCCGGTCGGCTGACCCTCCATACTTCCATAACGATCCGCGTCGAGTACGACGAGAACCAGACCACCACCGCGCCGATGACCGCATCGCAGAATGAGTGGACCTCCCGGGCGATTCGTTCGCTCGTCGTCAATCCCGAGGACATCAAGGCCTTCGCTCCGCCGCTGCGCCAGTCCGACCCGACCGACGCCGAATACGTCATCATCACATCGGACAGCTACATCGCCGCGCTCCAGCCTCTTGCCGACTGGCAGGCACGCAAAGGCTACACCACGGTCTTCAAGGCGGTTTCCTGGATTTCGAGCACCTATCCCGGCCGTGATACCCAGGAGAAGGTGCGGAACTTCATCATCGACTACTGGCAGAACCACGGGACCATCTTCGTCCTGCTTGCCGGCGCCCACTCCGTCATCCCGGCGCGTCGCGGACGCTCCGTCGTCAGCACCTACACGGGCAACATCCCGGCCGACCTTTACTACATGGACCTGCAGTGGTCCTGGGACGGCAACAACAACGGTGTCTTTGGCGAGGCCGGCGGCGATACCGTTGACTTCTACTCGGACATCTATCTCGGTCGTGCACCAATCGCCAGCGTCGCCAACGCTCAGACCTTCGTCAGCAAGGTGCTAACCTACGAGCGCACCCCGAACACGGCCTACATCAAGAAGACCTACCTTCCCTGGGTGCCGCTTTTTACTGGCTATACCGGCGAACCAGTCTCCGACACGATCGCCAATATGACCCCGTCTGGCTGGACCGACACCAAGGCCTACAACCCTACGACCTCGGCCTTCCAGTCGGCCATCAACGCCGGCTACGGCTACAGCCACGCCGCGGCGCACGGCGACGACTATGGCTTCTACACTGACGCTGGCTCGCCCATATATACCACGACCCAGGCAGCAGCCCAGACCAACGGCCTCGACAAACTGGTGATAATGAACTCGATGGCCTGCATCTCTGGCAACTTTGAGAACCAGAGCTGCCTTTCGGTCGTGCTCCAGAACAACGCGAACGGCGGCACCGTGGCCAACATGATGAACTCGCGTTACGGCTGGGGCACCCCGCCGAGCTTCGGACCGTCGGAGAAGCTCTGCGTGCGGTTCTATGACTTCTTTCTGAACTACGATTCGTTTCCGGTCGGCATCGCTCACGCCCGCGGCAAAGACTGGTACGCCGCGCTTGCTCCGTCACAGGAGGTCTGGCGCTGGTGTTTCTACGACTACAACCTGCTCGGTGACCCGGCAATGCCGCTCTGGAGTGACACTCCCGGCACTATGGCCGTCGCCGCTCCGGACTCGCTGACCACCGGCCCTCAGACCGTTCGCGTCACCGTTACCACCGGCGGCTCGCCGCTCGCCAACGCCAGGGTCGGCTTCTACAAGGCTGGGGAAGTATCGGCTCGCGGAACAACGAACGCATCGGGCATCGCTGATGTCCTTGTGAGTCCGACGACGCCCGGCACTCTCTACATCACGGTCCACGCACAGGACAGGTACACCGTCCTCGACAGCGCGGCTGTCGTTGCGGGCACGCCGCGCCCGTACATGGTCCTGCAGGGCACATGGGTTGATGACGGCGGCAACAATCGCCTTGACCCGGGAGAGACCGTCAACCTCTACGTAACGATTCGCAATGCCGGCAACGCCGCGGCCAGCGCAGCCCAGGGGCGCCTGCGCTCTGCATCGTCCTACGTCACACGCCTCGACTCGACATCCGCCTACGGCACTATCGCCCCGGGAGATACCAGCCGCGGCGACAACTACCGCGTAGCGGCATCGCCATCAACTCCGCCTGGCAGCCGAATCCAGTTCACTGTTGGCGTCACGGCGACCGAGGGCTCATGGGATGTGCCATTCGAACTGGTAGTGGGCGCACCGCAGGTTCCGGGCCAGGTCACGATTGCCCACGACACCGGCTACTGCAAACTGAGCGTCACCGCACTCGGATCGATCGGCTACACCGAGCCGCCGGGCGACGCGGGTACCGGTTTCTGCTACCCGAAGGCAAGCGCGAGCCACCTGTACTACGCCAGTCTGTTGGTCGGCAACTCGACCAGCTTTGTCGCTGACCGCTACTTCAGCCAACCACCGAGCGGACCGCCCAACTCCGATTTTCGCATTGTCGACAGCCTGTACCGCGTCGTGCCTCCGCTCAACGGCGATCAGCACTTTCGCTGCGTCTTCAGCGACGCCGGCCACCCATCGCCCAAAGGCCTGCGCATCACCGCCAATAGCTTCCAGAGCTCGCACCCGGGCTATGACGACTTCGTCGTTCTCCAATACGTGATAACCAACCAGGGAGCAAGCACTCTGAGCGGCCTCTACGCCGGCGTGATGGCCGACTTCGACATCGGCTCAAACAGCGCCACCAACTCCGGCTCGTCAAACGAGACAAAACGCTTCAGCTCAATGCGCCAGCAGGCAAGCGAAAACCCGACGGTCGGCGTCAAAATCCTTGAGCCGGCCTCGTTTGCCAACCTTTCGCTCATCGATCACGCCATCTACGTCTACCCCGACTCCTGCATGAGCGACAACCAGAAGTACCGCTGGCTCAACGGGACGCTCTCCCAGCGCAACTCCACCCGTAACTACGACTGGTCGGTAGTCACTTCCGTCGGCCCGCATGATCTCGCGCCCGGTGCTAGCTGGCGAGTCGCCTTCGCCTTCATTGGTGCCACCTCGTCGGCTCAGTTTGTTGCGCATGCCGACAGCGCCCAGTCCTGGTACGACAACTACACGGGGCTCCAGGAACGCGACGGCGACGGCCGCGATGCTCGCCGGTTCGTCTCTGTCTCACCGAACCCCTTCTCGCGATCCGTGCGCCTCGGACTGCAGATTCCCGTTGCCGGACCTGCACTTGTCCAGGTGTGCGACGTGGCTGGCAGAGTCGTGACGACCCTGTGCGACCGACAGGTGCCGGTCGGACGGCTGGAAGCAGAGTGGCAACCCGAAGGGCTCGCCGGCGGGGTATACCTGCTCAAAGTCCGCCACGCAGCCGGCACGGCGACTGAGAAGCTGCTGCTGTTGCGCTGAAGCTGGGGTCCGAAGATGAGTGGGC
>CBFGIY010000080.1:5293-9933 GCA_965648935.1 Caldifarciminota bacterium
TGGAGAAGTTGTTCGTGTAGTAGCGACAAGCGTCGCCGATCGTCTGCTCGAAGTCCCGGTACACATGCCCGAACTCCCGCCGGCTGAGGCTGCTGTCGTATCCGCACTTCCAGGAGCTCAGCCTGCCGTAAGCGCTCGCCAGCAATACGGGTGTGCCAACCGCAGAAGCGAGCGTCTCACTCACCACCCCGACCACACCCAACAACAGACCCGGCAGAGGCACGATGGTACGCTTCAGTCCGAACTCCTGCGCAATGGACGCCAGTACGCTGCGGTAGGAAACGTTGGCACCTGAGAGTATGTAACACCGACCAGCTTGGCCCGCGTGGATTGCCTTGACGACAACCTCCGCCACATCACGCACATCAACCACGCCGAGACTGCCGGTGAAGCACGGCAGAACTGGAGTGGCCAGCACCATCCGGTAGAGCCGGTTGTGAGCGCTCGATGCAACAGGGTCACCTGGTCCCATGATCGATGCCGGGTTCAGGACTACCGCATTCAGGCCATCGCGAGCTGCACGTTCAAGGACCTCCCTCTGACCGGCACGCTTCGTCTCCATGTACGCGAAGCCACGAGGCCAGTTGTATGAGCAGTTCTCATCGGTGCACACACCGTCTCGTCTCATTCCGAGCGCACCGACCGAGGAAACATGTACCAGGCGCTTGACCCCGAATCGCAGGCAGGCTACCGCGACGTTCCGGGATCCAACCACGTTGATCCGCTCAAGTGACAGCTTGTCCCTCCGGACATAGCTTACCAGGCCCGCCAGATGTATCACGACATCCTGCCCCTTGACTGCCCTGTCTACATCGTCGCTCACAGACACATCGCCCGTGCGGACTCGAATTCCTGTGCCTCTCCAAACAGCCGGAGTCATGTCGCCCGCCAGTACAAGCGCGCTGATCTGCGCGCCGACGTGGCTGCAGGCAAGCTGTGCCAATACGGCGCGTCCGAGAAACCCGGTCGCTCCGGTAATCAGAATGTTCAAGCGGTCAACGCCCGTTGCCGCCGCCACTGGATGTAGTCAACGCCCACTCCGATGGCGGCGTGCATGATGATCGAGTACAACACAGAACCAGTAAGATGAACCACGACTCCGAAGAAAAGCCCGCCCAGAACTGAGATCCATATCTCTGCCTTCGGATGACCGATGTGATAGACTGTGGACAGCGCCGTTTGAATACCCAAAGCAGGCAACAACCCCAACGCTGAAACGAGAGGCAGGAAAAGCACGCCCCTGAAGCAGAACTCCCATGCCGTGTAGTAGAACAGCACGTATGCCGCCTCGTACGCCACGAACCGCGCGGGACTCGTCAGGCCGCCGCGCGCGAGAGGGTACATCGCCGCCACGCCGGCGTTGCGGGCAGAGCCCGCCAGCGTGAGAGCAATGAAGGGCAATGACAGCACGACTATGCGCAGCCCGAGCCAAGCTTGACCCACTGTGACGCCCCATGAGGAAAGCTGTTTCTGCACGGCTGGAGCGCCGGTGATACCGGCGACAATCGGAAGTGCGGCGAGCAAAAGAAAGAACGCCGCAAAGGATAGCACGGTACCGCGGCACTCGCCCAGCCAGGCCGCCATGCTCCTGGGCGAGAGAAGGGTGGTGAGCAGGGCAAAAGCTACAGCGTACCAGATGTACACCCAGCCCTGCGGAAGCCCGGCGGTCAGGCACGACATTGACAGCACTGCAGATACCAATTCGCTATCGAACTGAGTTGCGCAACTTCATCTGTGTCCGGCTTGTAGTCAAGGTCGGCAACCGTGTGTGATATGTCATAGCTTGTATCAGTGGTCGCTCTCAGGACACGATAGAACGACAGGTTAGGCGAGAACGAAGGATCGACTCGACGCCATCCTTCCTGCAGTGCCGCGACGGCAAAGGCGAAAGCAGCCGGCACTCCGAGGCGCTGGGGCCGGCCCAGGCGTTCTTGGAGGAACCCGAAGAAGCGTTTCCAGCTCATCGGCTTCTCGTTCATCACCGTATAGCACCTGCCGATAGCACTGCCGGCAAGGCACGCACGGTATACCGCCTGGCTCAGGTTCTCGGTATAGCAGAAGGGAAAAAGGTGTTCGCCATTGCCGACTATCAGCGGAACACCCCGACTAGCCATACGACAGAAATGTTCACAGGAAGTCCGGTCACGCGGTCCGAACACATCCGCCGGTCGAAGCACGACGGCCGGCAAGCCGCCTTCCGCTGCAGACTTGAGCACAAGTCCCTCGGTTGCCCGCTTCCAGCGGACATAGGGAACAAAGTCAGCGGACCGCCCCGGCCTGTTCGGCGCTATGTCCAGTCGCCCAAAACCCAGCACCAAAGCAGTCGATATGTACACGAACCGCTCGATTCTCAGTCCGGTTGCCTCCAGCCACGAGATGAGGTTCGCGGTCGCGTCGAAGATGTGCGCTCGGCACTCTGTGTCGCCCGCCACATCAGACACCACCGCTGCTGCGTGTATCACCCAGTCAAGCCGTGCGGGAAGCTCCGGCGGTGAGCGCCCGGCCAGATCACATCTTATCAGCTCAACCGCAACACCGTTGAGCAGGCGCAAGTTCGAGGTGGGACGGACAAGCCCGTACACCGTGCACCCGCGCTCCGACAGGTACTTGCACAGGTTCGATCCTACCGAGCCGCTGGCTCCGGTGACCAGGACGCGACTCAAAGCTATTCGATGGGCCGCCTCGCAGCCACGGACGGAGATTCAACAACCCGCCAGTCACTTCCGAGCCAGAGGCCAACGACCGTGACATCAGGGTACCAGGTCTGCACCAACTCCACAGACTTCGCGAGCTGACAGAGCTGGTCAGGTTCAGGCACCGGGTTGCCGGCGCAGTCCCAGTGCGCCACCACCGCTATCACACGCGAGCCGTGCCGCTCAACGGACACCGCGACTCGCTTGCGGATGGATTCGACCACAGCGTCCCTGCCTTCTGCAAGAAGCCGAACCGGACCGGGTTCTGTAACGGTATCAACGTAGTCCGCGCCGTGGTTGCACCGCAACCATTCATTCACCGGCAACTGGGCTCTCCCATCCATGCAGTTGATGGCAGTAGCAAACCTGACCTTGCATGTTGTCATCGTGCTACCTCCTGATAACCTTTCGCGGCGACACCGTGACCCGAATCGGGTTCGACCAGGCGTGGCCCTGCCATGTGTCAAATTGCCCGTTCAGGTCTTTGGGGCCAGTCAGCCGTACGCGAAAGTCGAAAGTCGCAACGTCTTCATCGATGAAGATCCGCACAGGTCGAATCACCCTGTGACGCTCGCCTGGTCGCAGGGCCACAACGTCCGATGAATCGAGCAGAGTCGCTATTCGTACCCTGCCTGGCCACTCAACCTGCTCGCCAGTCATGGGATGTATGTGGTAGTAGGTCAGTTGCTCGTGCCAGTTGCGGCGCAGAAGAATAACGCGGTCACTCGTGTTTCTTGCTTCAAGCACAACACGAAAAGTATCGCCCACCATGTAGTTCGCGTGCTCAGCCCGCAGCCTGAGTTCAAACGGAGCATCGTGGTAGACATCATTCCACTGCCCCGCAGCGCTACTGAACGTCGAAACGGCGATGATGGCTAAGGCAAGCAAATGCTTACTCAACTTCGATGCTCTCTACTTTCAGATCTTGCCCCGACACAACATGCGCGCCCGCGTTGCACCCGCAGATGTGCTCAAGACCCGTCGAAGCCCTGCCACACTTGGGGCACTGCAGTATCAGAGGCACTTCACGAAAGTCTATCCGCGCATCAGCGGCCACCGTGCCGCTGGCCAGCTGGCGAAAGTACGCCTCAACACAATGCGGCACAATGCCAGTTGCCTCCCCGACCAGCAGATGCACTGACATGACCCGGGCTGCCCCTGCTCCTTTGGCCGCCTCAAGGACACGCTCCACGACCGCCTGCGTCACGGCAAACTCGTGCAAGAGCGAAACCGTTCAGCGCCCGCCGGGTGGAATCGGATCGCCGCCAAGTGACCTGCGCTGCCACTGCTCAAGCACGGCGTTGGCCTTGGCGGTGTCTCCGAACTCATCGCGGTACAACTGATGCAGCGCCTGCACCGCCTCGGGCCGACTCGGATCCTCGGCAAGCGCCTGCTGGAAGTACTGCTCTGCCTTCGCCAAATCGCCTTTGGCCTGCCAGGCAAGCCCGCGCCTCAAGGTTATCTCGGGATCTCTCAAGCCGTAGTGCCCGAGCGAATCAAGCGAGGCGAGCGCGGCATCATATTCGCCGCTCAGCATTGCGAAGATCGAGTGGTGGTAGAAAAGCGGCAGCTTCCGCTCGCTATCGATGTCGAACACCATCGCACGCTCGAGGACTTCTCGTGCCAGGTCAGGCTGATTCGTGCGCTGGTACTCGCTGGCCAGAGCGAGGTAGCTGGCGGCGTAATTGATCAGCAGTCCTCTTGTGTTATCGTCTTTGTGGACGCGGGGGTCGAGCATCGAGGTCATCTTGTAGACCTCGTAGAGCAGATGCCGCGTCCGCTCAACGTCCACCTGGTTGGCGCCGGCCTCGCCCACCACCCTGTTCACCAGACCCTCCAGACGCAGGTAAGGCTCAACGTCCGAAAGATTGTCCCGCGATACCGTCGTCGCAAAATACACCGGCGACCGCGCACGATACCCGGGACCAAACACCTTCGCCATGTATT
>CBFGIY010000081.1:0-9630 GCA_965648935.1 Caldifarciminota bacterium
GCAACCGACAAGGGCATTAGAAAGCTGGCCCAAGGATTGACTTAGCCGAACTCCGGCCCAGACTGAGCCCGCAGTCCTTCCCGGACTACAACCGGTCCGGCTACCGTCGGCTTCCACACGTTCATACTTGACATCCATTCCGGCCGCAGTGTAATGTAAGCTGTAGAAGCAGCCGGGCAGCCCGGCAGCACCGACTGACGGCCAGCCGTTCCAGCAGCCGGGCGTACGGCGCAAAAGGAGGAAGATGTGAAGACCGTTCTCATACTGCTCTTTTCGTTGGCCCTCGGCGTCGCGCTCGGGGCCAAGAACAACGATGCTGCAACCAGGCCGCAGCACGCCGTAATTCTCAGTTCCCAGGCTCCAATCCACGATGCGGATGCGGTGACGATTCCGCGGATGCTTTCCTACCAGGGCAAGCTGACGGACAGCCTTGGCAATCCGGTTGCGGACACGACCTACTCGGTCGTGTTCCGGCTCTACACTCAGCCAACCGGCGGCAGTCCGTTCTGGAACGAAACCCAGACTGTTAGAACCAGGACCGGGTTGTTCTCGGTCCTGCTCGGGTCGGTGACGCCGATTGGCTCGATGCCTGATGCGGGGGCGGTGTATCTCGGGATGGCAATCGCCGGCGGAGCAGAACTCGCCCAGCGACTGAGAATCGCCAGCGCCGCTTATGCCTACCTGACCGAGCGGGCCGCGAATGCCGACCTTCTGCAGGGACGTGACACGACGACTTTCTCGCGCGCAGGCCACAATCACGATGCAACGTATGTGAACGAGGGCCAGGCTGATGCTGTTACCAGCGGGATGATTGTCAACGGCACGATTGCGGCCGCGGACCTCGGGCAGATGGGCGCATCGACCGGCCAGGTGCTGAAGTGGACCGGCAGTGCCTGGGAACCACGGAATGACAGCGTTGGCAGCGGCTCAGGTGACAATGCCTGGATACGAGTTGGGTCAGACAGCGTGCTCTACACCATAAACCGAGTCGGCATTGGCCGCGGCGGGTCACTCAACCTGCTGAACGGCACGCAGGCTTTCACCCAGACGAATCTTGGCGCCTACCAGTGCACAACCGGTGTTGCTGGAACAAGCTACAACTATCAGACTATTAGTGGCGGCACTCGCTGCGTTGCCGAATCAACTGGTTCGACAGTTGGTGGGGGGAATGGCAACAAGGCCCGTGGGCAGTATGCGACAGTGGCTGGCGGCTACCTGAACACAGCGACCGGCAGCTACGCTACAGTCAGTGGCGGGTATCAGAACTCGGCCAGCGGTTACCGGGCATTGGTCGGGGGTGGTTCTCAGAACATCGCGAGCGGCGAGTACGCGGCGGTCGCCGCCGGCTACTCCGGCACAGCCAGGGCGCGTTTCTCCGGTGTGTTATCGGGGGGCTCGAACCTGGCGGGCGATGATACAAGCGATGAGGCCGCAGTTGTGGCTGGCGGGTATGACAACTCTGTCACTGGTAGGTATGCACTTGTCGGCGGCGGGTACCGAAATATCGCCCGCGGCGAGTACAGCGTGGTCGGTGGCGGCTTCTATGATACAGCAGTGGCGCAATTCTCTGGTGTATTTTCTGGATACTCCAACCTTGCCGGTGATACGGCGGCGGTCGCGGCCGGCGGATGGAACAACTCGGCCACCGGGAGGTATGCGACTGTCGGTGGCGGATATCAGAACGTTGCAGGGGATGGCCACGCAGTGGTAGGCGGTGGATTCAGCGACACAGCCCGAGCAGCGTACAGCGGTGTGTTTTCCGGCTACTCGAACCTGGCGGGTGACACAGCAGCGGTTGTGGTAGGCGGGTGGAACAACTCGGCCACCGGGATATATGCGACTGTCGGTGGTGGGGCCCAGAATACTGCAACCGGCTCCAGCGCGGTGGTCAGCGGCGGCTCCGGCAACACGGCGAGTGGCTCAGGCTCGACTATCGGCGGCGGGACGAGCAACACCGTCGCAAGCAGCACACACCACGCAACGGTCAGCGGCGGGACAGGCAACACCGCAAGTTCCAATGGTGCCACCATTGGTGGTGGTAGTAACAACACTGCGAGCGGGATCAACTCCACAGTGCCGGGTGGTGAGTCAAACGCGGCCCGCGGGTGGAGCAGCTTTGCAGCCGGCACCAGAGCTCGGTCAAGTCACTCCGGTTCGTTTGTCTGGGGCGACTGGACAGGGAGTTCTTCAGACACTGTGTACACAACAGGTGACAACCAGTTCCGGGTGCGGGCACGTGGTGGGACGTGGTTTTTTTCCAACGCCGGGATGACGACCGGCGCGTACCTCGCGCCAGGGTCCAACTCGTGGGCTTCAGCCTGTGACAGCGCCACCAAGGAGGATTTCCGCGACGTTGACCGAAAGGAGTTACTTAAGAAGGTCGCTGGACTGCGGGTGCGCAACTACAAGATGAAAGACCAGCACGACGGTACGCGTCATATTGGTCCCGTGGCGCAGGACTTCTATGCTGCGTTCGGGGTCGGCGAAAACGAAAAGAGCATCAACATGGCCGACGCGGACGGAGTCCTGCTGGCCGCGGTGCAGGCATTGTATGAGGAGGTGCAGCAGTTGAGAGAGACAAACAGAGCGCAGCAGGTAGAGATTGATGGTCTGAAAGCACATCTGAAATAGCAGGAGGAAAAGATGAAAGGCAAAACCATGCTCGCGGCCCTGGCAGCGCTGTGCTGCATGGTGTGGGCCGCTGCGGACGGAGTCAGAGAGCAGAGCGCGGCAGTCAAATCGCAGAATCCCACAGTTGGGGTCCCGATGTCGGGAACTCGAGATGGCGTTGACGCGGTCTCGATTCCCCAGATGATTTCGTATCAGGGCCGGCTTGTCGACACGGCCGGACGCCCGGTACCAAATGGAACCTACGCAGTCACCTTCCGCATGTTCACGCAGGACACAGGCGGAGCCGCGTTCTGGAGCGAGGTCCAGAACGTAACAACCCGCTCCGGGCTGTTCAACTGTCTGCTGGGCGCAGTCAACGGGATTTCCTACTTGCCCCAGGACGGTAATTGCTGGCTGGAGATGCAGGTGCATCCAGACCCGGCGCTGACCCCGAGGGTTCGGCTGGTCAGTACGGCGTACGCGTACATGGCCGACGTTGCCAACCGAGCCGATTCTGCTCGACCGTCCGGCTATGCCGGCGGCGACCTGACCGGCTACTACCCGAGTCCGACCATCGGCACGGGCAAGGTGAACTCGGACAAGATCCAGGACCACAGCATCAGAGGCGTGGACATCGTCGCGCCCTGCAGTCTGGTAACCCAGGTAGGCAATCCCCACGCCGCGCTGTTCATCCGCGCCCTGAATACGGGCAACGGCATCAGGATAGACACCGCGGACAACAACGGCATCTACATCAAAGCGGCCAGGGCCAATGGCCTGGTTGTTGACTCGGCCAACCTCAACGGAGTATCCGTTTACAGCGCCCATGCCTATGGTGTCAGCGCCAAGGGTTACGTCGCCGGAGGTAACTTCCAGTGCGGCGACGCTGGTGCCATCGGCGTGATTGCGCGGTCGTTCAACAACGTGGCTGCGGATACGGCACTACGCGCCTATGGCAAGGGTATAGCTTCGGGCGGCTGGTCAACAGGATTCGACGACGGTGAAGCACCGTGCATCGTGTCGGCTGAGCGGATGATAATCGCGTCCGGTTCGGCGCGGCTGAGCGCGGGCCGCGCCGAAGTCAGCCTGCCTGACCTTTTCGTAAGGCACGCTCGGAGAGACGTTCCGGTGCGGCTGAACGTGACCGCGACTGCCGACGCACCGGGCCTGCTCGTCGCCGAGCGCCGGGGCAAGGACGATTTCTTGGTGCGGCTGCGGCCAATTGCCGGGTTGGACGGCAACGTCGATGCGACCTTTGACTGGATTGCGGTCGGTATTCTAGAGGAACCGAGTTCTGAGCCGGTCCCGGACCGGGAGAGATAGGAGATGACCGTGAGCAAGGCAGTTGGTTTGATACTTGGCGCTTTGGGTGCCTTGGCGGTTCTTCAGGCTCAAACCTACCGCTGCGACTGGAGCGTGGTCGGTGCGGGCGGCGGGGAGATGAGTTCGAGTGCGTACCGGTGCGGCGCGACCGCAGGCCAGACCGCGGTCGGTACGATGACCGGCACAGGCTTTCGGGCGTTCATCGGGTTCTGGCAGATTGATGTGCCGGTCGGCATCCAGGAAGAGGCTGAGCGGCCCGGCGCGGGCGTACTGGCGACGCGGCTATATGCGCCGGCGCCGAATCCGGCACGCGCACAGGTTGCCATCCGCTACTCGCTGGCAGCAGACGGGCCGGTATCGCTGGCCGTGCATGACATCACCGGTCGCGTGGTGCGTCAGCTTCTGGCAACAAGGGTCCGGCGTGGTGCGTACGGCGTTGTCTGGAACGGCACTGACAACCGGGGCCGGAGGCTCGCCGACGGCGTCTACTTCCTCAAGTTCTTCGCCGGCCCGCCTACCGGGACCCGGGCAGGCGAGTACCGGCAGACCGAGAAGATGGTGTTGCAGAGGTAGGATATGAGCAGTAGAATGCCGGCAGCATACAGAGGCGGGCATCCGCCCTCTTCTGGGTAACGTCCGTCTAAGCCAGAAATAGCCTCCGGGCGTGCGTCGCCCGGAAACGGAGGAACCATGAACCGACCGAGTCTGATACTCGCGGCCCTGGCAGCGATGTGCTGCATAGCATGGGCCGGAGATGACGATGCGGCCAAGCAGCGACAGGCCGCCACGAACGAAGTCAGAAGCGAGAACACAGAAGCTGGAGCGCAGAGTCCGGCATTCGTCAATCGGAAGTCGGCAATCGGAGATGACGCCGATGCCATCACGATACCGCGGATGCTCTCGTACCAGGGCAAATTGACGGACAACCTAGGCAATCCAGTTGCGGATACAACCTACTCGGTTGCGTTCCGGCTCTACACTCAGCCGACCGGTGGCAGTCCGTTCTGGAACGAAACCCAGACAATCAGAACCAGGACCGGGTTGTTCTCGGTATTGCTCGGGTCGGTGACGCCCATCGGCACGATGCCAGACGCCGGTGCGGTGTATCTAGGCATGGCGGTCGCGGGTGGGGCAGAACTCACACCGCGGCTGCGCATCGCCAGCGCCGCATATGCCTACCTGACTGAACGCGCGGCGAACGCCGACCTGCTACAGAGCAGAGATACGACCTATTTCGCCAGGGCCACGCACACCCATGCATTTGCCGACAGCTCGCGCATCGCGGCCGGGAGCCACCGTCTACAGGGCAAGGACACGACCGGCTTTGTCCGCACCGGGCAGGCGAACTCGGTCACCAGCAGCATGATAGTGGACGGCACGATTATCGGAGCCGACCTGAACCAGATGGGCGCGACTGCAAACCAGGTGCTGAAGTGGACCGGTTCGGCCTGGGCGCCGAGGAACGACAGCGTAGGCGGTGGCGGCGGCAGCGGGACAGTGACGAGCATTTCACAGGCGACCGGCGTGGTCTGCACGCCGAACCCGATTACGACGACCGGCACAGTGGCATTCGACCAGACCTACGGCGACGGTCGCTATGTGAACGTAACGGGCGATTCGATGATTGGCGCGCTGGCAGTGCAGGGCGAGCTGCGGGCGTATGGCAAGGGTCGCATCGGGCCCGGCAATTCCAATGCCGGCACTGCGGCCTTCGTGGCGGGCGAGGGCAACACCGCGTCGGCCAACTACTCTTCGGTGTCCGGCGGCGCAGACAACACGGCATCCGGTGTCTACTCGCACATAGGCGGTGGCGGCGAGAACCGCGCGGATGGCGACTACTCGTTTGTCGGCGGCGGGGTGCTGAACTACGCCAACGGCGTCCGCTCAACGGTCGCCGGCGGCTCAGATAACGAGGCATCAAGCCCGTACTCGGTGGTCGGTGGTGGCTCATCGAGCCAGGCGACCGATACCGCGGCCACGGTTGCCGGTGGACGAGAGAACCGCGCCACCGCGCCCTATGCGACGGTTGGCGGCGGACAGCAGAATCTCGCCAGCTATCGCGGGGCTTTTGTCGGCGGCGGGCGCGCCGACACGGCCCGGGCCAACTACACGGGTGTCATGTCCGGCTTTCACAATGTCGCTGGACGCCATGTTGCTGACTCTTGTGCCACAGTCTGCGGCGGTGCGCTTAACGTCGCCGACTCAACGTGGGCCTTTGTCGGCGGCGGGCAGGCGAATACAGCGAGAGGCGTGTACGGTGTGGTCGGTGGCGGATTCGGCAACACCGTGAGCGGTTACGGTGCGGCGGTTGGTGGCGGTACCAGTAACTCTGCAAGCGGTGACCGGGCATTCGTGGGCGGCGGGTATCAGAACACTGCCAGCGGTTTCCGCGCTACGGTCGGTGGCGGCCAGCAGAACACTGCCAGCAACAGCTACTCGGCGGTCAATGGTGGAGCCTACAACTCCGCAAGCGGCGAGCGTGCCTTTGTTGGTGGTGGGTATGGGGACACGGCCGCAGCCAATGCCGCCGGTGTTATGTCCGGTCACGGTAATATGGCTGGACGGGATGCGGCTGACTCCTGTGCCGTAGTCTGCGGTGGTCACAGCAATGTCGCGGACAGCGCTTATGCTTTTGTCGGCGGCGGGCGTCGGAATGTGGCGCGAGGCGAGTACAGTGTGGTCGGTGGTGGGCACGCGGACACAGCCTCGGCCAGTTGCTCCGGTGTGCTGTCCGGCCGCAGCAATGTGGCTGGACGTCATGCGCCTGATTCCTGCGCCGTGGTCTGCGGTGGCCTAAGCAATGCTGCGGACAGCACGTACGCCTTTGTCGGCGGCGGGTACGGCAACACCGCGAGCGGCAGATTCAGCGTAGTCAACGGTGGGTCCGGCGCTACAGCGAGCCACACGTACTCGACGGTCGGTGGCGGGTACGGCAACATCGCGAGCGCTTACAGCTCAACCGTCGGCGGCGGCTACTGGAACAGCGCAACCGGAGAATACGCCACGGTTGGTGGCGGGCAACTCAACGTGGCAACCGGTAACTTCGCGACTGTACCGGGTGGGTACAATGACTCTGCGTCAGGCTACTACAGCTTTGCCGCGGGGCGACATGCTGTCGCGGCGCATGATGGCTGCTTTGTCTGGGGAGACAATAGCACTGGTGCTCGTATTGCCAGCACCGGTACTGACCAGTGGCGCGTGCGGTCGTCGGGCGGGGCGTGGTTCTACAGCAACATGGCTTTGACCACCGGCGCATACCTTGCACCGGGGTCGAATTCCTGGGCCGCAGCCTGCGACTCATCGACCAAGGAGGACTTCCGCGAAGTAGATCGCAGGGAGTTGCTTGAGAAGGTCGCGGCGCTGCGGGTGCGCAACTACAAGATGAAGGACCAGCACGACGGTACGCGTCACATTGGTCCCGTAGCACAGGACTTCCATGCTGCGTTCGGGGTCGGTGAAAACGAGAAGAGCATCAACATGGCCGACGCCGACGGAGTTCTGCTGGCCGCGGTGCAGGCGCTGTACGAACAGAACCGAGCACAACAGGCAGAAATCGAGGCGTTGAAAGCCGAATTGAAGAAGAGGAAGTGAACCATGCGTGCAGCAATCACAAGCCTGGCTTGCCTTGGTGCATTGGCGGTTCTTCAAGCTCAAACCTACCGCTGTGACTGGAGCGTGGTCGGAGCGGGCGGCGGGGAGATGAGTTCGAGTGCGTACCGGTGCGGCGCGACCGCAGGCCAGACCGCGGTCGGTACGATGACCGGCACAGGCTTTCAGGCGTTCATCGGGTTCTGGCAGATTGAAGAACAGGTAGGAGTACAGGAAGCGGCCCGGTGGTCGAGCGGGCAGATGCTCAGGACCAGGCTGCACGCGCCGGCGCCGAACCCCATGCGCGGAAGCGCGGCGATACGCTATACGCTCGACGCCGAACGCCAGGTCATGCTCGGTGTGCACGACCTGACCGGCCGAGTCGTGCGGACGCTCTGTGCGTCGCGCCTGAAGCGCGGCACGTACAGCGTCGTCTGGAACGGCACTGACAACCGGGGCCGGAGGCTCGCCGACGGCGTCTACTTCCTTAAGTTCTCGGCAGGCGACTACCGGCAGACCGAGAAGCTGGTGATTCAGAGGTAGCGACAGGAGTTAGATTACAGCGGAGGAGACCGGTATGATGTCAGTTCTAACGCTATGGCTGCTGTGCGCAGGTTCGGGCATGGCCTCGGAGATTCTGGTCACCACGAATGACGGCCCGGACGTCCTCATCCACAACGGCACGATTGTCGCCACGGCTGCGGATTACGAGATGAACGGTACGATGTGGGTCGCGGTCACCGTGCTCGAGGACAGCAACACGTATGTGTACAAGTCGCTCGGACACGGAATCGGGTGGGAGTATCGCTTTTCGTTGAGACGATATGCGGATATCTTCGACAAGCTCCAATTGGTGGTTGGCGAGGGAGATTCCGGTTTTGTCCACCTGTTCTATCTCATCAACTCCAGTGGCGGCGACCTGTGGCAGGTCCGCTATCGCGAGGGCGGCATGCCGGTGCAGTCGCCGGTCGCGGCCGGCCCGGACACCATCACCGATTTTGCGGTCTGCCGCGACTATACCGGCTCGGACTACTGGCTTTACGCTGCGCTCACCTATCCTGAGGCGGTCGGCGGATACCGGGCTTTGCGGTTTCTGCGCTCGGCCGACTACGGCAGCAACTGGGCTCAGACCGACAGCTACGCGGTTCAGGTTCGCGACCCGCTTCTTGCTGCCGGCGCGGGCTCACGCATCTACTTTGCGGCGCACAGCAGGTGGTCGGCCGGTGCGGTGCATGTCTGGACGAACCGACGGTACTTGGCGCCAGCGGAGTGGCACCATGGCCTCTGGCTTAGCGACTCAGAGGACATTGCCGACCCGGTTGTCGCCGCAGCGTTCACTATGCCGGAGTCGACTGCCACGGTCTGGGCACTCTGGTCACAGAACTATCAGAACTCCGGTGACTGGGACGTGAAGTACAGCTACTCGACCGACGGCGGCATTATCTGGTCGCCACCTGTTTTTCTTGCTGGCACTGCGTCAGATGACGAAGGATTTCCGGACCTGCGCAACTACACCAGTCCTGGCAACCCGTACGTCAACGCGTCCTACATCGTCGACAACAACGTGGTCCGGCGCGTTCACCGCCGTTATGCCAACGCGGCCAGCCCAACCGAGTGGTCTGACACGCTGCGCATCAATGAAGGGAGTGCCGGAACCGGTTCTGAGGTGCGGCCCAAGCTCTGCTACTCTGCGGGCGGGCCGTTTACCGGTGCAGGCTGCGTGTTTGTCGGCGCGGGCCTGAACGGCTGTTGGTGGAATGCGCCGTATCCCGGCGCGGTCGAAGGCGAGAAGAACGCGAGCCGCACGGCCGGGCTGCGGGTCGAGCCCGCGGTCGGCGCTGGTCCGTTTCGCATCAGTGGTGGCGGACCGGCGCTGGTCTCGATTCATGACTTTGCCGGACGGGTGGTGCGCACCATGCCACTGGACCAGGGTCGCGCAGTCTGGGACGGCAGGGACAACGAAGGCCGAGTTGTGGCCAATGGAGTCTACTTCGTGCGGCAGGAGCCGAACAACGTGGCCAAGGTCGTGCAGATGCGATAGGACGCGGGCAACCGGACGGTGTTGACAGCGCGGCCCGCCGGCCTATCATGGTATCGACATGGGCACCG
>CBFGIY010000082.1:0-9407 GCA_965648935.1 Caldifarciminota bacterium
GGGTGCCGGCTGAATCAATCGGAAAGCGATGCCCTGCGGGCGCAACTGCGCCGGCAGGGCATCGCCCTTGTCGACGACCCGGCCTCGGCCGACACGGTATACGTCAACACCTGCACGGTGACCGCGGCCGCGGACCGCAGTTCGATGCAGCTCGTTCATCGGGCCGCGCGATCCGGGGCGCGGGTCGTGGTGCTCGGGTGCCTCGCCGAGCGCGAACCGCGCCGGGTCGCCGGGCTGGCCGGCGTGGCCGAGGTCTGGGACAACCTCCGCAAGCAGGCCGAGCTGGCCGGCGCGGTCCCCCTGCCGGGGCGGAGCCGCGCGTTGCTCAAGGTGCAGGACGGGTGCGGCCGGAGGTGCGCCTACTGCGTCGTGTCGGGCCTGCGCGGTCCGCAGCGGTCGGTGCCGGCACGAGAAGTCGAGCTGGTCTTAGCCGAACTGGTCGGCGCCGGCTACGAAGAGGTTGTGCTGACCGGGCTCAATCTCGGAACGTACCGCGACGCGGACGGCACCGGGCTGTCCGGGCTGCTCGAACGGCTGCTGGAACGGCCGGGGCGGTTCCGCATCCGGCTTGGCTCGCTTGAGCCGGACACGGTGGACGAGCGGCTGGTTGGCCTGCTCGGGCACGACAAACTCTGCGCCCATCTCCACCTGCCGCTGCAGTCGGGTGACGACCGGCTGCTTGCGGCGATGGGCCGAGCGTACCGCGCGGCTGACTTCGCGCGGCTGTGCGACGCGGCGGCACGGCAGAATCCCTCGGTTGCGCTCGGGGCCGATGTCATCTGCGGCCTGCCCGGCGAGGACGACGGCTCTTTCCGGCTGACGCGCGAGTTCATCGCCGGCCTGCCCCTTGCTTACCTGCACGCATTCACCTTCTCGCCGCGGCCGGGCACGCGCGCGGCCGGACTGGGGCGCAGGGCTGGGACTGCCGCGGCCCGCGCGCGCGTGAGCGAACTGCGCCTGCTTTCGGATCGGCGCCGGGCCGAGTTCGGCGCGCGCTTCGTCGGCACCGAGCGGGTCGCGCTGGTCGAGACCGAGCGGTCGGCGCTGACCGACAACTACCTCAGACTTGTGCCGGTCGCGGGCGCGAGCGTGCCCGGGCGGCTTTGCCGGGTGCGCATCGCGGCCGGGTCCCGGGGCCTGGCCGGCACAGTCGTTGACAACCCCGAACCCGGGGCATAAGCTGGACACGCCGGGCGCGGCCGGGCGCCCGCTCTCCCAAAGGAGGACTCGTGAAGAGATTGTGGCTGGCAGCGCTGGTTCTCGCCGTGGCGGCCGGACCGGCGCCGGCAAAAGAATTCAAACTTGGCTATGTTGACTCCGAGCGCGTCATCGAGCGTTACGAGAAAGCGGGTGACGCGAAGAAAGAGCTCAAGGAGTCGATCGACCGGTTCGAGGCGCGGGCCGAGTCGCTCAAAACCGAGTACGAGAACGCCCGGGCCGAGTTCGAGTCGCAGCAGGTGACGCTGTCCGAGGAGGGCAAGCGCCAGAAGCGCGCCGAGGTCGACCGGCTGAAGCGGGCGTGGGACGGATACCTGGCCGAGGTCTACGGCAAGGGCGGGCGCATCGATCAGCGCAACCGCGAGCTCATCGCGCCGATAGTCGCGCAGATGGACTCGGCGGTCGCGCGGATCGCGGTGCGCGACGGTTTCAGCTTCATAATCGACGCCGCCAAGACGCCGGTGGTCTACGCCGCGGAGGGGCTGGACGTGACCGAAGCGGTCATCGAGGAGCTCAACCGCGAGTACGCGCCGGTCGTGCCGGGCGCGAAGAAGGCGGTGTACGCCGTGATGCCCGTCACCAACACCAATGACCAGGCCCAGCGCGACATGGCCGGGGCGCGGGTGCGCGAGTTTGTTTACAATCTTGTCAAGGATCAGGCCGGCACCGAGATGGTCGCATCGGGCAAGGTCGACCAGCTGCTGACCGACCGGGGTTCGTCGGGCCAGCCAGTCACGCTGGAACTGGCTCTGGACGTGGGCCGGGCGCTGGACCTGGACTATGTCATCTATGGCACTTGCAGCAAGGAAGAGCGCCGCACCCGGTTCGAGCTATCAATCGCCAACGTCCGGCTGGGCAACCTGCTCAAGACCGAGTCGGGCGAGTCGCTGCGCGACGAGGAGCTGCGCGAGCGGGTCGCGACCGTAGTCCGCGTGCTTCTCGCCAGTGTCCCGAAGCCCCAGTAGCCCGGACGCGGCCGAGGGCGCCGAGCTGGCCGGGGACGTATCGGTCGGGCCGGGTGCGGTCGTCGGCCCGGGCGTGCGCGTCGGCGCGGGTTCGAGCATCGGGCCGAACGCGGTGATCATCGGTCCGGCCGAACTCGGGGCGCGCGTGCGGGTCGGCGCGGGCACGGTCATCGGCTGTGACGGATTCGGTTACGACTGGGTTGACGGCCGCTGGCAGGCCGGCGAGCATGCCGGAGCCGTGATAATCGAGGACGATGTCGACATCGGGGCCAACTGCACCGTGGCGCGGGCGCGGACCGGGCGCGAGACGCGCATCGGCCGGGGGACGAAGATCGACTGCGGCGTGCACGTGGCGCACAACGTCACAATCGGGCGGGACTGCGCCATTGCCGGGCAGGTCGGCATCGCGGGCAGCGCGCGCATCGGCGACCGGGTGCGCATCGCGGGCCAGGCCGGGGTGCGCGACCACGTGGTCATCGGCAACGACGCGGTGATACTGGCCAAGTCGGCGGTGTTTCGGTCGGTGCCGGCCGGCGCGACCTACTCGGGGATACCGGCGCGGCCCCACCTCGAGGCGCAACGCGTGCTTGCCGCGGTGTGGCGGCGGTTCGGCAGGGGCAAATGACCGGCGCGACGATACGGCGGCCTGTGATACTCCGCGGTGTGGACCCGTGGCGGTTCGAACCGGTGTCTGCAACACTCGCGCCGGCGCCGGCAGGCAGCGGCATCAGCATCAACGGTTTTCGCGCAAGCCTGCGTGCCGCTTCGGTCAAACGCCACGCGACCTGCGTCGGCCGGGTCGGGCTTGTCGAGCATCTGCTCGCGGCGTGCGGCGGTCTGGGCATCACCGACCTTGAGGTGACGGTCAGGGGGTGGTCGCTGCCCCTGCTTGACGGCAGCGCCCTGCCCTGGGCCCGCGCGCTCCTGCGCGCCGGGCTTGCCCGCGGCGGACAAGTCGCGCCGCTGCGACTGCGGCGCGGCGTTACCGTCGCGGACGGCAGCAGCGTGATTGCCGCGCTGCCGGCCCGACGTCTGGCTGTCACCTGTTTCGCACTCGCACCGGACGGTTCGGCCCAGAGCTTGAGCTGGTCGGCTGGCTCAGCCAGCTTCCTGCGCGAGATTGCCCCGGCCCGGACTTTCGGCCCGGTCAATGGCGGGATGCTCTCGGCCGCGAGGCTCAAACTCGGCTTCGGGGTGCGCGAGGTGGGGGGCTGGCTGGTGCCGGAGCGCGCGCGGCTTGACCGCGAGGCGTGCCGCCACAAGATACTGGACCTGGTCGGCGATCTGGCGCTGCTGGGCCGGCCGCTGGCAGCAGAGGTCTTTGCGGTCTGCCCGGGTCACGGGCTGAACCTGGCCCTGGCAGGCGAGATTTCAAGGCAAACGGAGGTATGATGCAGCAACTGGTAATGGACAGCGCGGCGATAAAGCTGCACCTGCCGCACCGCGAGCCGTTCCTTTTTCTGGACGGCGTGGTGAAGCTGGAGAGAGAGGGCATCGAGGCGTTCCACGAAGTCCGGCCCGAGCATTTCTACTTTCCCGGCCACTTTCCGGGCAACCCGGTTCTGCCGGGCGTGATAATGGTCGAAGCGATTGCCCAGGCCGGAATCCTGCTCGTGGTCACCCGGTTCGAGGACCGGCGCGGCCGCGACACGCTCTTCGCCGGCATCAACGATGTCCGGTTCAAGCGCGTGGTGCGGCCGGGTGACCGGCTGGTCCTGCGCGCCCGGGTCGAGGCGGGCAAGGCCGGCGTCTACAAGATCGCCGGCGAGGCTCTGGTCGGAAACGAGCTCGCCTGCTCGGCGCGCGTGACCGGCGCTCTGCGCTAGTGGTCGACCGGACCGCGGTCATCGGACCGCTGGTCGAGCTGGGGCCGGACTGCTCGGTCGGGCCGCACTGCGTCTTTGAGGGCCGGGTGCGCATCGGGCCGCGCAACCGGTTCGCGGCCGGGGTGTGCATCGGCGGGCCGCCGATGGACCACAAGTACTCAGGCGAGGACTCCGAGGTTGTCATCGGTTCGGGCAACACCTTCTTCGAGTACGCGACAGTGCACCGGGCTTCGGGCGCGGGCAGTTCAACCGTCATCGGCGACAACAACACAGTGATGACCTATGTCCACATCGCGCACAACTGCCGGGTCGGTTCGGGCTGCGTGCTGACCAGCGGAGTCCAGCTCGGCGGCCATGTCGAAGTCGGCGACCGGGCCAACATCGGCGGCCAGACCGGGGTGCACCAGTACTGCCGCATTGGCGCGCTGGCGATGGTCGGGGCGCACTCCTACGTCAACAAAGACATACCGCCGTTTCTGCTCGCGGCCGGCCGGCCGGCGCGGGTGCGCGGGGTCAACAGCGTCGGGCTTGCGCGCGCCGGGCTTTCGCGGGAGCAGGCTGCGGCGGTCAAGGCGGCATATCGGCTAATCTACCGCCGCGGCTTGAACCTGTCCGAGGCGCGGGCTAGAATCGAGTCGGAACTGCTTTGTGCGACGCCGCCCGCCGATGGCAAGGAAGAGCTCGGTCTGCTGCTGCAATTCCTCGGTTCGAGCCGGCGCGGCATCGAACTCAGAAGCGGGCCGGAGGGCCCGCAGGAGGTCTAGATGAAGCTCCTCGTGGTTGTACTGGCCGCGCTGTCGATGACTGCGGCAGCGCATCCCTGGGCCTGCTTTCACGGCGATCCCCAGCACTCGGGCCGCTCCAGCGCGCCAGTCGGCGCGCCGTTGGTCCGGCTGGCCTCGTACCGCGTCGGCGGCGACGTGTCCGGCTCGCCGGTGGTGCGCGACGACAACGCGGTCCTGGTCGGGGCACGGGACGTGAAGCTTTACTGCTTTGAACCCGGTCTGGCGAGCGTCTACTGGATTGCCGACCTGTCGGCATACGGTTCGAGCATCTACTACTCGACGCCGGCGCTGGACGAATCGGGCACCGCCTACATCACCACCAACCGTAAGCTGGTCAAGGTCAGCCCAACGGGCACAGTGCTCTGGGCCTGGCCGTCGCACAACGGTCTTTCGATCAGCCATTCGCCCGTTATCGGCACCGACGGCAAAATCTACTTCGGCGCATATTCGGACTCGCTCTACGCGCTCAACCCCGACAGTACGCTGGCCTGGGCCGCCAATCTCGGCGGCGATATCAACTCGGCGCCGGCAATCGGGCTGGACGGCCGCATTCTCGTTGCCACGACCCGGGGCACGAGCTGGCATCTCTGGGCCTTCAATCCGGACGGCACCGAGGCGTGGCGCCTGCCACTTGCGGCTGGGTCTGATTTCGCTTCGCCCGCGGTCGGGCCCGACTCGACCATTTACCTCGGCGCGGGCCGGTACCTGTACGCGGTGCGGCCCAACGGCACGGTCAGGTGGCGCGACAGCCTGGCTGCGGTCATCAATTCCTGCCCGGCCGTGGCCAACGAGTCCACGCTCTACGTGACGGCCGGCACCCGGCTTTACAACGTCAGCACCGATTCGGGCGTGCGCTGGCGCAAATCAATCGGCGGCACCAACTACTGCTCGCCTGCGGTGGATGCCAGCGGCTACGTCTACGTCGGCTCGGCCAATGGCGCGGCCGGCGCTTTCTATTGCATCGGCCCGGATTCGACGGTGCTCTCCAGTTACCCGATCGGCGACGACGTGTGGTCGTCGCCCGCAATCAGCCGTCACGGGCGCGTGTACTTTGGGGCGATGAACGAGTCCCTCTACTGCTTCTTCGGCGCGGGCTCGGCCGTGGCCGAGCCCGGCGCGGCGCGGCCGGCACTGCGGTTCGAGCCCAATCCTACGACCGGTATGGTGCGGTTCAGCCGGGCCGCAGGCGCGGATGCGCGCGGCCGCGTGTTCGACGCAGCCGGGCGCGAGGTCAGGGTGCGGCGAACCGGCAGTGGGTTTGACCTCACCGGGCACAGCCCGGGTGTGTATCTGGTCGAGCTTGCCGGCCCGGGGCTGCGCACGGTCGAGAAGGTCATACTGCGTTAGACTAACCGGTTGCGTTACAGCGAAGCCCTCGCCTTTCTCGACGGGCTGGTCAATTACGAGAAACTGGCCAAGCCCCGTGACCGGTTCAAGCTCGATGACATCCGGGGGCTGCTTGGGCTGGCCGGCAACCCGCAGGAACGTCTGCGCCGGGTCGTGCTCGTGGCCGGGACCAAGGGCAAGGGTTCGACCTGCTATCTCATCGAATCGGCCCTGCGCGCGTGCGGGCTGCGCACCGGCCTGTTCGTTTCGCCCCACGTCCTTGACGTCCGAGAGCGGATCCAGGTCAACGGTCGACCGATTGCGCGACCCGCTTTCGCGCGGCTGGTCGAGCGATTCGTGCCGCTGGTGCGGCGCCAGCCGGTCAGCTATTTCGAACTCACTGCGGCGCTGGCGCTGGAGGCGTTCCGGCGGGCGCGGGTCGACTGCGCGGTCGTGGAGGTCGGACTCGGCGGCCGGCTTGATGCCACCAATCTCACCAATCCCGACATTTCTGCTATCACGCTCATCGGGCTGGACCACCTCAAGGTGCTGGGCGGGACTCCCCGGCGCATCGCGCGCGAGAAGGCCGGGATAATGCGGCTCGGCCGTCCCGTCGTCATCAGCCGGCAGGTGCACCCCGAGGCGCTGGAGACCTTGCTGGACGAGGCCGGGCGCTATGGCGCCGGCCCGGTCGAGTCGGTCTGCGCGGTGAGCGTCGACCGGGTTACGCCGAACCGGGCCGGGACGCGACTGCGCTGGCGCGGGCAACTGGGCACGGGCTCGGTCAGCCTGCCGCTGTGGGGCGCGCACCAGGTCGAGAACTGCCGCACCGCGCTGGCCGTGCTCGGCTTGCTGGCAAGGACAGACCCGCGCATCACCGCGGCGCGGGTGCGCCGCGGGCTGGAGGGCGTGCGCATACCGGCGCGCTGCGAGGTCGTGTCGCGCAACCCGCTGCTCGTGGTCGATTCCTGCCACAACCCGGAGTCCGGGGCGGCCCTGGCCGAGGCCATCCGTTGTCACATCGGCCGCAAGGTCACGCTCGTGTACGGCTCCCTGCGGGGCAAGCTCGTCGGGCCGACCGTGCGGCCGCTCGCGCCGTGGGTCAGCCGCGCGGTGCTCGTCGCCCCCGCTTCGCCGCGCGCGATGCCGCTGCCGCGGCTCAAGTCGACGTTCACGCGGCTCGGCATCCCGCACGACAGCGCGCCCGACGCGGCCTCGGCTCTGGCCTTGGCCCGGCGCATCGCCGGCCGCGGCCCGGTTGTCGTCGCCGGTTCCTTCTACCTCGCCGGCGAGGCTCTCACCGCCCTAGGCCGCAGTCTGGCCTGAACCCGAATCCCAGGTTACCGCCGTGCAGCGGCAAGCCAGTCGCGCTTCCGCGCTTCTGACTGCATTCCGGCGCGGACCATCGCATGAGCCTGACCGAACTGGTCTTGCTGGCACTTCGTGCCCCTTGGTGCTTCTGTTGTGAACTGGCCTAGGCTCGCCCGCGGGCGGCGAGCCAGGAGCCGAGGATGCTGAGTTCGTAGAGGACGAGCATCGGTACGGCCATCAGCATCTGGGAGATGACGTCGGGCGGGGTGAAGATTGCCGCGGCGATGACGACGATGAGGATCGCGAGGCGCTGGTTCTTCCAGAGCATTCGTGGCGTGACGATGCCGAGCCTGGTCAGGAAGAACAGGACGACCGGCATCTGGAACACGACGGCGAAGGCGAGCATCATCCCGGTGGCGAAGCTGACGTAGCGGCCGACCGAGAGCATCGGCACGAGTTTGGGGGTCTCGAAGCCGAGCAGGAATTTCAGGCCGACCGGCAGGACCGCGAAGTAGGCAAAAGCGAAGCCGCCGAAGAAGAAGAAAGTTCCGGCAATCACAGCCAGCGTGATACTGCCGGCTTCGCGGGGCAGGAGCGCGGGCCGGACAAACCGCCAGAACTGGTAGATGACCACGGGCGCCGCGATGAGCGCGCCGGCGAAGAGCGCGACCTTGAGCTGAGTGGCGAACGCCTCGGCCGGGGCGAGGAAGACAAGCTTCTGCACGGGGCGGGTGAGAAGCTCAAGCAGGGGCGCAGAAACGAACCAGCCGGCGAGCGCCGCGACGCCCAGCGCGATGAGCGAGTAGAAGATGCGGCGGCGGAGTTCGTCGAGATGGTCGAAGAAGGACATTGTTCGGGCCGGGGCCGGCTCAGGCGGGTTCACTTGCGGGGCGGCGCTAAGGGAGAAGGGCTACTGCTTGTCGGACGGCTCTTTGTTGTCCTCGTCCTTGACGTCCTTCTCGATGTCCTTCATCCCTTCCTTGAACTCGCGCACGCCCTTGCCCAGCGAGCGCATCAGCTCGGGGATGCGGCGGGCGCCGAAGAGCAGGAGCACGACCAGGACGATGACGACGATTTCCTGCCAGCCGATGCCAAACATCTCTAGCGGCCTCCTTTGCCGGGCGGGTATTGCACGATTCATATTAGGCCGGGGGGCAGGGCGGTCAACACCGGCCTGCAATGCTTGACACCCTGCGGCGCGGCAGAGGATAATCTCCCGGTGAGAGCGATGCCGCCGCACCGGACCGCGCCGGCCCCAAAGGCCGGGGCAGAAGAGCAGGCAGGCCGCCCGGCAAGTCCGCAACGGAGGTCCCATTGAAAGACATCAGCCGCAGAGATTTCCTCAAGTACCTGGGCATCGGCGCGGCCGGGCTGGTCGCCGGGCCGAAGCTGGGTCTGGCGGGGCGCGGCAGCCGGCTGCTCGGCGGGACCGACGCCAGCCGCGTGGTCGAGTGCTACCATGACAACGCCACCAGCGGCAGCGTCATCAACGAGCCGGTGGTGCAGGCGATGATGGACGAGTCGATCAAGGCGCTGACCGACATTCCGGACGTGGGCGAGGCGTGGAAGTCGAACTTCCCGGGCATCACGGCCGGCTCGATCATCGGCATCAAGGTGAACTGCATCAACCGCTATTGCCCGACCCACCCGCAGTTCGTCAACACAATCATCAGCGGGCTGGCGCGGATGCAGTTCGGCAAGGCCGCGTTCCCGAAGAACAACATCATCGTCTGGGACCGCACCGACAGCGAGATGACCAGTTCGGGTTTTGCCATCTACACCGGGCCGGACCCGGACTCGGTGCGCTATGTCGGCACGAATCACTCGGGCTTCGGCTATGACACGGGCATCACGTTCAACGTGAACGGTTCGAGCCAGAACCCGAGCCGCATCCTGTCGCAGATGTGCGACTACCTCATCGACGCGGCGGTGCTGAAGAACCATTCCCAAGGCGTGGTGACGCTGTGCCTGAAGAA
>CBFGIY010000083.1:0-9341 GCA_965648935.1 Caldifarciminota bacterium
GATGCCGATGCAGGGCCTGAAGGCGAATGAGAACAGGCGAAACGCCACGCCGTAGGCGGCGAGCGGCATCGAGCCGAATCCGGCGATGATGCTGTTGGCGACCGTGGCGACGACGCTGCCCGAGAGCTGGATGGTCATCGATGGCGCGCCCACCGCGTAGATGCGGCCCCAGAGCCGGGGCCAGGGCAGGAAGTCTCGCGGCCGGAAGCCGTAGCCGCTCTTCGGCCCGGCGAAGTACGTGGCGTAGAGCACGAACGACACGCCGCTGGCGATGACCGTGGCGATGGCCGCGCCCTGCACGCCCAGCGCCGGGACCGGGCCGAACCCGAAGATGAACAGCGGGTCGAGCACGATGTTGGTCAGGGCCGATATCACCATCACGACCATCGACCGGACCGGGTTGCCCTCGGCGCGGATGAGGTTGTTGGCGACCATCGGGAAGAAGACCAGCGGCGCGAACCAGACGATGGTGCGCATGTACACCCGCGCGAGCGGCAGCGTGTCGGGCCGCGCGCCGACCAGGCGCAGGACCGGGTCGGTCCAGGTCAGGAGCACGAACATCATCACGAGGGCCGAGAACAGCGCGGCGACAAACGCCTGGGCACCGGCGTGGTTCGCCTCGCGTTCGTCACCGGCCCCGAGCCGGCGGGCGATGAGCGAGTTCGCGCCGACACCTACCCCGACCGAGAGCGCCAGCATCACCAACTGCACCGGCCAGACCAGGGTGAGCGCCGCGATGGCCTCGTGGCCGAGCCGGCCGACAAAGGCGGTGTCGACGATGTTGTAGGTGGCCTGGACGCCCATCCCCACGAGCGCGGGCAGGGAGAAGGACCAGAGCAGGCGGCCGACCGGCCGCTCGCCCATCTGGGCCGAGCGGCCGAAGCGGGCGTTACCCTGGAACTGCGGTTCGCTCAAGCGTTGATTGTAGCGGGTGGGCGGGCGTCAATCCAGCCCGGCCCGGGCTCAGGCCCGCTGCGCCGGCCGGGGAGCGAACCAGCCCTGGGTCTTGAGGCAGATGCGGACGAGCAGCAGCATTACGGGCACCTCGATGAGCACGCCGACGACGGTGGCGAGTGCGGCGCCCGAGGAGAGGCCGAAGAGCATCGTCGCGGTGGCGATGGCGACCTCGAAGTGGTTGGACGCGCCGATCATCGCCGAGGGCGCGGCATCCTCGTACTTGAGTTTGAGCAGTCGCGCCAGCCCGTACCCGAGCCAGAAGATGAGACTGGTCTGGATGAAGAGCGGGATGGCGATCCAGAGTATCGTCAGCGGGTTGGCGAGGATGACGTCGCCCTTGAACGAGAAGAGCAGGACGAGCGTGGCCAGCAGGGCGATGATTGTGACCGGCGTGAGCAGGTGGAGGAACCGGTCGCGGAACCACGCCTCGCCCTTTGCCCGGATGATGAGCTTGCGGCTTAAGTACCCGGCGACGAGCGGCAGGGCGACGTAGATGGCGATGGAGAGCAGCAGAGCCTGCCACGGCACCGGCAGCTTGCCGACGCCGAGCAGGAACCCGCCGAGCGGGCCGTAGAGCAGCAGCATCGTCAGCGAGTTGATGGCGACCATCACCAGCGTGTGGCCGTCGTTGCCCTTGGCGAGGTAGCCCCAGACCAGGACCATCGCGGTGCAGGGCGCTATCCCCAACAGGATGCAGCCGGCGAGGTAGGAGCGCCAGAGCGGGACTTCGAGCAGCTTCGCGCCGTTGACCAGGACGACCTTGCCCACGCCGTAGACAGCGCCCGGTTCGAGGTTCACGCCCAGCGGCAGTTTCACGAGGTCGACCGCGTCCGGCCCGATGAGGCTCCGGAAGAGCACGCCGAGGAAGAGCAGGGCGATGGCGTACATCGTGAACGGTTTGATTGCCCAGTTCACGAAGAGCGTCAGGCCGACCGGCTTGGCGCTCCTGCCGGCCTTGAGCACGTCGGCGAAGTCGATCTTCACCATTATCGGGTACATCATCAGGAACAGGCAGACCGCGATGGGAATCGAGATGACCGGCGCGCCGCCGGAGTAGATGGCAAGGCCGTCAAGGGTCCTGGCGACACCGGGCGCGAGCCGGCCGAGCAGGATGCCCGCGCCGATGCAGAGCAGGACCCAGACGGTCAGGTACTTCTCGAAGGCGTTCAGGTTCTTGGGCTTCTTGTCGATGCACGCTTCCGTGGCCATGTCGGTTCAGCTTCCCTTTCCGTCGGGCGTTACGGTTCCGTCGACGAGTTTCAGGATTCGCTTCGCCCTTTGCGCGGCGCGCATGTCGTGTGTTACCATCACGACGGTCCGTCCTTCTCGGTTCACCTCTTCGAGGAAGTCGATTATCTGTCCGCTCGTGTCCGGGTCGAGGTTGCCGGTCGGCTCGTCGGCCAGCACGACCGCCGGGTCATTGGCGAGCATGCGGGCCAGTGCGACCCGCTGCTGCTGACCGACGCTCAACTCGGACGGCTTGTGGTCGAGCCGGTCGGCGAGGCCGAGGCGCGTCAGCAGGGCTGAGGCTCGTTCCTGCTGAGCCTTGCCGTTGAGCCCGGCGAGGAGCAGCGGGACCTGGACGTTCTCCAGTGCGGTCAGGTACGGAACGAGGTTGAAGGTCTGGAACACGAAACCGATCTTCTTGCGGCGAAGCTCGGCACGCTTGTCGGTGCTCATATCATACAGCGACTGGTCGTCCACGAGGACGCGGCCCGATGCAGGGGAGAGCATCCCGCCGAGCGTCAGCAGGAGCGTGCTCTTGCCGCTGCCGCTGGGGCCGACGACGGCGACGAAGTCGCCGTCCTGTACCTCCAGGGTGGCGTTGGCCAGTGCATTTACCGTGCGGCCACGATGCGTGTAGGTCTTGCTGACTGATTGCAGTTCGAGCACGGTTCAGTTCTCCTGGAGCGCGGCACAAGGGTCGAGCCGGGCCGCGCGCCGGGCCGGGAAGTAACTGGCGAGGAGCGCTACCACGACGGATATGCCCAGCGCCCAGACCAGCAGTATCGGCATGGGCAGGACCGGCACGTTCGCCAGCCGCGGGCCCAGGGCGACCGCCAGCACCGTGCCCACGACGTAGCCGCTCAGGCCTCCGACAAGACCGAGTATCACGGCCTTGAGCAGGAACATGCTGAGCACGGCGCGCGAACCGGCGCCCATCGCCATCAAGGTGCCGATTTCCCGGCGCCGTTCGAACACGTTGGCAAACATGTAGTTCGCGATGGTCGCGCCGCCGATGAGGGCGATTATCGCGATGAAGATGAGGGACAGGCTCGCCATCATCCGGTTGGTCTTCAGCTGGGTGTCAACGACCTGGGTGATGGTGACCACCTTGGCCTCAGGGAGCAGCTTGTTTATCTTCTGAACGAGGCCGGCGTTTATCGAACTGCAGCAGCCGACGACCTCGATCGCGTTCACGACCGCGCCTTTGCCGGTCAGCTTCTGAACCGTGTGAAGGTGGCCGAAGATGCGCGAGTCGTCGACCGTGCCGGTCGGCGGCAGGACCGCGGTGACGGTGAAGTCCTGGCCCAGCATCGCGATCTTGTCCCCTTCATTCAGGTTGGCCCCGACTGCGACGTCGTTTCCAATCAGGACCTCGTCCGGCTGCAGGTCCTCGATGACCCGCTTGCGGGCAAGGCTCCCCCTGGCCGCTTCCGGCGAGACGGGCGCTTTGATGACCGTGCCGCAATTCTCCGGCCGGGCAAAGATGCCTGCGCCCTGCCACGCCGCCTTGGCCTTGAACTCGTTCATGGGCAGGATCCCGGTGAGGGTGAAGCTCTGCCCCGCTACCTCAACCGGTGAGGATAACCGCGGCGACATGTTGTCCAGTCCCTGGATGTCGGACAGCGTCAGGCGATCGACGTATTCCTCAGGGAAATCGTCTTCCTGCATGTCCGCGCTGTAGTAGTCCTGCAGAGACGCGGACTTGGGAAGAATCAGAATGTTGGCGCCAAGGGCATCCAGTTCCCGGGCCACGGCCTTCTGCGAGTAGTACGTCACGTTCCTGATGGCCACAATCGCGGTTATGCCGAGGAATATTGCGAGGAAGCTCGTCGCCAACTGGTTCTTGCGCTCGAATATCTCGCGCCAGACAATCGTTCTGAGTTTCATCGGTGACCCGCCCCCTCACTCTGTCGGTCCGCAGTCGGGCCCAGTCGGAGTCGGGGCGCAACCTGCCGCACCACCACCGGTGGTGCCACCAGCGCCACCTCAGCCGCCGCCGCCGCCGGCTTGCTTCGCTGCCAGCGCCGCGACCATCACTTCCTTGTCGGTTGCGCCCTTGTACTGGGCAACCACCGCGCCCGGCGGCGCTATGAGGGCGGTAACAGCCTCGGCTGTCTTGGGGTCAACCTGCAACAGCTTGAGGAACTTCGACTCTGCCTCATCAGCCGGGTCGAGACTGACAATCTCGGTCGACTTGGCGAATCGGCTGTCCGCCACGAAGGCATTGACGCCTCGCATCGCGGCGTCGTTGGACTTGGTCGAGGAGTTCTGGACGCAGGCAAGGACCAACTTGCCGTCCTGCAGAGCCTTCAGGCAGCTCGCGAGTCCAGGGCTGACAAAGGCATCGGTGAGCTGCTCTTCGGTGAACTGCGTCGGAAAGCCGCCGGTGACGGCGCCGCCGGGTGCGACAACGAGCGCCAACGGCATCGGCGCACGGTCGAGCTGGAACTTGGCAACAAGGTCCTTCTGCGCGGCGTCGGTTACCTTCACGATGGCGCTGACGGCGCGTTTGGCGGACGTGCGTGCGGCTGCGTCAAATACCCTTCGTGCCGCGCGGGTCGCCTCGTCGTCCTCCTTGTAGCAGAAGAGCAGCAGGTGCTTGCCGGCGGCCGCGGCCTGTTCGAGGATGCCCAGCCCCGTCGCCTTCGCTGTTGCCCTTGGTGACGTCGGCTCGGACCCTGCGGGCTCGGCTGGAGCCGCGGCTGCCGCCGAGCTGTCCGGCTGCTCCGCGGAAACGCCGGCCAGGTCCGGTTGAGCCTGCGCGGTCGTGTCGGCGACCACGGTCTTCGCGGCCTCGGCCTTGGCCGGCCCTTGCTGACCGCAGCCAAGCAGGGCCAGCATCAGTAATGCAGGCACCACCATAGCCGCCAGGGATTCGTGCAGACCGGCGCTGTCACGCCGTGAGAGTAGTCTGGTTAGCATGTTGCTCCGTAGAATTGGCCAAATAGCCATTGCTCTTTCACCAAGTCTCTATCCACCGCAGCAGCCGGTACTGCCGCCAGAGCTGCCGCAACAGCCGCCGGACTGCGGAACACTGCCACGGGGCCCGGCCAGTATGTTCACAGCCGTCATCGTGCGGCGAACGCGCCTGGAGCCGCAGGCCGGGCATTCGACCTTCAGCCTGGCTTCATACTCGGAGACGCTGGCACTGACATCGAACGTCGTCAGGCATTTCTCACATCGGTAGTCGTATGTGGGCATCTGTATTTCCCTATTAGACGGCCGTCTCGTTCGCCAGTTCGCGCACGAGTTCACGCAGACGTCCGGAACCGATTGGCTCAGCCGAGAGCCAGGGCACCAATGCCACACGTTTCGCCAACTCGTCCACTACTTTCTTGATCTGCGGCAGCTCGGACCGAGCCCGCGCCACGAGCAGCGGGTCGCTCGGGTTCCGGGCGGCGAGCGACGAGTTGATTACCCACGCCCACGGCTCGATTCCCGCCCGCCGCAGGTCGGCCTGCAGCGCGGCGGCTTCGAGTACCGGTGTCGTTTCCGCGAGCGTGACAATCAGCACCTTCGTCTGCTTCGGGTCCTGCAGGCGCATCAGCGGCGTCACGAGGTTCATTCCTTCCTTGGCGTGGCGCATTATCTCGTGGTGGTAGGCGCCGGTGGCGTCGAGGAGCAATAATGTATGCCCGGTCGGCGCCGTGTCCACCACGACGAACTTCCGGCGCGACTCGCTGATGGCGCGCGAGAACGCCTGGAAGACGGCTATTTCCTCAGTGCAGGGCGAGCGCAGGTCCTCTTCAAGCAGGGCGCGTCCCTCGGCGTCGAGGTCCTTGCCCTTGGTTTCGAGCACGTGCTGCCGATACCGCTCGGTTTCCACTCGCGGGTCGACGCGGCTGACCTCGAGGTGCTCGATGTCAGCCTCGACCGTGACGGCGAGGTGCGCGGCCGGGTCCGTCGTCGTCAGGTGCACCTCGTGCCCGCGGGCAGCCAGTTCGACCGCGACCGCGGCGGCAATGGTCGTCTTGCCCACGCCGCCCTTGCCCATCACCATGACCAGGCCGCGGCCGTCGGCCGCAATCTCATCGACCAGTTGGCCGAACGATTTGGCCAGGGCCTGCGCCGACTGCGCCGGCACAGCCGCCTGCCGCGGGTTCGGGGTGGAGGCAGCGAGTAGCTCTCGCAAAGCCGGGATACCGACCATGTCCATCGGCTTGAGCGGCACGCGGTCGGTGGGCAGCTCCCTTAGTACCGAGGGCATGTGTGCCAGGGCTTCCTGTTCGCGTTTCACCAGCGCTTCCACAACCGCGTCCTCGTTCGCTATGTCGGGCATCAGTCCGTTGATGATAAGGCGCTGGTTGGTTAGGCCGAGAGCGGACAGTTCGCCCTTGGTACACGCGGCTTCATTGAGCGCCGACACCTGCGGCCGGCTGACCAGCACTACCGTGGTCCGGGCGCCGTCCCCGAAGGCCTCTATCACCGCGGTGTACTGCCGGCGTTGTTTGTCTAACCCGGCCAGCGGGCCCAGGCAGGACGAGTCGCTCTGGCTGGTGTTCAGGAAGTTAGACCAGGCGCTGGGCAGCTTCAACAGACGCAGAGTGTGACCGGTCGGAGCGGTGTCGAATATGATGTGGTCGAAGCGGCCGACCCTCGATTCATCGGTCAGCAGCGCGGTGAACTCGTCGAAGGCGGCGATCTCCGTGGTGCAGGCACCGGAGAGTTGCTCCTCCATCTGCCTTACTGCCAGTTCGGGCAGGACGCCGCGCGCAGGTCCGACGAGTCGGTCCCGGTACGCCTTCGCCGCCGCCTCCGGGTCGATGTCGAGCGCCCAGAGGTTCTGTGCGCCCGCAATTGGCGTTGGGTCATGGTCGCCGATGCTGACGCCGAAGACCTGCCCGAGGTTCGACGCCGGGTCGGTGCTGACCAGCAGGACCTGTTTGCCTTCGTCGGCGAGACGCACGGCCGTGGCACAGGCCAGCGAGGTCTTGCCGACTCCGCCTTTTCCTGTGAAGAACATATAGCGGGTCGGCTGCTCATACCATTTCATCAAGACACCATTCTCTCTATTCCTCAGCACGAGCAGTTCTCACCACAGCCCGAGCCGGATGGATTTGCGTTCGGGACCAGGTAGCGTTGAGCAAGCCGCACCATGGCCTGGGCCGGGGCGTCCTTAACCTGTAGCGCGACGTTCACGGCCTCGATCATATCCTCGTTTGACGCCCCGAGCTTTCGGGCCTGGTCGTAATGGTATCTGAAGCAGGGCTCGCAGTTGCTGGCGATTGAAGCACCGATGGCAATCAACTCGGCCACGGCCGGCGTGACGAGTCCCTTATTCGGTTCCTCGGCCGGTTCATCTGCCGGCCCGGTCTCCGTCAAACCCAGCCAGCTCGCCAGCTCGCTCCGGCTGGGGTAGGCTCCGTGTTTCATCACCTTGCCGCCAGACAGGATGACAGGCAGGCCGTCTCCTTTGTTCTCAGTCATCAGGCGTTTAACATCGGCGTTCTGGGCGAAGGCCAGCGGGTCCTGAGTCAGGTTGTGTCGGCGTACTTCGACGCCTTTGCGGCGCAGCCAGGCCAAGTCGGCCGAAAAGCGGACTAGTTTCGGGTCGGGGTCAGGCCCGCAGACCCCGCTGGGGCAGCACATCGGCGGGTCGTAAACCTCGACTAAAGGCTTGGTTGTATTGTCAGTCATCGCCTTCCTTTTTCGTTACAGCACAGGGTCTTCAAGTGCTTCAATGCGGCCGACATCGACTTGTCAGCCGACAGGTAGTCGCGGAAGCAGTCCCACAGGCATTCTTCAATGTGATTCCTCGGTTGCGCGAGCTTGTAGTGCATCCACGTCCCGTCGCGACGCACTTCGACTATGCCGGCAGAGCGCATGACCGCGAGATGGCGGGAGATCTTGTACTCCGGCTCGGCCAGGCCCTCAGCCAGCGTACAGACGCAGGTTTCGCCGTTGAGCGAGAGGGCGACGGCCAGCCGCAGGCGCGTCGGGTCGGACAGGACTCTAAACAGGGCCGCTTCCTCGACCAGACCACTCGTTCCGGCGGCGGGGATTCGGCTCTGTTTAGTATCTGCGTTTCTGCGCATGGACGCATATACAATACCAGTTCCGGACTCCCTGTCAAGAAACATCTCTCGAACGGCGGTTGCCTTTGGCGTGAAGATATGCTACATCAGGAGTGTAGCAGGAGCACCGTCAGGCGGGCGTCACGATACGAACAGGTTGACCTTCGCTTCCCTGGCCGCGGCGGCGTACTCGTTCAGACAGACCACCTTCTCGATAGTCGGTATCAGGTCGTCCTTGTCCACGCCGGTGACGTCCATGGTCATGCTGCAGGCCCATAGGTGGACGCCGGCCTGGTGGACAATATCCAGCATCTGCCCGGTCGTCGGCACGCCATGCTGGCTCATCATGCCGGTCATCATCTTCCGGCCCATGCCGAGCCAGTTGAAGCGCGACAGGGGCAGTCGCGACACGCCGCCGCGGTTCATCATGCCCATCATCTTCTGGACGAACCCCTTACCGCCGCGCAGCCGTCCCTTGTCTTTCTTCACTACATTCAGACCCCAGCAGGCGAAGAACACGGTCACGTCCATGCCGGATTCAGCGAAGCTTTTGGCCAGAAGCAGCGACTTGTGGGCCTTGTCCATATTGCCGCTGAACAGGAAGATTACGGCTTTGTCCTGCATTGTGATGTCTCCTATCTGTTCGCGCCGAGCCCCGGACGAAACCATGGCGTCACGTCTGGGCCCGACTGGTTAATACATCGGCTATTGTGTTTGTGGGGATAGTTGGTCTGCGGGGTGGTCAGGACTCGACCGAGTCCCATGGTGACTCGAGTCACGGGACGCACCCCGTCGGCCGTCGTCTCCGGTAGTTCACAATGGTGATTCTAGACCCAAGCCATCCGGAGTCAATCACAAGGGTGACCGGAGGCACGGACGGCGGCGATAGTCCGGCCGCGTGTAACCTTGCCGCAGTAGCAGACAAGCGGGTCGTCCTGCGTCTTCGCCTTCGAGTCCTCTGTCCCGCAGCGCCCATCCATGGCTACTTGCCCCCGGCGAAGAGCTTCTTCAGTTCGTCCTTGGACGGGACCTTTCCCTGCGCGACCACCTTGCCGTCGACCACCAGCCCCGGCGTCATGAAGACGCCCATCGCGGCGAACTTCTTCAGTTCGGTCACGTGTTCGACGCCGGCGGCGATGCCCA
>CBFGIY010000084.1:0-9245 GCA_965648935.1 Caldifarciminota bacterium
ATCGTGCTGAGCAGCGCGACGTAGTCGGCGGCCGAGTAGTCGCGCGCGGCCGGGTAGCGCCGGATCGTGACCGGCCCGAACCGGCCCGAGTTCAGCATTGCCTCGCGCTGGCGGCGCGCGCGCTCCTCGGGCGGCCGGGCGCGCCAGGGCCTGAGTCCCAGGCTCCGGTAAACCGCGTCAAGGTCGTGCTGGAACGGTGTATCGTCGGTCGCGCGGAAGTTCCACATCAGGGCAAGACAGCCGCCGGGCCGCAGCGCCTGTTCGACCCGGGCATAGGCCGTGCGCGCGTTCAGCCAGTGAAATGCGCTGGCCGACAGCGCGAGGTCGAAAGCGGCCGGCGGCGCGGGCCAGTGCTCGAAGTCGGCGGTGATGATGCTGACGCGGGGGAACCCGCGCAGGTTGCGGCGGCAGAGCCGGGCCATCCTTGGGGCGAGTTCGACTCCGACAATCTCGCAGCCGTGCCGGGCAAGCGGCAGGGTCGCCTGGCCGGTGCCCGGGCCGATTTCCAGCACGCTTGCGCCGGGCCGCAGCCGACTCAGTTGAAAGAGGTCATCGAACAGCTCGTCGGGGTAGCGCGGCCTGATCCGGTCGTAGACACGGGCGATTCCGTCGAACGAGGCCCGGCGCAGGCGCTGGCGCTCCGCCGCCTTTATGGGCAACCGGTCGATGACTGCCAGGGCGTTACTCGATGGCGGCGGGCGCCCAGCAGCTGCCGCTGTCCGAGCACTGCAGGATGGTCAGCTCGTCGCCGCCAATGATGCCGATTATGCCGTCGGCGAAGAACCGGATGCTGTAGAGGTCGCGCTCGGTCGGCAGCAGGACGCGTTCCCACGACCGGCCGCCGTCCAGGGTGCGGATTGCCGTGCCCTGGGCGCCCACGGCCCAGCCGCCGAGCGTGTCGCGGCGCATGTCCAGCGAGTAGAGCGCGGGCAGCGGCGACTCGAAGTTCTGGGGACGCCAGGTCTCGCCGCCGTCGGGCGTGAACAGCACGCGGCCGTTGGCGGTAGTTGCGAAGCCGACCGTGTCGTCACCCGGGAAGTGAATCGCGGTGATGTTAGTGCCGGGCAGCATTTCCTGAACGTTGCCCGACTGTGAGAACCACAGCGCGCCGCCGGTCGTGGTTTTGAGAATCGTTCCGTTGAGCCCGACCGCGTAGCCGGTGAGCTCGTCCGACGGGAAGTTCATATCCATTATCTTCTCGCCCGTCGCGGTCACGAGCTTCTGCCAGGTCGCGCCCGAATCGGCGGTGCGCAGCACGGTGCCGCCGTCGCCGGCCGCGAACCCGACCTGCGGCGAAACCGGGAAGCGGACGACGCGCAGGTCGACGTCAACGCCGGAATCAAGCTGGTGCCAGGTCTTGCCTTCATCCTCGGTCTTGAGAATCGTGCCGCGGTCTCCGACGGCGTAGCCGATCGCGCCCTGGTTGGGAAACGATATCGTGTAGAGATTGCAGTCACAGGGCGCGGGCATCCGGCGCCAGCTTGCGCCGGTGTCGGTGCTGCGCAGCAGCAGCCCGGAATCGCCCGCAGCCCATGCGATCAGGCTGTCCTCGAGCGTGAAGAGCGAGTTTATTCGATTTGCCATCTTTGTTCCTCGATAATGTTCGCAGCAATCAGGGAAGATGTCAAGCCCGGCCCTCTCTCTCCCTCCCGCTGCGTCCTTCTTCGGGCGAGCCCGCGCTCAGAGACGAGGCAGCACAGGGGCAGGAAGACATCAGGGGGAGGGGTTTCTCCACTCGCGCCTGCGGCGCTCAGTCGAAATGACGAGTAGGGTGCGGTCGGTGGCGCTCGGTCGAAACGACAGGTCGGAGCAGCCTGCCGCGTTTCGTCGAATCGAGAGAAGGATGTGACAGGCAGACCTACTCGAAGCTTCGTCCTCTCGCCATTCCGACCGGAGCGAAGCGGAGTGGAGGAATCCCTTGCTCTCCGCGCAGTCCTGGTTGCCGTGAGCAGGACAAAGCGCGAGGGGCGGCAGTGCCGCCCCTCGCAGTTGCGGAAGTCAGGCTAGCGTTCGACCACCAGCTTCTGCGAAGCCGCAAAGTCGCCCGCCGTCAGCTTGACCAGGTACACCCCGGCCGCAAGCCCCTTCAGGTCGAGGCTGAGCGTGCCGGCCCGGCCGGCCACAAAGCTCCGGCTGAGCACGCTCCGGCCGGTCACGTCATACACCCGCACCATCGCCGGCCCGGACCCGGGCAGGCTGTAGCGCAGCACCGCGGTCCCGGTCAGCAGCGGATTGGGGCCCAGGCTCATCCCCGCAGGCCTGACTGCCGGCCCGGCCATCACGCCCGAGCGCGCAGGCTGCGCCAGCGCCACCGCGCCGGGGTCGTACATCCAGACCTCGGCCGTCTTGTTGCCTTTCAGCGCGTACAGGTAGCTGCCGTCCGTGGTCAGACCGCCGCCGCCTTTGACGCGCTTCTTCTTCGCAGTCGAGCCGATCTCCGGCATCAGCGCACGCTCGCTCCATTCGCCCGTGCCCGGATTCCAGGCATAGAACTCGACCGTGTTGCCGCCCTTCAGGGCATACAGCAGGCCACCGGCCAGCGCCGCGTCCGACCCGTCCTTCGCCTTCTTGCGCTTGCCCGTCTGCTGGTTGGTCAGCGGTATTCCGGCCTGCAGCGGACCCCAGGTCAGCGAGTCGATGTCGTAGGCGTACAGCTCGGAGTACTTCGCCTTGTGCGCGTAGAGCTTGCGCGCCGCCTCGTCGTAGACCAGCCACGACCCTTTGTCCCACTTCGCCTTGGCGCCGGCCGGCGCGTCGGCAAGCGTCTGCCACTCGCCCGTGCCCACGTTGTAGCGGTAGAACTCGGTCTTGTCGCCCTTGAGCAGGTAGACGTACGCCGCGGTGTCCTGCTGCACGTACACCAGGTCCGTGCCGCCTTTGACCCGCTTGTTGGACACGCCCAGCGGCACGTCGGCAAGCTGGGTCCACACACCGCCGGTCGAGTCGGTCGCGTACTTCCAGAACCCGACCGTGTTGTTGCCTTTGGTCGCGTACACCGTCCCTGAGCCGTCCGTGCAGATGTTGGCGCCCTTGTTGGGGTTCTTGTTCTCCGTGCCCAGCGGCATCGCCGCCAGCGTCACCCAGTTGGTGCCGTCAAAGCTGTAGAAATCCGACGTCTTGTTGCCCTTGAGCACGTAGTGCGCGCCCAGCCCGGCGTCGTACGCTATCATGCCGCCGTCTTTGACCGCTTTGCCCGACGGCGTCAGCGGCACCTGCGCTATCTCGGTCCAGGCCGTCGGCACAGCCGTGCCCACCGCAAACGAGGTCGCACCCGTGTCGTTGGCCGGGTTGATGTCGTCGGCCAGCTTCGTGCAGGCAATCACGCGGTACCGGCCCTCGGGCGCGGCCAGCCAGGTCCTGGTGAAAGCGTGCTGGACCGTCGCACCCGCCGCAACCGCGACCCCGGTCTCGGTCGTGTCGTAAACCGTGTTGCTCGACGCGTCCACTATCCAGAGCTGCACGTCGGTCACCGCGTCGGCCAGCCCGAAGTTGGTCACCCGCACCGTCGGCGTCACCACCGAGTTGGGCGGCACCGCACCAGCCGGAGACAGTATCCCCGATATGCCCACGTCACGGCCGACTACGCGCACCGCGGCGACCGCGGTGTCGTTCTCGGGCAGGCCGTCGGTGACAAAGCCGGTCACGGTGTAGGGCCCGCGCGGGTCAGCGGTCCAGGCCGCGGTGAAAGTGCGGTCGGTGCTGTCGCCCGCGGCGAGGATGATGCCGGTCTCGGTCGTGTCGAAGACGACCGCGCCGAGCGAGTCGGTTATGACAACCGTCGCGGCGAAGTCGGCGGCGTACTGGCCGAAGTTCTTCAGGCGCAGGCGCGGCGAAATCACCGTGCCGAGCGGAATCGTGCCGACCGGCGCAAGCACCGCGAGCACGCCGGCGTCCGGTCCCACCCAGTCGATGCGGTTGTTGGGGTCGTTGTCGTAGGCCTCGCCCCAGCGCGTGCCGCCGCCGAGCGTGACCGTGATGTGGCCGGAGTTGCCGAGCTTCTCGATGTTGTAGCCGGCCGTGCCGGAGAATGCCACGTGGTCGAGCCCGTCGAGAGTCTGGTCGTTCTCGATCTTGAGCATCCGGCCGGGGATGCCGCCGTGGACAAACGCCGAGGAGTCGAAGTCGTTGGCCGGGTCAACCGTGCCGGCGATGTTGACGCCCATCGTGTCGGGGTACAGGAACCGCGCGTGGCGCGCGCCGATTGTCGCGCCGGCGTCAACCGTGAACGCGTAAGGATAGGCCTCGTCAACCGCGGTCACGATCGAGCTGGAGTCGGCGCTGCCGATTGCGGTGAAGGTCGCGCCCGATGCGACCGCGACCGAGCCGGCCGACGACGCTGTGCCGAGAGTCAGGGTGCGGCGACCGAGCGCGAAGGTGCCGGCCTGAGCCCGGAAGTTGCGGCCGACCGGCAGGTCGCGGAAGATGGCCAGGGAGCCGCCGCCCGTCTTGTTCATCGTGAGGTCCCAGAACGATGCGGGCTGGTTGACCGAGCTGGTGCCGGTGCCGTCAAAGGTCACGGCGCCGCCCGGGCCGGACGCGAAGGTGCCGGAGCCGGTCAGGTCGCCGGAGATGAATACCGGCGCGGAGTCGTTGACCGTGCCGTTGTTTGTCAGGGTCGGCAGGCGGTAGCCGCGGCCGGCCTGGAACGACCCGGTGAAGTTGACCACGGCGCCGGGGTTGACCGTGAAAGCCGAGTTCACGCGGAACAGGCTCTCGACCGCGGTTGCGCTGGTGTAGAAGCGCAGGGCGGCGCCGCCGGTCTTCTCGACGCGCAGGTCTTCAATCCACCATGAGTTCTGCGCCGCGCCGGTCCAGTTGTGGACCAGCACCGACGAACTGGCCGAGCCGGCGAACCGGACAACCGATGTGCCGGTTGCGCGGAAGTGGGTGCTCAGGTTCTGGCTGGCGATGCTGCCGTTGAAGGTGATCGTGCCGCCGGTGGCAAACCAGCCCCAGCCGTTGTTGTTGGTGTAGAGCTGCAGGTTGAGGTTCGTGCCGGTGCCGGTGTAGTTGACGGTGCCGTCGAGGATGTCCATTCGGTGCTGGGAGTTGGCGATGTCCTGCCGGAAGATGTTCACGACTGCCGAGGGCGAGGTGACATAAAAGTAGCCCAGTCCCCACTGGTACAGCCAGTAGATGTTCACGGTCGAGGCGCCGGTGACCCAGAACCGGCCGGCTATCATACCGTCAACGCGGGCATTGGTCACCGAAACGTCGAGGTTGCGGCCGTTCGTCACGAAGTTGCCGGTGTCGACCATGAACGTCCCCGAGCCCGGGTAGCGGGCCGAGATGTTCTGGGTCAGGTACACCGTGTCGCTGGTCGAGGACTTTCTTATGTTCAGGCGCCAGAAGCTGGTGGGGTTCGAGCCGCCGATGGTACGGTTGCCCGGACCTCTGAGAAACACAAAGCCGTTGACCAGCGAGTCGCTGCCGTTGTTGGTCCAGTTCCCATAGACCATCACCGAGAAGGCCCCGCTGATGACGAACTTGCCGCCCGATGCGATGGTAAGGTTGTCAACCGAGTAGTTGGCCTCCAGCACGACGCGGTGAGCGATGTTGACATTGTCGCCCTGGCCGGGTACCCCGGCCGGGCTCCAGGTAGTGGAAACGCCCCAGTTGCCATCCTGCACGCTGGTGTAGTCGATGGCCAGGGCCGGGGCCGCGAGCGCGCACAAGACCAGCGCGGCGGCCATCACCTTGGACAGATTCACGTTGCCTCCTTGCGGGCCAGCCGGCCCGCTTGAATGAGTTGCCCGATGGGCGGCTGACGCCCACCGACTGAGAGTATATTGGGGATAGTCAACCGGTGTCAATGAATACCGCCTGCATCACTGCCCGGGGCGACGGGCCGCACGCAGTCACCATCCATCCGGGCCGTCGCGTCCCTGCCTGCTGTGCGGGTCTGCGCGCGATGATGCGCGCAGCGGTGTTGGCCGGGCGAATCCGTGCGTCTCTCCAAGCTCTCTTCGCCGCGCTGTTCCAGTCGATACGCCTGCGGAATCAGGCCGGGCTTGTCGGCGGTCCTGGCTCCCACCTCCAGGCCCGCAGTTTCCCGCACGACTGGGCCCGCCTGCGGCCCGTCCGTCTCTCCACTATCGGGTCTATCGCTTGGACCTCGACTCCTGCCACTCTCTGCCCCGCTCCGCGGGCCGACCCGGGCCGCCGGGCGGGCGGTCCCCGGGACCGTCAAATGAGCAGCCGTTTCCGTGATTGGTGCTTCGGCCGTGCCCGCAAGTGCTCGACAATGCGTGGGCTAGCGGCGTGCGGTTGGCGGGTCACGGCTGGAGGTGCACGAAAACTGTCCGAGCGTGAGGCCGGGCTGCACCATAGGCGGCGTCGCGCCCGCTGCGTCGTCGTGGTGGACTTGGCTATGGACGAGCCGAAAGACAGCAATGAGGAGGACGGCGCAAAGGGTACCAGGGCACCAAGTCGAGGAGGAGGAGAGGAGGAGAGAAGGAGAGAAGGAGAAGGAGAAGGAGAAGGAGAAGGAGAAGGAGAGGGAGAGGGAGAGGGAGAGGGAGAGGGATTTCTCCACGCGGCGGAGAACCGCCTTGGTCGAAATGACGGAGGGGCAGGCGCTGCACGCCTCAGTCGAAATGACAGGCATAGAAGCGCGAGGGGCGGCCCGGGGCCGCCCCTCGCAGTTTGCCGATACGAGCTAGCGCTCGATTATCAGCTTCTGTGAACCGGTGAAGCCCTCGGTGGAGAACTTCACGAGGTACACGCCGGCCGAGAGCTCTCGCAGGTCGAGGCTCACCGAGCCGGTGCGGCCCGCGGCCATGCTCGATGAGAGCACGGTCCGGCCGGTGACATCGAACACGCGCACGGTCGCCGGCCCGGAGGCAGGCAGGCTGTAGCGCAGGGTGGCGAGGCCCGAGTTCAGCGGGTTGGGCCCGAGCGTGAAGCTCGCCGCCCGCACCGTGTTCTCGGCCATCACGCCCGAGCGCGCCGGCGCCTGGGCCAGGACCTTCTCGAAGCCGTAGCGCCACACCTCGGCGGTCTTGTTGCCCTTCAGCGCGAACAGGCTGGTGCCGTCGGAGGTGATGCCGCCGCCGCCCTTCACGCGCTTCTTCTTCATCGTCGAACCGACCTGAGGTATCGTCTCCTTCTCGGACCAGACGTTGGCCTCGAGGTCGAAGGCGTAGAAGTCGGCGGTGTTGCCGCCCTTCAGCGCGTAGAGGAAGCCGTCGAGCACGGCGGCGTCGGAGCCGTCCTTGCTCTTCTTGCTCTTGCCGGTCTGGTTGTTGAGCAGCGGTATCCCGGGCAGCTGTGAACCCCAGGTGCCGGCCGCGAGGTCGTAGGCGTACATCTCGCCGTACTTGGCCTTGTGGGCCAGGAGCCGGCCGTGGTCCTCGTCAAGCGCGAGCCAGGAGCCCTTGTCCCACTTCGCCTTGATGCCGGTCGGGGCTTCGGTCAGCGTTTCCCACGTGCCCGAGCCGACGTTGAAGCGATAGAACTCGCTCTTGTAGCCCTTGAGCAGGTACACGTAGTCGGAGTCGCCGGCGACATACACAAGGTCCGTGCCGCCCTTGACCCGCTTGTTGGATACCCCGAGCGGTACGTCGGCAAGCTGGGTCCAGGTGCCGGCCGCGAACTTCCAGAACCCGGCGGTGTTGTTGCCCTTGGTCGCGTACACCGTGCCGTTGCCGTCGGTGCAGATGTTGGCGCCCTTGTTGGGGTTCTTGTTCTCCGTGCCCAGCGGCAGGGCCTCAAGCGTGGTCCAGGTCGTGCCGTCGTAGCTGTAGAAGTCAGGGGTCTTGTTGCCCTTGAGCACGTAGTGGACGCCGGTGCCCGCATCCCACGCAATCGCGCCGCCGTCCTTGACGGCCTTGCCCGAAGGCGTGAGCGGCACCTGGGCTATCTCGGTCCAGCCGCCCTGCGGCTGCTGGCCGGATACCGTGGTGAAGCTCCAGACCACGGACTGCGCGGTGCTGGTCGGGTTGTAGGCTTCGACGTACCAGTAGTAGGTCGTGTTGTTCTGCAGGCCCGTGTAGGGCGTGCTCGTTCCGGTTACGTCGTCGGCGTAGAGCGTGGTCGGCGGGTTGTCGGTGCCGAAGTAGACGTCATAGCCCTGGGCGTTGGCGGCGGCGTTCCAGACGAGATTGCCTGAAACCGCCACGCCGGTCGCGCCGTTGTCGGGCGAAACGAGCGTGGGCGCGGCAACCGCGGCCCAGTTCTGCTGCCACCAGATGTCGTCGGCGAAGGCGTACCAGAGGTAGGTGCCGACATAGCGCAGGCCCATCCGGACAGACTGGCCGTCCCAGTTGTCGAGGCAGGCGGTGATGCGGCGGTGAACCGTCTGCGAGTCGCTCCAGTCATAGACGAGGCGCTGGAGCGTGTCCGACGGGTTGGTGCCGCTCATCACGTAGAGGATGAGCGTGTCGGGCTCGCCCGTCCAGTAGCCGTGCCAGAAGTAGCCGAACGAGTCGGTCGGCCCGGCAAGCGGCGTGAAGGCCGGGGAGATGAGCCAGTCGTTGTTGGCCAGGGTCGAGCTTTCGTAGCGGCAGCCGGCGAAGTACTTGCCCGAGTGCTCCATGCCCCCGCCGGTGTACCAGGCCCACTGCTGGGTGCCGCCGTCGGCGTTGACCACGGTCCAGCCGGCCGGCGGGAACGAGGTGATGTACTCGAAGCCCTGCGCCTGGTAGGTGCCGGTCGGGAAGGCCCACTCGTCGAGGCTGGTGCTGTCGTTGTTGCCGAAGACGTCACCGGCGAGGTTATGCTTGGCCCCGAAGATGAGGCGCTGCTCGCTTGTCGGCTGGAACCAGATCTTGACCACGGCGGTTTCGCCGATGCCAAGGCCGGCCACGTCGGTCGAGCCGAAGTTGGACCCGTTCACCCAGAAGTTCACGGAGAACGGCCCGGCCACGACCGCGCCGACGTTGCGGGCGATGCAGACGAGCGTGTCGGTTTCGCCCACGGCGAACGGATACTCCTGCACGCGCAGGTCGGTGATGGCCACGTCGAGCGGCGGCGGCATGTAGAACACGCGCAGCGAGTCCACGAACATGTTGTTGCCGTAGGCGCTGACCGCGTGCAGGCCGACGTGCACCCGCGAACCGGCCGGGATACTGCCGAGCTGGCAGAATCGTTCGTACCAGCCCGCCACCGCGTTGTAGCGGGAGAACGAGTCAACCTTGAACCAGTTCAGCGAGTCCAGCGAGTACTCGACGATGACCCGGTCATTGCTGGTCGAGTAGCCCGGGTCGCCGTACATATAGAACCGGCAACCGATGTTCTCGGCGGTC
>CBFGIY010000085.1:0-9208 GCA_965648935.1 Caldifarciminota bacterium
GCCACCGCCGCCGCCGAACCCGCCGAAGTCGCGGTCGCGGCGCGGGCCGCCTTCGCCGCGCTCGAGGGCTTCCTTGACGGTCAGGGGCCGACCGTCAAAGACGTACTGGTTGAGACCGGCAATCGCGGCCGCGGCCGCTTCGTCGGTCGCCATTTCGACGAACCCGAAGCCGCGCGAACGGCTGGTCATCCGGTCCTTCACGATATCGACACTGGACACATCGCCGTGCTGGGCGAAGATCGAACGGAGCGCATCCTCAGTGGCACTGAACGGGAGGTTCCCGACAAAAATGCGCTTGGCCATAGCTTACCTCCGGACTCTTTGTGCTGGTACAATCGGCGTGGCTGCTTGTGCGGGAACTGACTCTGTCGCCCGTCCAGTCAGGCTCCGAAATGTCCCTAGCCCCTATCAGACGTTGTTTCTACCGGCGACACGATGCCGCCAGTAGTCCATAATACACCCAAACCCGAATTCGTCAAGTCCGAGTTGCGGCCGGGCCGCGCGGCGCGCGGTCGGTCGACCGCCTAACCCAATGCCCTGCCGATACTTGACGGATCGTGCCCGGTCGTGTTAGTATCGCGCGTGCGATACAGATTCTGCCCGCGGGAAGCCCACAGACCGCCGAACCCGGACTCAAGATGGAGCCGTTCACAAGGCGCACAGTCGCGCTCCTGAAGGCGGTGCCGCCGGGCCGGGTCGTCACCTACGGTCAGGTCGCAGCGATGGCCGGGGATGCGCGCGCGGCGCGGCAGGTGGCGCGGATACTGGCGACACTGTCGGGCACTCAGGTACTGCCGTGGCACCGGGTTGTCAATGCCAGAGGTCGGGTGTCTATGAGTGGCGCGGGAGGCAGAGAACAGCGGGCGCGGCTTGCGGCCGAGGGAGTCGAGTTCGACGCAGAGGGCGGCGTCGACCTGGGCCGGTTCCGGTGGCGCGGACCCGCGACAAGACAAGACGCAGACACTTGACTTAAGGGCCGGAATGCTTTATAGTCAATCGATTGATTGGAAGTGATGATGCCTAAGAAAGTCTCTGGCCGGTCAGGCGGCAAGGCCGGTGCCGACGCAAAGCAGCGCATAATGGACGCTGCGGTGGAGTTGCTGGCGCACAGAAGCTACGCCGCGGTCAGCACGCGCGACATCGCCCGGAAGGCCGGTGTCAACCTGGCGATGATCAACTACTACTACGGCGGCAAGCTCGGGCTGGTCAAAGCGCTGGTCACGGAGTACGTCAACCGCTACTACGAGGTGCTCGACAAGGGCATCGGCCCGTCGGCCGAGGTCGAGACCTATGTGAGCAGGCTTATCCGCAACCTCATCGCGTTCTACCGCGAAAACCTGCTGCTCGCCGTGGCGGCGGAGCGGACAACGGAAATCGAAAACGCGGAGCTGCAGGAACTGCACATCCGGCTGTCCGGCGCGCACCGGCCAATGGTCAACAACTACTTCCGCGACCTGGGCCTGGACCCTGACGACCGGCCGACGATGGCCGTGTTTCGCGGCTTTCTCACCCGCATGGTGCTGATGCACTTCCAGGCGCGGCTGCAGTGGCAGGAGCAGGTCAGGCGCCGGCCCAGGCTGAAACAGGTCGAAGAACGCGAACTGGGCGAATGCGCCGACGATTGCGACGACGCGTTCTACGAAGGCTTTGCCCGGGTGCTGGAAACCTTCTACATCCGCGGCGCCCGTGCGGTCGCCGAACTCCGGCGCCGCCCGCCCGAACCGGCCCTGCCTGACCCGGACAAGTCCGGCTAGGCGCTCGCCTCCGCCTGGCGCATCGGTCCCGGCAACTCGCCGGGGCCAGATGTTTCAGGCAGAATACCGGTCTCGACTGTCTCGGCGCGCTGCGTCACGCCCAGCGGGTAGCGCCGGGTGAACCGGTACAGCGTGACCGCGCCGACCGCGAGCAGCGCGACGCCGCCGGCCAGAAGTGGCCAGCCCGAATGGAGCGCGCCGGCCCCGGCGATTGCGGCACCGGCGGCCGCCGCGCCGGGCACCAGGCTGGGGGCCAGCAGCAACGTCACCCCAACGGGCAATGCCAGTCCGACAAGGCAACCCGCGAGTGTTTCCGCGATCGGCCGCGCCTCGGCCGGCATCACGAGCGCCAGCACTGCAGAACCGGCGCACAGCGCTGCCATCAGGCCCAGCAGGTGCCAGGCACGCCGGCCCGCGACTCGCTCCATTCTCTCCAGGTCGGCCCAGACCATGCGCGGCGCAGTGATGCGGAACTTGCCCGCGACAAGCGCGAGCAGGGCGAGAAGCGCAGAAACGGAAAACACGGCCAGCAAGGTTGGCCGCGTCAGTCCCGTCTGGCCTTCCAGCGCGGCGACCGCACCGCTGCCCAGCAGCAGACAGCCGGTTGTGATTCCGAGCAGACCGTCGGCCGCTATGCAGCGCCACGCCCGGCGCACGAGCCGGTCCCTGCCCGGCCCGCGCACTATTCCCTGCCCGGCCGGCACGCGGCAGGCAGACGTACCCGACTGGCTAGCCATGGCGCGCCCCCGCACCGGCGCAAGCCGGCAGGAACGCCACGACAACAGACGCCTTCTTTGGTGTATTCCGGACACGGACCATTAGAACCTCCCGGTTTCAGCCCATCTCCTGGGCTATCCTTCCTATCCCTTCAGCGGACGGTTTCGAACCCCTCATTAAATTATACCACAGCAGGCCCCCGGCGTCAACGGGCCGGGTCAGGCGGCCGCACCCGCGGTTGACACCCTGCGCAACCGGCCGAAACTGACCAATGGCGAACCAGCGACAACCCTACCACACCCGCCACCCGGAAAAGGCGCTCACCGACCCGGCCGAACTGCTTGAGCTTGCCCGCGCGGCGCGATTCGTCACGCTCGCGCTCTGCCGCGGCGACGAGCCTTACCTTGTCACCGTGAACCACGCGCTCGACGAAAGCGGCGAGTTGCTCTACTTTCACTGCGCGGTGCAGGGCCGCAAGATTGAGTTCATCCGCGCCAACCCGCGGGTCTGGGGCCAGATTCTGGAAGACCGCGGCTACCTTGCCGGCCAGTGCGACCACGCCTACCGGAGCGTGCAGTTCGCGGGCCGGGCCGAGCTGGTCGAAGACGGGGCCGAGAAACGCCGCGCCCTCGAACTGCTCATCGACCGCCACGAGCCTGACCCCGGGCCGGTCAAAGCGCGCCTGCTTGAGCGTGACCTAACGAAGGTCGGGGTCGTGCGCGTGCGCATCAGCGACTGGTTCGGCAAAGCCAACGGCTAGGGCGGCCCGGCCCGGGCTCGGGCCGGTCGGCTGCGCCGCAACCGCGGCACGCAACCCGGCAATCAAGACCGCACGCGAGGCCGTCCCCTGAGCGGGGGAGTCATTCTCGCGGCCGGCACACCGCCGCCCTCACAACCCCTTGCCCCTCCGGCGTGTTACCTTTGCCGCCAATTTCCCGACGCCTACCTTACCGCTATAACGGTGGTTATAGCAGGTAGATGCCAAAGACATTGCCAAGGCCGGTCGGCCAGCGGGCAGAGGGCGACTTCTGTCCGCGGCTCGCTTGCGACAGCCCCGGCTTTCTGCTCGCCTCCCGCTTGACTGCCCGCACGCCGGGCAATACGCTAGAAGCGTGAAGAGAATCGGTATTGCCGGGGCCACCGGCGTCGTCGGTGAGACCCTTATCCGCATTCTGGAATCGGGCAAACACGAGGTCGAGGAACTGCGCCTGTTTGCCTCGGGCCGCAGCGCCGGCGAGAAGCGCACCTTCCGCGGCCGGGAACTCGTCGTCGAGGAAGTCCACGCCGACGGGTTCAAGGGCCTGGACGTGGCGTTCTTCTGCATCGGCACCGACCTCGCGCGCAAACTCGTGCCCGCGGTCGCGAAGTTCTGCCCGGTCATTGACAAGTCAGCCGCGTTCCGCTTGAAGGACGACGTGCCGCTGGTCGTGCCCGAGGTGAATCCGGACTCGGTCAAGGACCACCACAACATCATCGCCAACCCGAACTGCACCACGATTCCGCTGACGGTCGCGGCCGCGCCCCTGCACCGCGCGTTCGGGCTGGAGCGCATCTGGATCGCGTCGTACCAGTCGGTGTCGGGCGCGGGCCGCGACGCGCTGGACCAGCTCCAGTACGAGACCGAGTTCGTCGCCCTGCGCCGGGAGCCGGACACCAAGGACAGCCCCTTGCCCGCGCAGATTGCCGACAACATCATTCCGCAGATTGACGAGTTCGACGCGCACGGCCACACCGGCGAGGAAACCAAGACGATGCGCGAGAGCGCGAAGATTCTCGGGTTGCCCAGTCTCAAGGTGACCTCGACCTGCGTGCGCGTACCGGTCACGGTCGGCCATTCGCTGGCGGTCACCTGCCGGTTTTCGTCACCGGTGAAGCCGAAGGACGCGCTGAAAGTGCTGAAGGACGCACCGGGCGTGGTGCTGTATGACCGCGACCGCTATGTGACTCCGGTGCTCTGCCGCGGCAACGACAATGTCTATGTCTGCCGCGTGCGCGAGGGCGCGGATACGCACGAGATTTCGCTGTGGGTCGTTACCGACAATCTGCGCAAGGGCGCGGCCACGAACGCATTGCAGATTGCCGAACTGCTGTTCCGGTGAGGTACACGAGGTCCTTCGACTCGCTGCGCTCGCTCAGGATGACCGCATAGGATGCGGTCACTTTTGACTTGGCCCGCGTCCGCTGGAGGTATCGCATGAGGCATTCGATTCTCGTTCTGCTTTTGCTTGTCGCCACCGGCTATTCCCGCCCGCCCGATTACATCCCCGACGGCCCGTACCTGCCGGGCAAGCCCGGCGCGCGCTTTTCGCCCTCTCTGCTGCTCGCCGACTCGGTTCACTCTTACGACGTGCGCCATTACCGGCTCGATTTCGAACTGCCGATGTACAACGCCGGCTATTCCTGCCGCGAGGTCGTCTGCATCCAGAGCCGCGTCGCGGCGCTGGACAGCTTCTCGCTCGACTTTGACCGGCTGACCTGCGACTCGGTGCGCCGCTCTGGCACGCGACTGGCCTTCACCACGCCGCCCGGCAAGCTGGCGATAACGCTCGATGCGCCGCTTGTCCGCGGCGATTCGGCCGACATCGAGATTTTCTTCCGGCGCGAGTCGACGACGGCCAATGCCGGGTACTTCTACGGCCGGCCGCCCCAGACCGCTTTTGCCCACGCGATGACATGCGGCTGTCCGACCGACAACCACTACTGGTTCGCGTGCTGGGACCACCCGATGGACAAGTCCGACCGCGGCGTGATGATGAACTTCACTCTGCCCGACACTTTTCAGGTCTGCTCCAACGGCCGGCTAGACTCGGTGACCCCGGCCCCGGGTAACAGGCGGACCTGGTGGTGGCGCCACTCCTATCCGATCGCCACCTACCTGATGACTTTCTCGGCCTCGCGCTTTTCGAGCTGGGACACGGTCGTGCGCAACAGCGGCGGCGAGGAGGTGCCCATCCGCCACTGGATGTGGCCGTTTGACTCGACCCAGACCCGCACCGGGTACGCGCGGCTGCCGCGGATGATGAACTACTTTGCCGACACCGTGCTGTTCGGGCCGTACCCGTTCGAAAGCTTCGGCCACGTGCCCGGGTACTACGGGTTTCCGTGGGGCGGGATGGAGCACCAGACGCTGGTGATGCTCAACCGCAGCTACATCGGCGGCGGGGCCGACGGGACAATCGCCCACGAGCTGTCGCATATGTGGTGGGGCGACATGGTGACCCATGTCGGCTATGCCGATGTCTGGCTCAACGAAGGTTTCGCAACCTGGGCCGAGTGCATGTACATGGGCCACGCCAATGGCCGCAGTTACTTCAACAACTACATCAAGGGCAAGGCGACCAACTACATCAACGGCGATCGGTCGCGCCGGTTCCCGATCTATGACCCGCCCTGGCCCCTGATCTACGACTACGGCACGATTTACTGCAAGGGCGCGTGGGTGATGCATATGCTGCGCTGGGTCACCGGCGACACCGCATGGCAGCAGCCCGGCGTGTTCTTCCGCGCACTGCGCGCCTACGGCGACTCTTTCCGCTACGGCACGGTCTCGACCGAGGATTTCAGGCGCATCTGCGAGCGCGAGACCGGGCTGGAGCTTGACTGGTTCTTCGACGAGTGGATATACCAGGCCGGGTATCCGAAGTACCGGCTGAGCTGGACCGCGGAGCCGGCCGGGGACAGCTCGCGCATCATCACCTCGCTCGCGCAGAACAACGGCGCGCAGGCGCCCGACTTTTTCCGCACGCCGCTGCCGGTGCGCATCAACTGCCTGTACGTTGACACGCTGGTCACGATCCGGCCGCGGGCCAATCCGCAGGTTGACACTTTCCTTGTTCACACCTGCCCGGACAGCATCACGATTGACCCGGACAACTGGGTGCTGGACTCGAGCTACATACTAGCCGGCATCGCCGAGTCCAATAACAGCTTTTCGCCATTCGCCACTCGTAGTTCGCTCTCGGTTTCTCCGAACCCCGCCCGCGGCCGCCTCACCGTCCGGCTGCATTCGTCATTCGGAGTTCGGAATTCGTCATTGGTCCTCTATGACGCCGCCGGCCGCATCGTGCGGTCCGCGGCCCTCGGCCCGCGCTGCGAAGTCACCCTCGACCTCCGCTCGCTGCCTGCCGGCGTGTACTTTGTCGGCCTGCGCGGCGAACCCGCGGACCGGCTGACCCGGCTGGTGCTCTCGCGCTAGCGCCCGCTTGACCTGACCGCGCCGTTGGCCTAGCATGGCCGTGTCGGCTATGCCAGGCGCGAGCCATCCCGGCCGGCACGGGGTGGCTCGCCGCCTTTCCTGAGCCGCCCCAGAGGAAAAAACTATGATCAATGCACTGATACTTGCCGCCTACCTCGGCGTGCTCGGGCTGCTCGGGCTGCTGGCCCGACGGCGGGCGCGGCCCGGGCAGGAGGACTTTTTTCTCGCCGGACGCCGGGTCGGGCCGGTGAGCCTCCTGCTGACGATGGCCGCGACCAATTTCTCTGCTTTCACGGTTTTCGGGTTCGCCGGGGCCGGCTACCGCATCGGCTGGGCCTACTACCCGATAATGGCGTTCGGCACCGCTTTCATGGCGCTGTCGTTTGTCTTCATCGGCGAGCCGGTGCGGGCCGCGGCAAAGCGGCTGGGCGCGGTGACCCCGCCCGAGCTCATCCTGCACCGGTTCGGCAACCGCGCGCTGCACCTTGCCTATCTTGCGGTGATGGTCGCGTTCACCCTGCCCTACCTCGCGCTACAGCCGATCGGCGCCGGTCTCGCGCTCGAAGCGTTGCTGGGCATCCCGTTCGCGTGGGGCGCGACGCTGGTGACCGCGGTCGGCGTGGCCTATGTCTTGCTCGCCGGCCTGCGTGGCGACATCTGGACCGACACGCTGCAGGGCTTGGTGATGCTCGGCGCGATGGTTGTGGCGCTGGTCGGCATCGCGCTGGCGCTGGGCGGGTTTGAGTCGGCCAACCGGCAGGTGTTTGAGCGCTTGCCCGAGCTCTTTGCCCGGCCCGGGGGCGGGGCGCAGTTCACAGTCGGGGTCTGGTTTTCCTACATGCTGCTGTGGCTGCTGTGCGACCCGATGTTTCCCCAGCTCTTCCAGCGGTTCATCGCGGCGCGGGACGAGCAGAGCCTGCGCCTGTCCGCGCTGCTGTACACGCCGGTCACGGTCGTGCTGTTCTTTCTGCCAGTGGCAATCGGCGTGCTGGGCCGGCTGGTCGAGCCCGGGCTTGCCGGCAAGGCGGCTGACTCGATACTGCCCATCGCCGTGGCCGCGAAACTGCCGGGCTGGGTCGCGGCGCTGGTCACTGCCGGGGGCCTTGCCGCGCTGATGTCGACGATGGACTCGCAACTGCTCACGCTCGGCTCGATGGTCAGCCGCGACCTCAAGGCCGCCCTGGGAGTCCGCCGATTCCTGCCGGAACGGCTGGTCATCATCGCGCTGGCGCTCGCGGGCCTCGCGCTGGCCCTGCGCCCGGTCAGCACCATCCTTGACATCGCGACCGAGACCTTCACCGGCTTGGCCGTGCTTTTTCCGGTGACGCTGGCCGCAATCTACTGGCCGCGCGCCAACCCGTGGGCCGCTTTCGCTTCCATACTTGCGGGCGAGGCGCTGGTCGCGCTCTACCATTTCAAGCTGCTGCCCGCGTTCGGATTCCTGCCGGTCATCCCGGTCACAATCGTCGCAACGCTGGTGCTGGTGGCCGGGTCGCTTGTGTGGCCGGCGCGGGGACAACGGGCTTTCGCGCAGGTGTCGGTTAGCGGCCTGCGCTGGGCATTGCTGTTCGCGCTGGTCTTCCTTGCGAGCATCGACTTCTGGAACTGGGGCCGGGCCGATATCGCGCTCTTCGGACTGCCCGCGTGGCTGTGGTACCATCTCGGACTCTGCGCAGTGCTGCTGGTGCTGGTGGCAGTATTCGTCCGAAAGCAGCGGGGCGGTGCAACCGCACCGCCCCGTGCCGAGAACTGATTGTCAGCGACTGACGATTAGTTTCTTGCGCACGCTGCCCAGTTCAATCAGATAGACACCGCTGCGCAGCCCGGAAATCGCCGTCGCGCCGGCCGGTCCGACCCGGCGAACTGCAATCACTCTGCCGGCAGGGTCATACACCCGCAGCAAGGACAGTCCACTGGCCGTGGCGCCGGACCAGCACACCATTGTCGTCCCCCGGCTGAGACTCGGCACCGACAGCTGAATCCCGTCGCGCGACCCGGCTGCAACCGGGTCGCTCTGCTGCCCGGCCGCCGGCAGCACCGATGCCGGCTGGTAGCGCCAGAACTCCCGCGTCAGCTTGCCCTTCAAGGCATAGAGCATCCCGTCAAGATCGGCAAGACCGGACCCGGAGTTGAATACCCGGCGCTTGCCGGTTGACCCGAACGACGGAATCGTCTCCAGTTCGAACCAGACACCGCTGGCCGGATCGAATGCGTACAGCTCTGGTGTCTTGCCCTTGATTGCATACACCAGCCCGTCGAGCATTACCGCATCGCTGCCATCGCCCACCTTCTTTGACTTGCGGGTCTGACGGTTGTGCAGCGGCATCGCCGCCAGCGTCTCATTCCAGACCCCGGTGTTGATGTCAAAACCGTACAGCTCCTGAGACCGGCCCTTGTGCGCGAGAATCCGGTGCCGGGCCGGGTCGTAAACCAGCCACGACCCGCAGCCCCACTTCTTTGCGCTGGGGCCGGCTGGGGCATCGGGCAGCGCCTGCCACTCCTGGGTCCCGAGATCGTAACGCCAGAACTCGCTCACCCCACC
>CBFGIY010000086.1:0-3149 GCA_965648935.1 Caldifarciminota bacterium
TCGTGCCGCTGTACGCAACGTACAACTTCAATCCGCTGAACTATTACCAGACCTCGCTCGATCGCAACCAGCTGACCGCCATCGGCAGCTACACGATCAACAACCACGCCGAGGTCTATGCGCGGCTGTTCTATACGCGCAGCGATGTAATCAGCAACCTGGCGCCGAGCGGCTCGTTCTTCAATGACTATTCGGTGCCGGTCGGCAACCCGTACATCCCGAATGCGGCGCGGCAGCAGATCTGTGCCTTCGGCGGCGTGGCGGCGGCGGACTGCGTGGTCGGCAATCCGACAGAAGTGCTGCTATCGCTCGGTCGGCGCTTCGTCGAACTGGGTCCCCGGTTGAACAACTTCGAGAACAAGACGCACCAGACCACACTCGGCGTGCGCGGCGACCTGTTCGGCAGCTGGACCTACGACGCCTACTGGTCGCAGGGCAAGTCGGACCAGGTGCAGACGCGCGGCAACTGGGGTTCTTTCTCCAAGGTGCAGCAGGCGCTGCGCGCGCTCAGTACCGACGAGTGCATCGATTCGTCCAACGGCTGCGTGCCGCTGAATATCTTCGGACCGGGCGGGTCGATCAGCAAGGAGATGATCGACTTCATCAACCTCGACGCCGTGCTGCTGCAGAAGGTCCAGATGAAGAACCTGGCCGCATCGGTGTCGGGCGACCTCGGCGGCTTCCGCAGCCCGCTGTCGAAGGCGCCGATCGGCGTCGCCCTCGGCGTCGAGTACCGCGAAGACAAGGCAGCCAACAAGTCGGACGGGCCGTCGCAGATCCAGGGCGAGGTGCTGGGCACCGGCGCGCCGACACCGGACCGCTCCGGCAAGGTCGAGTTGAAGGAGATCTTCGGCGAGTTGTCGCTGCCGCTGATCACCGACATGCCGATGGCCAAAAAGCTGTCGCTCGAACTCGGCTATCGCCATACTGACTTCAAGACGACCACCTCGCAGGACTACGGCAGCTACAAGTACGGTGGCGATTGGGAGCCGATCGATGGTTTCCGTATCCGCGCGACCGCGCAGCGGGCGACGCGTTCGCCGAACATCAACGAGCTGTATGCGCCGCTCGTCTCTGGCCTGTCGAACCTGGATGAGGATCCCTGCCAGGGTGCCAACATCAACCAGGGTCAGGCCAACACGCCGGGAACGTTGTCCAATCTGTGCCGGCTGACCGGCGTGCCATTGAATGCGATCGGCCAGTTGCCGGCGCCTTCGGCCGGCCAGATCAACGTGCAGACCGGCGGCAACCCGAACCTGGGGCCGGAAAAGGCCGACACCAAGACCCTCGGCTTCGTCTGGCAGCCGGCGTTCGTGCGCGGCCTGACGATGAGCGTCGACTACTACACGATCAAGCTGAAAGACGCGGTGTCCAACCCCAGCGAGACCGACATCCTCGAGGACTGCTACAACCCGGCGCGCAACCCCGGCCTGGTCTTCAATGCCGCCTGCGCGCAGGTGCTGCGCAACCCGAACAACGGCACGTTCAACGGCTCGGCGGCGCCGGGCGTGGTGCTGCCGCTGTCGAACCTCGGCAAGCTCGAGACCAAGGGCTGGGACGTCGGCATCAGCTACGGTCTGCCGTTGCGCGATCTCGGGCTGAACCCGAGCCTGGGCCGGCTGGACATCAGCTTCAACGGCAACTTCGTCGAAAGCTGGAAGTTCCAGGCGACGCCTGCTTCGGTCAACCGTGACTGCCTTGGCTACTACAGCATCGCCTGCGGCGCCAATGGCCCGTCGCCGAGCCCGAAGCGCAAGTGGAGCCAGCGCACGGCGTGGACGGTGGGTGACTTCATGTTCTCCTACAACTGGCGCCACATCAGCGCGGTCGAGGAAGAGCCGGGCGGCACCAACTTCCTGCCGGCGTACTCGCGGATCGGTGCGTTCGATTATGTCGATCTGGGCGCGGTGTGGAACTTCAACAAGAACATCCGCGTCAGTTTCTCGATTGCCAACGTCGGCGACAAGAAGCCGCCGCAGGTCGGCAACACGATCGGCCAGACGAGCCAGAACAGCGGCAATACATTCCCGCAGACCTACGACGTGATCGGCCGCTTCTACACGCTCGGCGCGACGGTCAGGTTCTGATCCGGCTCGAGCAGGTAGCAACGAAAAAGGCGGACTTCGGTCCAAGCCCTTCACTTAACGTGTTGATGGCTGGCCCTGTAGGTGGCTGATTCGAAAGGCGCTCCGCGAAAGCGGCAGCGCCTTTTTCTTCAGCAAACCGTTGCTGAAAGGACGGCGGCAAGGTCGGCGTAGCCTTGCTCGCAAGACTCCTTCTCAGCTCGAAGCCCTGCGAGAAGCAGACAGCGTCTTTGCGAACAGCGCGAAAGCGCGTGCTTGGCTGGAACGACCTTCCTTCGCTCTCGCGGGACGCGTGCCCCTGTACGCAGCGAGCACGCCCGACGGCGCTCGGACGGTCCAGGGGCTGCTAGTGCAGCTAGACAACGGAATGTTCGGCTAGCGGCTCACGAGCCTGCGAGCCGCAATCAGTACATCGAGGGTCGCTCTCGCATCTGCAAGCGCTCGATGCGTTGGTCGCCGTCCACCTGCCAGCTCCGCCACCTCAAAAAGGCGATAGGACGTCAAGCCCGGCCACGCTTGCCGTGCCAAGGGCAGCGTGTCGTGCACGACGTTCTTGAACGTCAGTCTCGCGCGCTTCGTGGCCTCGCGCAGAAAGCCCGCATCGAAAGGCGCGTGGTGGCACAGAATCGGGCGGTCGCCGATGTGCTCCAGGAAAACGGCAAAGGCGCGGTCAAGCGGCTGTCCCTCGACGTCGACCATCGCCTGCGTAATGCCGGTGAGCCGAGCGGTGTCGTCAGGCACGCGCTGCGACGGACGGACCAACACGGAGAGCTCGCGCGTTACGGCACCCGACGGCTCCGCCAGAACAGCACCCAGCTCTAGCAGCTCGTCCTTGTCCGCATCGAGCCCTGTCGTCTCCACGTCCACCACCGCGAAGGGCTGCGCCATCGCCGCTAGAACGGCTTCTGCATCTGGGTCCAGCGCGCTGGCACTGAGCCGAAGCGCAGGGTGAAGAGATTCGAGCATCAGGCGCACGCGATATCTCGGCGCGAGCGGACTCTTACCGCTATACGTTCAGCGATATGTCCGTCCAATGCCCAACCTCGACGACAAAGGAGCTTGCGC
>CBFGIY010000086.1:3159-9169 GCA_965648935.1 Caldifarciminota bacterium
CCCGCCGAAACTGGTGGTTGCCCCCTGGGCATTCTGGTACTAAGCGACCGCGTCAAGCGTCCTGAAGCGACGGGGTCCGCCTCGTTGCGCCTTCAAGACCTGCTCCCCAATACCCTCGCGCATGACGAGCACGAACCCGCCGGGAACCCCTTGGGCGACAAGCTGCCCAGCCTTGCCGGACTGTACGAGCTGACGAAGCACCGGGGTATCAATCATTGCTTCTTGATTCGTCAAAATATACTTTTTGACGAATCTCTTGTATAATAGCGACCGTCGCGCGATGATGCCACGCGATAAAGCCTGGCGCTACACGTCAAATAGCCCCAACAAGCCCCTGAGCCCAAACCAACAATGAAGCGAAGCAAAACCTCGAACGTCATCCAGATGCGTCCCAGTGCCTATGGCCGCAGCGTTGAACTGTTCTCGGGCTGCGGCGGGCTTGCCATGGGGTTGTCCTTGGCGGGCTTTCACCATGAACTCCTGGTCGAGAGGGACGCTCATGCCTGCGCGACGCTGACGCACAACAAAGAGCGCGGCATCGCTCACGTGAAGCAGTGGAACGTGCGTTCCGACGATGTTCGCGCCATCGATTGGACGAGCTTTTCGGGACTAGACGTCGTTGCGGGTGGACCGCCCTGCCAACCGTTTTCGATTGGCGGCAAGGCAGCGGGCAACGAGGACGACCGCGACATGTGGCCAGAGGCCGTGCGTGCCGTTCGTGAAGCGCTTCCCAAGGCATTCGTCTTCGAAAACGTCAAAGGCTTGTTGCGTCCCCGATTCGCTGACTACGTTGAGTGGATTGCGGCCTGCCTGGCGCATCCGACGCTGCCTCGCGGCAAGAAGGAATCGCATGAGGCGCACTTGGCCCGCCTGACCAAGTCCGTGTCAGAAGCGCTCTATCACGTGCGGGTCGTGCCGGTGAACGCGGCGGACTATGGCGCGCCCCAGAAGCGCCATCGAGTGCTCTTCGTCGGCTTCCGTCGAGACCTCTTTCCGACGGAGCCCGAGTTCCCGGGCGCCACCCACTCTCAAGAGCGACTGGTGTGGGATAAGTGGATTACCGGCGAGTACTGGACCCGACACAAACTACCGCGCCCTTCCGACGAAGCGATTCCCCCGCACGAAGCCCGGATTGCGACGAAGCTAAGGGACAGCCTGCTTCCGCCCGAAGGACTGCCGTGGCGAACTTGTCGAGACGCCTTCGTTGGACTCGGGGAGCCTGGTACGCGGCACGATGTGCTGAACCATCGCTTCCAGCTTGGGGCAAGAGCCTACCCGGGGCACACTGGCAGCCCCTTCGATGAGCCATCAAAGGCGCTCAAGGCCGGGGTGCACGGTGTACCCGGCGGAGAGAACATGCTTGCCCGGGACGATGGGACGGTTCGCTACTTCAGCATCCGGGAAGCGGCGAGGCTCCAAGGCTTGCCTGACGAACTGGAGTTCCCCGGCTCCTGGACCGAGTCCATGCGTCAGATTGGCAACGCGGTGCCGGTCCACCTGTCTCGCTTTGTCGGCGAATGGCTCGGTGCCGAAATTTCCGCCGCAGCCACCAAGCGAAAAGTAGCCTGACCGACGCAGGTATAAGCGTCCCGTCTAGACTGTCGACCATTACGAAGGATGGTCGACAATGACAAAGAAGAACGCCAAGCCTGCGGCTGTTCCTACGACGGCAACGCCTGCGCCAGCACCTGTCGCCATGGCGGTACCGGTTTCTACGACCGGCACCACGATTCCGGGCTATGCCGAGTATGAGCTGGACATCATCAAGGCGCTGCACGACTACTTGCCGCCTATCATCGATACAGTAGCTCATGTTCCGCTGACTGCCGAGAACATCAGTCGGCTGCCAGCCCAGGCTCAGGGCGTCTATGTATTGCTGGAAAGCGGCGTCCCGATGTATGTCGGCAAGACGGATTCCGAGCACGGATTCCGCGACCGGCTCGCACGTCATTTCTTCACGCTTTCAGCCAGAAAGAATCTCAGCATCGGCGCCGTGTCGTTTAAGGCGGTAAGGATTATGGTATTCACTGTCGTTGACGTTGAGTCAACGATGATTGACCACTACACAAAGGGGAACAAGGACTCCTGGCAGAACACTGGGTTTGGTTCGAACGACCCTGGGCACCGGCGTGAGAACCAAAGGGCGTCGAGATTCGATAAGGAGCACCCGGTCGACATCGACCTTCCGCTTTCCTTGCCCGCAGGCGCGAAGAATCTGCTAGAGCTGCTCATCGACTTAAAGGACGGCCTGCCCTTTGATTTCCGTTATGAGACGGATTCCTTCATCAACGCGAAAGGAGAGAAGGACTACGTCCATTACACGAAAGGCCACGCGGACCAGCGAGGTGCGACGGTGAGCATCCCCAAAGGCGGCATGACGCTCCGCGAAGTGTTGAGAGACGTAATCGTTCCAGGTCTGCCTGATGGATGGGTCGTGACTGTCTTCCCGGGTCGGGTGATTCTTTACAAGGAACCTACCACGTACCCCGAGCAGCTAGAGCAGATTAAGAAGTAGACATTGACGGATAGCCTTTCAAGGGCTGAACGGAGCGCGAGGATGCGGCTCATCGGTCCTAAGAACACCAAGCCCGAACTTACGGTTCGCAAGCTCGTCTTCTCTTTGGGCTATCGCTACCGACTGCACAAACGGGAGTTGCCCGGAACGCCTGACTTGGTATTCCCTTCGCGCAAGAAAGTGGTCTTCGTGCACGGATGCTTCTGGCACCAGCACGGCTGCGGCAAGTACAGCGAGCCCAAGTCGCGACAGATGTTTTGGTCCAAGAAGTTGACCGATAACGTGCTCCGCGACATGGAAGTCCGAGCGACGCTCAATCAACTTGGCTGGAAGGTTCTGGTCGTCTGGGAATGCGAAGCCCGAGGTGGCGCCAAGAAGCTCGCCGCGCGCTTAAAGCGGTTCCTGCGGTGAGCGCAGCTGTTCCCAGCTTCAAGCTATTCGGAAAGAATGCTTGAAACGGGCACTGGACGGTCGATGATGCCCAGCCGCATTGCCGGCGTCCTCGCGTCCTTCCCTTCAAGCGTGTAGTTGTAGAAGACGCGGAAGATGTCCAGCACCTTCTCGATATTGGCGGGCTGGTAGGCGCTGTACCCAGACCAGATGCGACCTGCCTTGCTCGATGTGCCAATGGGGCGCTCCAGCAGGCTCAGACGGCGCCGGATGAGCATGAAGAAGCGGTCAATGGGATGCAGCGTGGCGCGCAGACACAGGCGCGCCAGATGGTCCTCGTCGTAGTCGCCAAAGTCCGTCAGATAGCAAATCGCCTTGAGCGGCTCGCTCGCGTTGGGCAGCGGATGCACCAGCCACTTGTCCGACCATTTGCCGAAGCTGGCGGCGCGCGCCATCTCCCGCTTCATCATCAGGACCTCGACCTGGAAGTCGGTGAGCTCCGGGTTGGCGGCCTGAACCTCGGCAAAGCGCGCTCGGCTCTCCCGCAGCACCTTGCGCTTTTCATCGACCGTCATCTCCTTGCCCAGCCGCACGTAAAAGGCGTCTGACCGGCGCTCGCGCACTTCCTGCTCGAAGGCCGCGAGGTACGCTGCTCTGATACCTGACTCCTGGTCCATGAAGAAGCGCACCTTCTCGGCCCCGCGCAACATCTGACGCAGGCAGTAGAAATGGGCGTACATGGTGTACTCGTTGTGCACCTGCATCCCAGTCTTCGGCAGCGATTCGCTCGCCAGGATGGTTTCGGGGGACTCCACGTCAGTGCGCGCTTCAGTGTCCGCATACCGTGCCACGATGTCGTCGCCCAGCGTGCCGCCCGCGCGCAGCCGCTTGGCAGCTCGGTCCGCGGACTCTTGCACCGCTTTCGTGTAGTCCGGCGCAAGCCACAGCCGTGCGTAGCGGCGGCGAGGCACGGGCGCCGTGTAGTCGCCCGCCTTGATGGCGTCAGCTTCGACTTCGGGTCCGTCAAGCCGTCCGTCGAAGTTCAGGTGCATGCCGAAGACAAAGCCAGACGCCACGTCCGCGCTACCAATGGCGCGCAGGACCACGTTGCGCTTGTCCTTCCTCGCCGTCCAGTTGACGGCATAGTCCTGGCGGTCGACCGACACATAGAGCCGCCGAAACAGCGCTCCGTCCATCAGCTTGCGCTCCTGTGCGGCGGCGACCTTGAGTGTCTGGCGGTGGATGAAGTCGAGCTTGCGGTACAGCGTCTGCGGGCTGATATCGCAGACCTCGCAAAGGCGTGACATCGGCACTTTGTTCACAAGGGCCATGAACACGTTGTGGTTCTTGTGCGTCAGCCGCTGCCGAAGTGTCGAACGGCCACCAGCGGTGAACGTGCGTTTGCAGTCCTTGCACCGGTAACGCGGCGTCCCTTGCGCCGTCTTGCCAAACGCGTTGTGCAGCTCAGCGTTCAGCGGCACATTGAAGAAAGGGCAATCCTCGTTGCGGCAGCCGCTGTCGGGCTCGACGAGATGCGAAGCGAGGCGTGCCAACTCTTCCGCGACCCCAGCATTGGACTTGATGGGCAAGGATTCCCCGCACAACAAGCACTGCAGCACGGGCAAGCCAGCGCCGCTGCCGCCCACCCGGTAGTCGGTTCCCGGCAGACCCGGTGCTGCCTTGGCCCGGCGGGCGTACTTCGCCAACGAGGCAGGCACCCCGTAATTCGCGCAGCGCGGGTTCTTGCAGAAGTTGACCTGGATGCCGCGCTCAGAGCCGTCCGGAAAGCGGAAATCGACTGCCGGCGGAACCTTCGGCGAAGCGGGTTTGGCGGTGGAGCGTGCAGACACAGAAAGGCCCTGCGACCCAGAAAGGGTGCAGGGCCATTCTTACCGCCACGCGGGCGGAAATCAACACGTTAAGTGAAGGGCTTGACTTCGGTCCGCCTTTTTTCTTTCCCCGTCAATGGAGCGTGCTTGCCGGCCTTTCCAGCGGAGGTCGGCGATCGGCGGGGCCGGTTTCGAAAAGAGCCGTCGGACTGTCGTCCGGCCCAGTTTGACCGGGGCTGTCTGAATTTCTGTGTGCGAGGCCTCGGAGACATGTCCACGGCGGCGGGCGTCGCTTGCGACGAACGACCGACGCGGTGGGCAAGTCGGTGGTGCCATGCTACGCGGCCGTCCTGATGAAGCGGTCGCCGTAGGCGATGGCGAACTGGTTCATCGCGGCGCGCCATTCCTTGGCCGCGCGGCCCCAGTCGGCCGTGATGTTGCGCAATGCCAGCCAGATCAGCTTGGTGGCCGCGTCGTCGCTGGGGAAGTGCCCGCGCGTCTTGATGATCTTGCGCAGCCGCGCGTGGATGCTTTCGATCGCGTTGGTCGTGTAGATCACGCGCCTGACGTCGGGCGGGAACGCGAAGAACGGGATCACGCGGTCCCAGGCGCGGCGCCAGGCGGCCACGACGGTCGGGAACTTCGCGCCCCAGGCTGCGCGCTCGAAGGCATCCAGTTCGGCCGCTGCCGCTTCGGCGCTGGGCGCCGTGTAGATCGGCTTGAGCGCCGCAGCCAGCGCCTTGCGGTCCTTCCAACTGGCGAAGTCCAGGCTGTTGCGGATCAGGTGCACGATGCACGTCTGTAGCGTCGTGGCCGGGAACACCGCGGCCAGCGCCTCGCCGATGCCCTTCAGGCCGTCAGTCACGGCGATCAGCACGTCTTGCACGCCACGCGTCTTCAGGTCATTGAACACCTTGAGCCAGAACTTGGCACCCTCGGTGCCTTCGATCCACAGGCCCAGGATGTCGCGCGTGCCATCGGGCAGCACCCCCAGCGCCAGGTAGATCGCCTTGTTGCGAACAACCGCGTCCTCGCGGATCTTCACGCGCAGCGCGTCGAAGAAGATCACCGGGTACATCGGCTCGAGCGGCCGGCTCTGCCAAGCGGTGACCTCGGCCATCACGGCGTCGGTGACCGAGCTGATGAACTCGGGGCTGACCTCGGTGGCGTACTGCTCGGCCAAGAAGCCCTGGATCTCGCGCACCGTCATGCCGCGCGCGTACATGGCCACGATCTTGTCGTCGAAGCCAGTGAAGCGCCGCTCGTGCTTGGGGAT
>CBFGIY010000087.1:0-9132 GCA_965648935.1 Caldifarciminota bacterium
CGGGCGTCATGCAGGCGGCTGCGGCCGGCTCCACGCACTGGAAAAGGGTCGAGATGGTCTTCGGACAGTTTTCGTCGCACTCCAATCGTGAGCCTGCAGCCGCGAGCACTTAGTTCTCCTGTTGTCGGGCACTTGCGGGCGCGGCGGAAGTTGAGTTCGCGGAAATGGGCCGCTTTGGGGCAGTCCGGGGGACCGTTCCCCGGGCGGCCCCAAGCAGTGTGAGGCGCGGGTACGGGCAGGGCCGTCCCGCGCGGGATTGACGGCAGAGCGTCGGCCGGATAGCCTGTCCCCTGGTGACGCAGGACCCTCTCGTGCTGTCGCAGGATACGCTTTCGTGGACCGTGCATCGGGCGCGGGAAACGCCGGCGCGGACCGCGCTGGCCGCGGCCTTCGTGTTCGTGTTCCTGACCTTCGTGGCGGTGTTTTTCGGGTTGATGCTGGCGGTGCTGGGCGCGGTGGTTCTGTTTGTCGCGCTGAACGCTTACTTCCTGCCCGTGACCGTTACTTTTCACGCCCGGGGCGTGACGATTGACAAGCGGCTGTACAAGGCCGAGTACCAGTGGAGTCAGTTCCGGAGATGGGTGCGGACTTCGGGCGGCATCGTGCTGTCGCCGTTTTCGCGGCGCAATTACCTGGACAATTTCCGCGGGGTGCACCTGATGCTGCCGGCCGATGATTCGGCAATCGTGGCGTATCTCGAGCGGCGGTTCGCGCCGCCCGAGCCGGACACGCGGCTCAGGCTCGATGACGAGCCGGCCCGGGGCGAGGACACGAAGGACACCGGGGCCTGAGGCGCGGCCGGGCCGCGCTGTCTTGACTCCGGTCGGGTCGACGGTAGGATTGCCTGCAAGGAGCATCTAGCCAATGAAACCTGACCGAAAGCAGTCCCAGCCGCAGGCCAGGGCCCCGAAGAAGCCGGAGCGGCCCCAGATTGCGCTGGGCAGGAAGAATTACATCATTCTCGCGGTGGGCCTGGCGATGATCGTCGCCGGGTTCATTTCGCTGTCGGGCGGCTCGATAACGCTGGCGCCGCTGCTCTTGGTGCTGGGTTACTGCGCCGTCATCCCGCTCGGCCTGCTGCTGAAGTAGGCGCGGGGCAGGCGATGGCGCAGCGGGTGCGCTGGGTCGCGGACGGGCGCGAGGTCGGCCGCATCGTCAGGCGGCTGGCCGCGCAGGTCGCGCGGCGCAACCGCGGGGTCGAGGGCCTCGCCTTTGTCGGCATCAAGCGCCGGGGCGTGCCGCTGGCCGAGCGGCTGGCCGCGCTGGTGAACAAGGGCCGCGCGAAGCCGGCCCCGGTCGGCGCGATCGACATCACGCTTTACCGCGACGACCTGCAGCTTGTTGCCGAGACGCCGATAGTGCGCGGCTCGGAAATCGGATTTGACATCAACGGCCGAACCGTGGTGCTGGTGGACGACGTGCTGTTCACGGCGCGGACCGTGCGCGCGGCGCTGAGCGAGATGCTGGACTATGGCCGGCCGCGCTCGGTGCAGCTCGCGGTGCTGGTGGACCGGGGCGGCCGGGAACTGCCGATTCAGCCCGACTACTGCGGGCTCGTTCTGAAGACGCGGCCGGGCGACATCGTTGATGTCTGCCTTGCGGAGCTGGACGGCAGGGACGGGGTGAGCGTCACCGCCGCGCCGCGCGGCAAGGGGAAGAAGTAGTGCCGGCGCCGGCTGTCTCCAGCGCGGAGGGCCGGTGAAGGGGATGCGGCACCTGCTCGGCATCGAGGGGCTGAGCCGGCGCGATATCACGAAGATTCTGGATCAGGCCGCGGTGTTCCGGCAGGTGCTGGACCGGCCGATTCCGGTGGTGCCGGCCCTGCGCGGCCGGACAATCTGCAATCTCTTTTTCGAGGCTTCGACCCGGACCGCGACGAGTTTTCAGCTCGCGGCGGCGCGGCTCTCGGCCCAGTGCGTGAATTTCTCCAAGGCGGCATCGTCGGTGGCCAAGGGCGAGAGCCTGCTCGACACGGCGCGCAACATCGAGGCGATGCGGGTCGAGGGCATCGTCATCCGCCACTCATCGCCGGGCGCGGCGCACTTTCTCGCCCGGCACTGCAATGCGTTCGTGGTGAACGCCGGGGACGGGGCGCACGAGCATCCGACCCAGGCGCTTCTGGACAGCTTCACCCTGCGCCAGCGGCTGGGCACGCTCGAGGGCAAGCGCGTGCTCATCGTCGGCGACATCGCGCATTCGCGCGTGGCCCGGTCCAACATCCTCGCTTTCACCAAGCTCGGGGCGCGGGTCGCGGTGTGCGGGCCGCCGACGCTCATCCCGCCGTGGTGCGAGGAGCTGGGCTGCGAGGTCTTCTACCGGCTCGACCGGGTGCTCTACGAGGTCGATGTCGTGAACATGCTGCGGGTTCAGCTCGAGCGCATCGGGTCTTCAAGCTTCCCGAGCGCGCGCGAGTACCGCGATATCTGGGGCCTGACCGCGGAGCGGCTGCGCCGGCTGGGCAGGGAAGTGGTCGTGACGCATCCCGGCCCGGTGAACTGGGGCGTGGAGATTGATTTTGACGCGGCCGAGTCCGCGAACTCGGTGATACTCGACCAGGTGACCAGCGGCGTGGCGGTGCGGATGGCGGTGCTGTTCATTCTGGCCGGGGGCGAGGCGGCAGAGTGAGGATTCAAATCAAGAGCCAAAGCCGCCCGGAGCGACGGCGATGATCGAGCGCATCGCGGCGGGCAGGATGCTTCTTGCCGGCGGCAGTATCGTCGACCCGGCGGCCGGGAAGGTGGCGCGGGCCGACGTGCTCATCGAGAACGGCCGCATCGCCGCGGTCGGCTCGCGCCTGCGCGCCGATGAGGCCGAGCGGCTGGACTGCTCGGGCCGGCACATCATTCCGGGGCTCGTGGACATGCACTGCCACTTGCGCGAGCCGGGCCGGGAGGACGAGGAGACGATTGCCACGGGCACGCGCGCGGCCATTGCCGGCGGGTTCACGCGGGTCTGCCCGATGCCCAACACCGAGCCGCCGGTGGACTCTGAGGCCGCGGTCGCGCGCCAGCTCGAGCAGGCGCGGGCCGCGGATTTCGCGCGGGTCCACCCGATCGGCTGCTGCACGCGCGGCCGCGCCGGCAAGGAGCTGGCCGAGATCGGCGCGATGGTGCGGGCCGGGGCCGTGGCCGTGTCGGACGACGGCGCGCCGGTCGCCGATGCGATGGTGATGCGCCGGTGCCTGGAGTACTGCAAGGCTTTTGACATCCCGGTGATATCGCACTGCGAGACGCGCGAGCTGGTCGAGGGCGTGGCCAACGAGGGCCGGGTCGCGACGCGGCTCGGGCTCAAGGCTTCGCCCGCGTGCGCCGAGTCGGCCCAGGCCGCGCGCGACATCCTGCTGGCCGAGGCCACGGGCGGCCGGGTGCACATCGCCCACGTGTCGGCCGAGAGCACGGTGGAAGCGATACGCTGGGGCAAGTCGCGCGGGGTCGCGGTGACGGCCGAGACCTGCCCGCACTACTTCACGCTGACCGACGAGGCGATTGCCGGGTTCGACACCAACTGCAAGGTGAACCCGCCGCTGCGGACCGAAGCGGACCGCCGCGCGGTTGTCGCGGGGCTGGCCGACGGCACGATTGACTGCATCGCGACCGACCACGCGCCGCACCTGAAGGGCGAGAAGGATGCGGAGTGGGACGCGGCGCCGCCCGGGATGATCGGCCTTGAGACCGCGTTCAGCCTCGGGTACGAGATGCTGGTGCTGGGCGGCGTGATGGACCTCGCCGGGCTGGTCGCGCGGCTGACCACTCGGCCGGCCGCGATACTGGGCCTTTCGCTGCCGCTGTTTGAGGTCGGGCGCGCGGTAGAGCTGGCGATTGTCGACCTCGAGGAGAGCTGGCAGTACGCGGTGCCGGTGTCGCGCTCGCGCAACACCCCGTTCCTCGGGCGCCGGCTCAAGGGCCGCGTCGAGGCGGTCATCATCGGCGACAGCCTGCACACAATCTAGCGCAGTCGCGGCCCGCCCGCGCGGCGGGCCGGAAAAGAAACGGGGCGGCGAGAAATCGCCGCCCCGCAGTTTCAGTCAGGCTCAGGGCTCGCGGACGTCGCCCGAAGCGTTGTCTTCGAAGGTGTTGTCGGCGCGCAGCTGGGCCGGGTCGGGCAGGCTGGCCGGGTCGCCCGAGAGGTAGATGCCCCAGCTCGCGCTCTTGCGGATGAGGCAGCCTGTGATGGTCGGTGCGCAGTTTCTGACAAACAGGTTGCCGCTTTCGCCGCCGCCGAATTCGATCTTGCAGTTGATGAACTTCGTCTGAGAGTTGATGACGTTGTCGTAGAGCCCGATGTTTAAAAAGTCGCCGGGCGAGGGCGGGTTCACCGCGCTGGTGAAGGTTATCTGGCCGGCGGTGCCGTCGGCGATGATGCCGCCCGGGTCGCCGTAGCCGCAGTAGAACTCGACCCCCGAGCGCAGTTTGATTGTCGTGCCGGGCCCGATGGTCAGGACCGGGCTGTTGGCGTCGTCGCCGACCGCGACATCGTTCTCGATGACGTAGGGCACGCCCTGGTTGCGCCAGGTGGCGGTCTCGGTGACTCTGCCGCCTTTGACGAGGATGGCGTCGTTGGTGTTGCCGGTCAGCGTGTTGCCGGTGCCAAGCGAGCCGACCGCGGTGCACGGGATGTAGATGGGGTAGCGGCTCGACCCGGTCACGGTGTTGTTCTGGAACTCGACGAAGTACGCGTCGCCGTGCACGCGGATGGCGTAGTTCTTGTTGTTTCGGAAGGTGCAGTCGGTCACGCGCAGCCCGAAGTTCTGGACGTGGAGCGCGCCGTAGGCCTCGTCCTGGCCGCCGTACTCGAAGATGCAGTGGCGGAACCGGGTCGTGGAAACCGCCTCGTCGAAAATGCCGATTTCCTGCCAGTCGCCGGGCGAGGGCGGGTTGACATCCGAGGTGAAGGTGATGACCGAGTCGGCCGTGCCTTCGGCGATGATCGCGCCCGGGTCGCCGTAGCCGCAGTAGAGCTCGGTGCCGGAACGGAAGCGGACCACGCAGCCCGGCTTGATGGTCAGCGTAGCGTTGTTCACGGGATAGACGTCGCCGGTGATGATGTGCGGGTTGCCCGAAGGCCACCAGGTTTCGTCGGCTTCGATGCGGCCCGAGTGGTTGGTCGGGCCGGTGCCGCCGCCGCCGGTCTGGACCGTGACGTTGATGGAGTGTTCGGCGGTGTTGCCCGCGTCGTCCGAGGCCACGGCCTTGAGGGTGTAAGTGCCCACGGCCGCGGTCCAGGAGATGTCGAAGGTGTCGGCCGTGCCGGTGCCGTCCTCGCCGATCTTCGTGGCGCCGGCGTAGAACTCGACCTTGGCGACGCCCTTGTTGTCGGTCGCCACGGCCTTGATGGTGACGGTGCCCGGCGCCAGGACCGCGCCGCTGGCCGGGACGACGATGGTCACGGCCGGGTCGGTGTTGTCGGGCTGGTCGCAGGCGGCGGCGAAGATGAGCGCCGCGCAGGTCAGCAACCACAGGCTTCGGTTCATTCGATTCCTCCTTAGGTTCTGCCCCGCAAACCTCTGTCCGTCCTTCCGGGGCGGGCCGGTTCCGGGTCGCGACAATCTTAGCGCAAGGGCGCGGTTTGTCCAGCCCCCGGAATGTCAGGACTGGCGCGGCGACAAAAGAGTGGTATAATGCGCTGACCGGGGCAGGCACTCGAGACCCGCGCCGGTCAGTCAGGCAGGAATCAAGACCGCGGAGCGGGCAGGGCCCGGCCGCGAAACGGAGGTATGAGTGAAGCACAGAATAGTGATGGCGGCGCTGGCCGGGCTCGCGGCGGCGACGTTTGCCGCGGCGCAGAGCTGGGTGGTCCAGCGCAGCGGCACGACCGAGACGCTCAACGCGGTGTGGTTCGTGGACCCGAACCGCGGCATAGCGGTCGGGGACCGCGGCACGGCGCTGCGCACCGATGACGGCGGCGCGAGCTGGCAGCCGATCGATATGGGCAACGAGGACCTCAACGCGATCGCGTTCGACGGGCCGGCCAACGGCCTGGTGGTCGGCGACAACGGCAAGGTCTTCCGCTCGCCCGACGGCGGCAACTCGTGGGAAGAGGTGCAGTCCGGGGTTTCGGCGAACCTGCGCGCCTGCGCCAGCGGGATGGGCGGCAGGATGTACGCGGCCGGCGAGAACGGCATCATCATCGCTTCGATGGACGGCGGCACGAGCTGGACCGTGTCGGACAGCACGGGCAACCGCTACGAGGGCATGTCCGCGATGATGGACATGAATGCCTGGGCAGTGGGCCGGGGCGGCGCAATCCGCGCCACGCGGGACGGCGGCATCGGCTGGGAGAGCCAGTCCAGCGGCACCACCCGCGACCTGAAGGCGGTGCAGTTCGCGACTCCAACCGACGGCTACGCGGTCGGGCAGAGCAACACCATCATCCGCACGAGCGACGGCGGGCAGACCTGGGCATCGCGCAACAGCGGGGCGAACGGGAGTTTCGACGGCGTCAGCTTCCCGGCGCCGAGTGAGGGCTGGGTGGTCGGCGACTCCGGCGTCATCTTCCACACGATGGACGAGGGCGCAACCTGGCGCCGCGAGACGAGCGGCGTGACCGTTGACCTGAAGGCGGTCAGCTTCACCGACCCGTCCAACGGCTGGGCGGTGGGCGCGCAGGGCACGATTCTCAAGCGGATCATCGGCGGGCTCGCGGAACAGCGGCGCGCGCCGGTCGCGCGGATTGAGGCGCGGCCCAATCCCATCACCCGGTTCGGCGCGGTCACAGTCATCGGCGTCGGCTCGGCGCGGGTCTCGGTCGTCGCGGCTGACGGCCGGGTCGTGCGTGAGCTGGGCACGGGCCAGCGGCTCTCGTGGGACGCGAGCGACGGCTCAGGCCGGCGCGTCGCCCCGGGCGTGTACTACTACGTGGCGCAGACCGAAGCCGGACGCTGGACCGCGCCGGTCGTGGTCAGCCGCTAGACAAGAGAACAGGTTTTCACGCAGCAGGCCGGGTTACCCCGGCCTGCTCGTTTCTTGTGCGGGTACTGGAGGAGCGCGGCTAGGGCAGGGAGACGGGCAGAAGCTCCATCACCAGCCGGGCAGCGGGGTCGAGGTAGCGCACGAGCCGGCGCGCGCCGTCCGGTTCGTACCAGAGGTCAACGTCGCGGCCGAGCAGGTTCATTCTCAGCCGCCGGCAGACAAAGTCTCCGGCGGGCACGACCGCGCGTTCGTCGGGCAGGGACCGGACCCGGACCGGGATGCTGATGGTGGCAACGCCGCTCAGGGCCGAGAGCTCGACCGTCGAGTCGGGCGGGACTGAAAGCACGCGCAGCAGAGTGGTGAGCTGGTCGTTGTCGAAGGTGCGGCGGTCAACGCGCAGGCTGACGGTCTTCTCGTCGTCGGGCCGGACCGCGCTGATGGCGGCGCGGCCGCCCGAGTATACGACTGTCGAACGGGCCGTGCCTGGTGAGACGGTGACGGCGCGGCGCGAGCGCAGCGGCAACAGGTCGGCGCGGCGGGCCACGACCACCGCAGAGTCGCTGATCAGTCCGGAAGGCGACTGCAGCGCGGTCAGCGACGATATCCACAGCGCCGGCACGCCGAGGGTGTCCAGACTGCGGGTCGCGAGCGTGTACACTCCGGCCGGCACCGAGTCGATGACCAGCGAATAGGCGAGGTCTTCGCGCGCGGGCCAGTTGTGATCGAGCAGGGCCGGGGCGGGCGCGGGCCGGCACGACAGAAATCCCGCTATGAGGCAGAGCCCGGCCGGCGCGGCGCGGCGCAGGGAATTGAGCAGCCCGGCCCGGCTGAGGTGCGGCACGAAACAGGATAGGCCGGCGCAGTCCCGGGTCAAAACCGGCGCGGGGCCGTGGCGCGCCTTGACCCGCGCCCGCACAAGCCGATAATTCCCGGTCTGCCGCAGAACACATCGACTGCTTCCAAAGGAGGACTGGTGAAGAGTCTACTGGTACTGGCGCTGACCCTGGGCACTGCTCTTGCCGCGTCGGTCAGCACCGAACTCGCCGTCGCGCCGTCGTCGGTTGTTTTCTCCGAGACCGACGGCTATGCCGTGGTCGAGCTGGCCGCGCTGCCGGCCGGCACGGCGCGGGCGCTCCTGTCCGCGCCGGGCGAGCCGATACTGCCCTGGCTTTCAGTGAATGTGCTCGTCCCGGCCGGGGCCGAGGTCGAGGAAATCACGGTCGTGCCGCTTGAGCGGGCCGAGCTGGGCACGCACCGGCTCCACCCGGCCCAGCCGATGCGGCCGCTGTCCCAGCTCTCCAGCGTGAAGTTCGTCGCGCCGGACCAGGCGGTCTACTCAAGCGACGCCGTGTTCCCGGCGCAGCCGACCCGGCCGGTGCCGGCGGGCAACAAGTCGGGCTTCCGCATCGCCGGGCTGTTGTGGTGCCCATTCGAGTACCGCGCCGCGTCGGGCCGGCTCTCGGTCGTCACGCGGGCGATGGTAGAAGTGCGCTGCAAGCCCGGCGCGCTGCCGGTTGACGCGCTCAGCGAATCCCAGCGCGAGTTTTTCGCGGCCGACGTGGCCGAGCTGGTGGCCAACCCCGAGGACGTGGACCGGATGGCGCCGCCCGCGGTCGCGCGCGATATCGCCGACCTCGACGTGGTGATTTTCACCGACGCGACCCTTGCCCCGGCGCTCTCAGGCCTGCGGACCTGGCTGCAGCGCAAGGGCTACTACACCGAGATTGTCCGCCACGACACCCTGACCCGGCCGGGCCGCGACGCGCAGGAGAAGATGCGCAATCTCATCAAGGAGCTCTTTGCCCGGCGCGGGCTCAAGTACGTCATTCTCGGCGGCGATTACCAGGCCTGCCCGGTGCGCTACGGCTACCTGCCCTATTCCACGTACAACGTGCCGGCCGACATGTACTTCGGGGACATTGACGGCACCTGGGACGCGAATAACAACAACCAGTTCGGCGAGATGGCCGGCGATTCGGTGGACCTGTTCCAGGACCTCTACGTCGGGCGGTTGCCCCTGGACAATGCGGCCCACGCCGAGAACTTCCTGAAAAAGGACACGCTGTACGAACTGCACCCGGACACCGCGTACCTGAACAACATCATCCTGCCGTCGGAGTGGCTCTGGCAGAACATCGACTTCTCGGGCCGCATCGTCAACACCAACATTGCCCGGCTGCTCGAGGAGCTGGGCACGTGGCAGGTCGAGTCGGCGCTGGGGATG